>CACDTV010000037.1 GCA_902555695.1 uncultured Alphaproteobacteria bacterium | reverse complement strand
ACGCAAGTTGTACCGAGGGTTCGAATCCCTCTCTCTCCGCCATAAAAAAACATATATATTTGATATAAAAATAGTAAAAAATAATAATGCTTAAAGGATCTATACCAGCAATAATAACCCCCTTTTCAAAAGGTGATGTTGACTATGATAGTTTTGAAAAACTATTAAACTGGCAAATCAAAAGCGGAATATCTGGGGTAACAGTTTGCGGAACCACAGGGGAGTCCCCAACTTTATCACATGATGAGCATATGAAGTTAGTTGAGTTCGCAATTAAAGTTTCTTCAAAAAAAATACCTGTTATTGCCGGCACAGGATCTAATTCCACTAAAGAGGCAATTGAATTTACCAAACACGCCTATAAAGCAGGAGCAAACTATGGATTAGTTGTTACACCATATTATAATAAACCTAATCAATTAGGTTTGATTAACCATTTCAAAAAAATTGCAAAAGTTTCACCTTTAAAACAACTAATTTACAATATACCGGGAAGATCAATTGTAGACTTGTCTTTTGATAGCTTTAAGGAACTAAATAAAGTATCAAACATTGTCGGAATCAAAGACGCTTCCAATGATATGTCAAGACCTTTGATTATGAGAACTTTTATGAAAAAAGATTTTAATTATTTGTCTGGTGAAGATGGAACTATTGCTGGTTTTTTAGCTCAAGGTGGGCATGGCTGTATATCAGTTACAGCTAATGTTGCTCCTAAACTTACATCAATGCTCCACTATTATTGGAAAAAAAAGAATTATAAGGAATTTGATAAAGTAAATTTAAAATTAGCTCCATTGTCAAAAATATTGTTTGCTGAACCTAATCCTACACCAGCTAAGTATGCCCTCTCTTTAATGGGTAAATGTAATGCTGATGTAAGAGAACCTTTGTACGAATTAAGTTCTGATACAAAAAAACAAGTAAGAAAAATAGTAAAAGATTTAAATTTTATATAATTGTCTATTCAAAATCGTAGAGCAAAATTTGATTATGAAATCAAAGAAACTTATGTTGCTGGAATAGTGCTTGAAAGTAATGAAGTTAAACCACTTCGAAGTGGAAAAGCCTCTATTCAGTCAAGTTTTATTAATGAACAAAAAGGTGAAATTTACATTAATAATTTTGAAATTATTTCAAGAGGTAAGAATTTTGACCTCAAAAAGAAGACGAGATCTGTTAAAAAACTTTTACTTAATAAAAGAGAGATAAAGAAGATTTTAGGAATGTTGACCACAAAAGGTTTTACAGCAGTTCCTATGGAGATTTTCTTTAATGAAAAAGGTTTAGCAAAAGTAAAATTTGGAGTTGGCGTCGGTAAAAAGAAATTTGATAAAAGGGAGACAATTAAGCAAAGAGAGTGGGATCGTAAAAGACAAAGAATTTTTTAAAAAAATAATAATTTTCTTGAAATTTTACATACTTTTTCATATAAACCTCACATGGCAAGAGTTACAGTAGAAGATTGTACTAAAAACGTTGATAGTCTTTTTGATTTAGTTTTACTGGCATCTCACAGAGCAAAGGTTCTTAACGCAGGTAATGAAGCCCAGGTTCCACTAGATAATGATAAAAGCACGGTCATAGCTCTTAGAGAAATTGCTGATGAAAAAATTAGTGTAGGAGATGTCAAAGAAGACATTATTAAGAGTTATCAATTAGTTCAAGAGAAAGAAGAAGAAAACGAAGACCATCTTCTTGAAGATTAAAAGTTATATTTAGTTTATTATTTTAGCTGATGTTTCAAACCAGCTACTTCAACAAGAGTTACAGCGAGTTTAAATCCGCATTAGAGTCATATGATAAAAATTTTAGAGAGGATCTATTTGTAAAAGCTATTGAGGTTGCTGAAAATTCTCATAAGAATCAATTTCGTGCCTCTGGAGATCCATACATAATTCATCCATATGAAGTATGTAAATCACTAATTGAATTAAAATTAGACACTGAAACTGTAATTACTGGTTTACTACATGATGTCATTGAAGATACTGAATTTTCAAAAGATGAATTAAAAAAAAATTTTGGCAATGCAATATCTGGCCTCGTTGATGGTTTGACTAAAATAGATTTTTTGGAAGAAAAAAAAACAACAAGATCAG
>CACDTV010000036.1 GCA_902555695.1 uncultured Alphaproteobacteria bacterium | reverse complement strand
AGAACTACAAAATAGGAAGCAATTTGTCAATTTAGAGGTGAATTGGGCTAATAAAGGAGTTAAAGCAAGAGTTAAAAGAAATACCAGAAGGTTAGAACAAGCTAAAGACCTAAAGGAAAATTTAGACAAAGATATTAGCGAATTTAAAAAAGCTACAAAAAAGATTGAAATTAATCAAATTTATGAGAATTCAAAGAATTTTAAAAATGTTGCAGAGTTTCACAATGCAGAATTTTACTATGAAGAAAATAATAAAAATTTTATTTTAAAAAACTTTAATTTAAAAATAAGCAAAAAAGATAGAATTGGTCTTTTGGGAGGTAATGGATCTGGAAAAACAACTTTTTTAAAAATTTTGCTTAATGAACTGAATTTAAAATCGGGAACTTTAAAATTAAGAAAAGAGTTAGAGTTTTCCTATTTTGACCAATTAAGAAATGATTTAAAAGACAATTTACCAATAAAGAAGGTCTTAGTCCCCTCTGGTGGCGATTACTTAAAAACGCAGGGTAAAGAGAGACATGTATGCAGTTATTTAAAAGATTTCCATTTTGATCCATCTAAAGCAAATGATCCTGTCGGGAGTTTATCTGGTGGAATGAAAAATCGACTACTTTTATCAAAAGTTTTATCAAATCCTAAAAGTGGCTTAATCTTAGATGAGCCTACTAATGACCTTGATATTGATACTTTAGATTTAGTAGAGTCTATACTTTCAAATTACAACGGGACTCTCGTAGTTGTTTCACACAATAGAGATTTTTTAGACAAATTAGTAAATAAAATATTATTTTTCAAAGGAAATGGTGATGTTTTGTTATTTAATGGTGGCTATCATGACTTCTTAAAAAATAAAGATCTTATTGAATATGATACTAATAACTATTCTGAAAATGAAAATAAATCTGAAAAGAAAAATATAAATTTAAAAAATTTACATAAAAAAAAGTTAACCTTTAAATTACAATATGAGCTTAATAATTTACCCAATCAAATAGACCTTTTGAAAGAAGAAATTGTTCATTTTGAAAAAATCATAGAGGCACCAGATCTTTATAAAAAGGACTATGAGTTATTTATTAGCACAACTAAAAAATTAGGCTCTCTCCAAATAGAATTGGAAAATAAAGAGCAAAGATGGCTAGAACTCATGGAATTAAATTAGAAGATGAATTTAAAAAAAAAAGTAGAAGAAATCTCTAATATTTCTAATTTTGATGAAATCTGCAGTATGCTTCCATTTGAAAAAAATGATATTTATCTTATTGGAGGAGCTACTAGGTCTTTATTATCAGATAATCACGAAAACAAAGATATTGATGTAGTTATTCCAGAATTAGATGATCGAACGGTCGATAAAATTTTAGATAAATATGATAGTGCAAAATATTATCAAGCTTATAAAAGTATATCGTTCGAATTAGGTGATTTTGAGTTCCAGATAAATTCATTTAGAAAAGATGTAGCCCCATCTGGAAGACATTCAAAAACTGCTAATGCCTTTAGTATTAAAGAGGACTCTTTAAGAAGAGATTTTACATTTAATAGCATATACATAAATTTAATCGGGGAGGTGTTCGATTTTTATTCAGGTGTTGAGCATTTTAAAAATAACTACTTGAAGTTTATTTTTGACCCAATTGTACAAATTCAAAAAGATTATCTAAGGGCAATAAGATATATCAGGTTTCTTTCATTATTTGAAAATACAAAAACCTTTCCAGCTGATTTGGAAGCTGTAATGTTACTCTCAAAAAACATTACAGATTTTGTAAAAGAAAAAAAAATATCACAAGAACTTAATAAGATCTACAAGATGCCATTTCCAAAAAATACCATTACTTTTTTAAAAGCGAATAATGAGCTGAGGCAATTTTTAGATTTTTTATCTTAAAAATCAGCTTTAATAGATGAAACGACAATTGCAACAGAGGTAGCAAGATTTAATGACCTTGTTTTGCTGCTTATCGGTATCGTTATTTTGTCATTGACAGTATTATGAATTGTTTCTGGCACACCTGCTGTTTCTTTTCCAAATAAAATAATATCATTATCTTCAAACTTAAACCCGTAAAGGTTATTATCAGTCTTAGTAGTAGCTAAAATTATCCTACTATGATTTTTTTTTGAATAGAGATAAAAATTATCCCAATTTTCATGATTTATAATTTCACAATGATCTATGTAATCCATCACAGCGCCT
>CACDTV010000035.1 GCA_902555695.1 uncultured Alphaproteobacteria bacterium | reverse complement strand
AAAATCTTTGTAAATATTAAGCTCTATTTCAGTTATGATTAAATCATTTTTATGATACAAAACGTTGGCAGATATATTTAATGAAAAAAAAAGAAATATAAATAAACTGATAATTAATCTATAAACCATAGTTAATATTCCCTGGTTCCTCAAAAAAAACGTTTGTCTTTTGCTCATATCCAAAAAAACCTAAATAATCCATATAAAAACTTATACCTATAGTTTCACTAGGTGTTGTATTGTAGTTGTCATTAAACCTTACATCTTTATATGAGATAACAAGTCTTGAGCAATCATCATTTAAATTTAAATTTAATGATCGAGAGTAAGGGCTATAATTATTTTTTAAATCCATGTTAGAGTTGTAATATAAATTAACATTTTTATTCAACTTTTTACCAATACCAAGCTCCAATGACTTTGTATTTGTAGATGAAGTTCTGAAAGCTGTTCCATTTGTTTCATTGTAAGTTAAATTCAAATCAAGAAAATTAGAATAACTTAAATCATAGTTCATTTCTTTTTTTGAAAGATTATTTCTATTTAATCGACTATCTAATTGAAAAAATAAATTTTTAAAATTAGTTTTTGCTTCGAATGCAAAATCAGATAGGTTTGAATTTTGATTAATGTCTCTGGTATAATTTGTATTTGCAACAAAATCATATGATTGATTAAATTTAATTTCTACTTTATGACCTAATGGTTCTATTTTATTTTCTAGTCCATAAACTATTCTACTTGAATTATCATTTAAATCCTCACCAAAATACCTACTATCTGAAAATTGATTTTGATAATTAAATGTCAATGCTTTGCTATCTTCATTTATTATATTCCCAGATAAAATATTCATGTGATGAATAATCTTTAATCTTGGTTTTATAAATTCACTATTGTTAAAAAATATATCAGAGGATAATATTGCATCACTTTGTAAAACTTCATTATTTAAACTTGGATTATCTTTGAATTCGTAATTGTTTAAATTATTTTTTAAAATTAATTTATTAAATAAATTAAAATCGTTAATTTTTTTATTTGACGAAAAATAATTATTTAATTTGAAGAAATATGTATCAGATGGTTTATCAATATTAGAATTGGTTCTTTTTAAAATCCCAATATAGAATTGATTCATTAAAGACGTTTCATTTGTTGGATTATGAATACTCTCATATCTTATTGATGGAGTTATAGGAATAAAGTTTGAGCCAGTTGACTTAAGTGAAGCTACCGATGAAATTTCACTCTTTAAATAATCATCTTTATTCAATACGTTGTAGCTATCAAGGTTAATAAAAATATCTTCAAAACTTACAGGCTCCTCATTAATTGACCTAGTAGTTGATATGCTGTTAGTAACTAATGCCTTTAAAGATAAAATATTATTTTTATTTATTTTTTGTTTAGTATTAAATTTGGCAGAGCTGTATATATCTTTATTTATTTTTCTTTCATTATATATTTCAAGATCAATAGCACCCCCGGACCTTCTACTATTTATAAAAGTATCAACTTTAAATCTTTCAATAAATTCAAAATTTGTATCTAAAAATAACTTAGGTTTGAAAAGAATATCAGTGCTCTGATTAATTGGTACATAATAAGGTGTTATAATTCCTGTGTCAGACTCACCTCCTATTGAAAATTCAAGCGTAGGTGTTAAAAAACCTCTTTTTCTTGGGGCCTTACTACCATAATGTGAAAAATAAGGTAAATAAAAAACTTTATAGTCAGCGATTTGAAGGAAAGTATCGTAGTGATTAAATTTATCCTCCTCAATACTGTATTTAGTTTTATCAATTCTTAAAGACCAAGTAGGGCAATTAAAAAAGCCATTTAACTCACATGGTGTCAAAAAATTATCATAAAATTCTATAAAATTGTCAGATCTTTCTGCTTTATTAGAGTCTATTTTTAAATCATTGTTATATATATAGCTAACTTCATTTGCCTTAAAGTTACTTAGGTTAGTATTAGCTACTAAATCTTTTCCACTTAAAATGTTTAATTCTTGGTATAGGTAAAAATTTCCATAGACCTCAATAAGATCATTGTCATAATCAATGATACCTTTATCAACTAGAATATTAGTGTCATTTATATTAATTTTTGAATTTTCTGCCAATTCAACAATATTTTTTTCCTCGTCATAAATAATATTTGAAGTGTTTATATAAGTATCGTTATTTGCATTAAGATGAATTATATGCTTTAAAAAAAATATTAAGGCAAAAAAAATTATTAATAGTTTATTCATATAAATATTCTT
>CACDTV010000034.1 GCA_902555695.1 uncultured Alphaproteobacteria bacterium | reverse complement strand
ATAATAGCTAGTGTACCTATCCACATCATTAATGCGGTGATTTTCATCTTTGAAAAAAGATTTCCCATTTTATCCATGTCTTGCTCATCATGAACACCATGAATAACAGACCCTGAAGATAAAAAGAGTAATGCCTTAAAATAACCATGTGTTATTAAATGAAAAATTGCGATATTAAATGCACCTAAACCACAAGCCACAAACATGAAACCCAACTGACTACAAGTTGAATAAGCTATTACCTTTTTTATATCTTTTTGAAAAAAGCCAACTGATGCAGCGAAGAATGCTGTTAACAGACCTATTATTAAAACAAAAGTCATTATGAAGTCAGACATAACCATTAATTCTGAAAATCTTACTGTCAAGAAAACACCAGCTGTTACCATTGTTGCTGCATGAATTAATGCTGAGACAGGTGTGGGTCCCTCCATAGCATCAGGTAACCATGTATGAAAGCCAAACTGAGCAGATTTTCCCATAGCACCTATAAAAAGGAAAAAACAAGAAAAAATTAGAGCATTAATTTCAAATCCTAAAAAATTAATTTGATAGCTAAATAATTTCTCTTTCCCTTCAATTATTTCATTAATAGATAATGTGTCTAAAAATATATAGAGAGTTGCGATACCGATAAGAAATCCAAAATCTGCAACTCTGTTTACTAAAAAAGCTTTCATAGCAGCTAAATTTGCAGACTTCTTATGATGCCAGAAACCTATCAATAAATAAGAGGCTAGACCAACACCCTCCCATCCAAAAAATAATTGAATTAAATTATCACTTACAACTAAGGCAACCATACAAAAGGTAAATAGACTCAAATAAGTCATGAACCTTACTTTTGAGTTATCATGAGACATGTACTCAATTGAATAAATGTGAACCAATGCAGAAACTGTGAGAACAAGTGTTAACATCAAAAGAGTAAGAGAATTTACAGAAATTCCCCAATTAAAGAACTGACCAGAAACAAAAAACCACTCTAGGACAGGAATTATAATTTCAGACGATGAAGAACTAGAAAAAGTAATAAATAAGAACCAACTTAAAATAGCTGCTATAGATATTAGAGTAGAAGAGAAATATTGGGCAGTTTTTTCACCTAATAACACTCCAAAAGGATATGTAAAAATGGTTGAAATTAGAGGAAGAAAAAAAAGTAATTTATAACTTAACATTAATCTTTTAGTTGATTGATTTGAGTAATGTCAATCTCTCCCTTATTTCTGAAATAAATAACTAATATAGCTAAGCCAATGGCTGCTTCTGCAGCGGCAATAGTTAAAATAAAAATGGAGAATACCTGACCATTAATATCATTTAAGAAAACCGAAGCTGATACAAAATTAATATTTGCAGCCAATAATATAATTTCAATACACATTAAAATTAGAATCATATTTCTTCTATTTAAAAATAATCCGAAGCACCCAATAATAAAAACAATTAAAGAAAGTATGAAGAAATGATTATACGTAAGGCTAGTCATCTTTAATACCTTCACCAGACTTAATTTTTACTAGTTTTACTCTATCTTGGGCTGTAGTTGAGTTTTGACTTTCTATGTTTTGTCTTTTGATAGTTGGTCTATACACATGTGTTAAAACAATTGCACCAATCATAGCAAGTAACAAAACGATACCGCTTAACTGGAAATCAATAAAGTACTCTGTGTAAAGCACATCTCCAATTTGCTCAGTATTATTTTTAGACCTAATGAAAGTGTCTAAATTATCTTTTGAAGTTTTAAATACAGTTAAATAAATTATTTCAGCTAAAATTATACCAGCAAAAAGTAACGCAAGGGGTATATATCTTTTAATGTTGAACATTAAAGTTGTGATTTGTATATCGAGCATCATCACAACAAAAAGAAATAATATAGCTACTGCTCCTATATAAACGATCGCAAGAATAATGCCAACGAACTCTGCACCAATAAGAATAAAAAGAAATGTAGAATTTAGAAAAGCTAATACAAGAAAGAGTACAGAGTTAACTGGGTTTTTTGAAAATATAACAAATATACATGTGGTGATCAAAAATGCTGCAAACAAAAAAAAAGAGCCAACAAGAAACATTATCTAAATTTACTGTCCCTTTTTAAATTTTCGCTAATTTGTTTTTCCCAAATATCCCCGTTTCTTAAAAGCTTTTCCTTGTCATAAAGCAATTCTTCTCTTGTTTCAGTAGCGTATTCAAAATTAGGTCCTTCAACAATTGCATCTACTGGACATGCCTCTTCGCATAAACCACAATAAATACACTTAGTCATATCAATATCA
>CACDTV010000033.1 GCA_902555695.1 uncultured Alphaproteobacteria bacterium | reverse complement strand
TTCCTCGAGCTACACAAGTCAAAGGGTCATCAGCTATAGAAACAGGTAGTCCAGTTGTGACTCTAATCGCTTCATCTAAACGTTGAAGTAAAGCCCCTCCACCTGTAAGCATTATACCTTTATCAACTATATCTGCAGCTAATTCTGGCGGAATAACTTCAAGTGCTCGTTTTAAAGCTGTAATTATCTGAGATAATGAGTCAGATAGTGCTTCAGCCACTTGTCTTTCTGATATAACAACCTCTCTAGGTAAGCCATTTATAAGGTCTCTTCCCTTGACAGTTAAGGTCTTCCCATCGCCGTCTTCAGTGTTACCTGCGCTACCTATCTCAGTCTTAATTCTTTCAGCAGTAGATTCTCCTATAGCTAGTTTGTGGACACTTCTCATGAAATTAACTATCGCATCATCCATAGTATCCCCACCTACCTTTATACTACTAGAGTGAACGACACCTCCTAAAGATAAGACTGCTATTTCTGTTGTTCCTCCTCCAATGTCCACTACCATAGAACCGGATGCCTCTGAAATTGGCAAACCAGACCCTATGGCTGCTGCAACAGGTTCCTCAATCAGGTAAACTTTTTTTGCTCCAGCAGTCTCAGCAGACTCCTTTATAGCTCTTCTTTCAACATTTGTTGCTCCAGATGGAACACAAATCACAATATTCGGATTAGCAAAAAAACTTTTTTTATGAACTTTTTTTATAAAGTGTTTAATCATTGCTTCAGCTATGTCAAAATCTGCAATCACACCATCTTTCATCGGTCTTATAGCTTCAATTCTTCCTGGTGTACGACCAAGCATAGATTTTGCCTCACTCCCAACAGCCAAGACTGATTTATTATTTTTATTATCTGTAGCAATCGCAACTACAGAGGGTTCATTTAATATAATTCCTTTTCCTTTCACGTAAACAAGTGTGTTAGCTGTACCTAAGTCTAACCCCATGTCTTCACTTAAAAAAGAACCAAAAGATTTTAACATTTATATTCCTTTAATATTTGAGATACTTATCTCAGATACCCCTTCTTGCATATTAGAATTTTTTTCAAAGTTTAATATTTTATTACATGCATTTATATAAGATTTTGCAGATGCAACTATAATATCTATGTCAGATGCCTTACCAATAAATTCTTTATTGAAATGCTCAAGTTTAACCGTGACCTCACCTTGAGCGTCAGAGTCAGGCGTAATGGCATTTATGTGGTATAAAACTAATTTTGGAGATATTCCTAATACTTTTGATATACAACTGAATACTGCATCCACAGGGCCATTTCCTGATCCACTTACCTCTTTAAGTTCTTCCTTGAAGTTTAACTCCAAAGAGGCAACATGTTTAGAGTTAGTGCCAGACATGATACTTAAACTATTAAGTTTTAAAGTATTAGATTGATTTAAATAAGTATCATCAACGAGAGCAATTATATCTTCATCATATACATCTTTTTTCTTGTCAGCTAAAAGCTTAAACTTTTCAAAAATTTCATTGATATAATTATCACCAACCTCGTAACCTAGAATTTTTAATTTTTCTTTAAAGGCATGTTTGCCAGAATGTTTACCAAGCACCAAACTTGATTTTTTTAAACCAATTGTCTCTGGTGACATAATCTCATAAGTTTGTACATTTTTTAATACGCCATCTTGATGGATTCCTGACTCATGGGCAAATGCGTTAGCACCTACAATTGCCTTGTTAGGCTGAACAGGAAAACCTGTAATTGATGAAACAAGTTTTGACGTTTTTGAAATGGCACTCGTATTGACATTAGATTGAACTTTTAAAAGGTCTGATCTGACTTTCATAGCCATTACCACCTCTTCTAGTGCAGCATTACCCGCTCTTTCTCCTAATCCATTTATAGTACATTCAATTTGTCTTGCACCATTTTCAACTGCATTGAGAGAATTTGCAACCGCTAACCCCAAATCATTATGACAATGAACAGAAATTATTGCTTTATCAATATTAGGAACATTGTTTTTAACTTTTTTTATAATCTCTCCGAATTCAAACGGTAAGGTATAACCGACTGTATCAGGAATATTTATTGTAGATGCACCGCTTTCAATAGCTAACTCTATACATTTATAAAGAAAATCAATTGAGGACCTCCCACCATCTTCACAACTCCACTCAATATTAGGGCATAAATTTCTAGCAAATGATACACTGTCTTTAATTTTTTCTAAGACCTCCTCTTCAGTTAACTTGAGTTTAAACTTCATATGAATTGGACTTGTGGCAATAAATGTGTGAATTCTTGGATTTTTAGCTTTTTTTACAGCATTCCAAGCTGTTTCAATATCCTCATGTTTTGCCCTAGCTAATCCTGCAATCTGGCAGTCCTTAATTTCACTTGCAATTGCTTGAACTGAATTAAAGTCACCTTTAGAGGCTATTGGAAAACCAGCCTCAATAATATCAACATTTAACTCCTCTAATAATTTAGCAATAGAGAGTTTTTCTTCTTGATTCATCGAAGCCCCAGGAGACTGCTCTCCATCTCTAAGAGTAGTATCAAATATTAGTACTTTATCTGTCAATATTAGATATCCTTTACAAGTTTATTAGATGCTATCCATGGCATCATTGACCTTAATTTAGCTCCTACCTCTTCAATTTGGTGCTTTGCACCTTGGTCTCTCATTTGTTTAAACTTTATTTGCCCTGACTTATGTTCAGCCATCCATTCTTTAGTAAAAGTACCGTCTTGTATTTCACTTAAAACTTTTTTCATTTCAGCTTTAGTAGCTTCGTTGGGAACTACTCTTGGGCCTCTGGTATAATCTCCGTACTCAGCTGTATTAGATATGGAATACCTCATGTTAGCCATTCCACCTTCATACATTAGATCAACAATTAATTTTACCTCATGTAAACATTCGAAATAAGCCATTTCAGGGGCAT
>CACDTV010000032.1 GCA_902555695.1 uncultured Alphaproteobacteria bacterium | reverse complement strand
ACTTATATTACTGACTACCTTCTTAGTCCCTATTTGTTTATTGTGTTCTATTAACTCTATTCAAAATAGAGCTAAAGAATTTGTTATTTATTTTTTATTGCTTGAAAGTTTTATTATAGGAGTATTTGTTAGTATCGATCTTGTAATTTTTTACGTTTTCTTTGAAGCTGTTTTAATCCCGATGTTTTTGATTATTGGAATTTGGGGAGGAGAAAATAGACTTTATGCTACTTTCAAATTCTTTCTTTACACACTAGCAGGGTCTGTTTTAATGTTACTTGCGATTATTTATATTATTTCTAAAGTAAAATCAGGCAATATTGAGTTAATTTCGGATTTTACATTTGATCAGCAAATAGAGTTGGTTCTCTTTTTATGTTTTTTTGCATCTTTTGCTGTAAAAGTACCAATGTTTCCTTTTCATACATGGTTACCTGATGCACACGTTCAAGCGCCCACGAGTGGATCAGTAATTTTAGCTGGTGTGCTTCTTAAATTGGGTGCATACGGGTTTATTAGACTATCATTACCTTTTTTTGAGTATGCCTCAATTTATTTTCAACCAATGATTTTTGCACTAAGTTGTGTAGCTATTGTTTACACTTCAATCGTAGCTCTCAGACAACTAGATATGAAAAAAATGATTGCCTATTCCTCTGTTGCTCATATGGGATTTGTCACCATTGGCATTTTCACTTTAACTCAAGATGGAATTAATGGTGCGTATTTTCAGATGATAAGTCATGGAATTGTTTCTGCAGCATTATTTCTAATAGTTGGTGTGGTATACGAAAGACATCACACCAGAATGATATCTGATTATAGTGGTGTAACAAATGTAATGCCTAAATATTCATTCTTTTTTATGGTTTTTATGCTCTCATCTGTTGGTCTTCCTGGAACTAGTGGTTTTGTTGGTGAGTTCTTAGTTATAATGTCAACTATAAGTGTTAGTGTTTATCTCACTTTTTTTACCGCTATTGGAGTAATCTTAGGAGCTTCATACATGCTCTTATTGTACAAAAATATTAATTTCGGAGATTTAAAATCAGATATTAAGCAATTAGCTGATTTAACAAATATTGAAATTTTCTACTTCTCCTGTTTAGCATTTCTCACAATGCTTTTAGGAATTTATCCAAAACTTTTATTTGAAATGATAAATAAGAGTATTTCCTTAACCATTATATAATGATTAATTTATATCAATTCATACCAGAAATTTTTATCTTATCTTTGATTTTAATTACTTTATGTTTTGGATTAATTAATAAGGACAGGGCCATATCTTTAAATACTTTAGGTTTTATTTTCTTAAGTATTCTGCTTATGAATTATGGAAAAGATTTTTATAGCGCCACACAGTTGTCACTTAATACGATTAATTTATTTGTTTTATCTAAGATTATTTTATCTATTGGCTCAATCTTATTCATTTTACTGTTAAAAAGATCTTTGAAGAATGAAAATTTATATAGATACGAATATGTATTATTTATACTCTTCGCTATTCTTGGCTCATTTGTTCTTATTTCTAGTAATAATTTTTTAACAGCTTTTATTGGTTTAGAGCTACAATCTTTATCCTTGTACTTGATGGCTGCTTTCAATACTAAAAATTTATCTTCTAATGAAGCAGGTATAAAATATTTTTCTCTTGGTGCTTTATCATCAGGATTTCTTCTATTTGGTATTTCAATGATTTATTACGATACTGGGTCTTTTAATATACAAAACCTAGATAATTTTACTGCAATAAGCGAAATAGGGTTATCATTAGTTCTTATTTCTTTATTTTTTAAAGTTTCCGCTGCTCCATTTCATATTTGGACGCCTGATGTGTATGAAGGATCTCCAACCATATCTACACTCTTTTTTGCAACTTTACCTAAATTTGCATCATTAATATTCTTATTCAGGGTTTATCAAGAACTTAACATTTCTGATATTAAATCTCTCAATTATATTTTTCAAATGGTATGCGCTATTTCATTATTAGTAGGAGTCTATGGAGCCATTACACAAAAAGTAATTAAAAGACTTTTAGCCTTTAGCTCTATCAACCATATTGGTTTTATGCTTCTTGGAATAATGAGTTATCAATTTATGTCTGAGGGGACCTTATTTTTTTACTTGATTATTTATCTGATTACTACATTTGGTATTTTTGCTGTTTTACTGAACTTGAGAACTGTAGATGGGGAATTTACAAAAATATCCCAACTCAATGGTTTAAGATTCACCTCAAATTCAAAATCCATAAGCATGTTGGTGTTTTTCTTTTCTCTTGCAGGAATACCACCTTTTGCAGGGTTCTTTGCAAAGTTTTTCATTCTTTCAGCTTCAATTAACGATGGATTTATTTTTTTATCAATTATTGCTGTTTTAAGTTCAGTAATTGCTGCCTTCTATTACTTAACAATTATTAAAAATATGTTTTTCAATAAATTAGAAATAGAGTTACTAGATGATAATAACAAAACAGGTAAAGTTATATTTATAGCATCTGGATTAATTATAACTTTATTTTTCATCTATCCAGACCCTTTAATTAATTTAGTAGATAATCTTTTCAAATAAAAATTGTATAAAGTTATCTTTGACTCGATTAATTCTACACAAGATGAAATTATCGGCTTTAATAATTATAAAAAAATTTTAAATAATAATAATTTTTATATCCAATCTTTTAGACAGATTAAAGGCACTGGAAGGGGTAAAAAAAAATGGTCAAGCCCTATAGGTAATATTTATTTAACGATTAATCAAAAACTAGAAGCTTCATATGCTTTAAGAAATAACTTTCATATTTGTTACATAATTCACAAATTTTTTAAAATTAATTTTAATATTAAACTAGACTACAAATGGCCAAATGACTTGTTTTATAAAAATAAAAAAATTGTTGGTGTTGTTGTCAAATCAACTATCTTAGGTAAAAAATCATATCTAAAAACAGGTATAGGAATAAATATAAACAATTCTCCAATAGTTGAT
>CACDTV010000031.1 GCA_902555695.1 uncultured Alphaproteobacteria bacterium | reverse complement strand
AATTAAAATCTATGAGCCCAATGTCTGCTGAAGCATCAGTAATTCGTAATTACCTAGAATGGATATTAGATATACCATGGGAAAAATTCTCAAAAGAAGTCATAGACATAAAAGGTTCTGAAAAAATATTAAATGACGACCACTATGGTCTCGAAAAAGTAAAAGAGAGAATACTTGAATTTTTAGCAGTCAAAAAAAGATCAAAGAAAGCATCTGGTACAATACTATGTTTTGTAGGACCTCCTGGTGTGGGTAAGACTTCATTAGGTAAATCTATAGCTAGAGCTACTGGCAGAGAATTTGCAAAGATTTCTCTTGGTGGAATTAGGGATGAGGCTGAAATTAGAGGCCACAGAAGAACTTATATTGGCTCAATGCCTGGTCGATTTATTCAGGCTATGAAGAAAACCAAAACATCTAATCCCATTATTTTATTAGATGAAATTGACAAAGTGGGTAGTGACTGGAGAGGAGATCCATCCTCTGCATTATTAGAAGTTTTAGATCCTGAGCAAAATAATCAATTTAATGATCATTATCTTGAGGTTGATTATGACTTATCAAATGTAATGTTTATATGTACAGGTAATACTTACAACATACCTGGTCCTCTTCTTGATAGATTAGAGGTCATTGAAGTATCTGGTTATACAGAAAAAGAAAAAGTCGAAATTGCAAAAAAATATTTAATACCAAGAAAAATGAATAAAAATATTTTAAAAAATAATGAATTTAAGCTTGATAAGGCATCTATTACAAAAATAGTAAGACACTATACTAGGGAGTCGGGTGTCAGAGGGCTTGAAAAAGTTTTTGATAAGCTATTTAGAAAACTTGTTTTCCAATTAGAAAAAAATAAATCAAGGTCAAAAAAACCATTTGTTTTTGATGATAAAGCTATAAAAAATTTTTTAGGCCCAGAAAAATTCAAGGATAGTGTTTTAGAAAAGAAAAATTTAGTGGGCATTACCAATGGGCTTGCATGGACTCAGGTTGGCGGAGATATCTTAAATATTGAAGTTAATTTATCTTCAGGTAAGGGAATGATTAATGCAACAGGTAAACTTGGTGACGTGATGAAAGAGTCTATTACTGCTGCTTTAGGTTACATTAAATCTAATTCCGTTGAGTTCGGAGTAAATCCAAAGGTTTTCGATAAAATAGACATTCATTTACATGTACCTGAAGGAGCTATACCTAAAGATGGTCCAAGTGCTGGAATTACAATATTTACCTCATTAATTTCATCTCTAACTGATATTAAAATTAAAAGAGACATTGCAATGACTGGGGAAATTACATTAAAAGGAAGAGTTCTTCCAATTGGGGGATTAAAAGAGAAATTATTGGCTGCGATAAGGTACGGTATTAAAACTGTTATAATCCCAAAAGAAAATGAAAAGGACTTAGTTGAAATACAAAAAGACATTCAAAACAAGTTGATAATTAAGAAAGTCGAGTTTGCTAAAGAGGTATTGGACTTAGCTCTCGATGGAAAAATTAGTAAAATCAACAAAAAATTGGACTGGAGACACCTAGTTACAGAGTCTATGAAGCCAAAAAACCAGCAAAATCAGGAAAAAACATTCGTCAACTAGTATATTGTTGTTGATTTTCTTACCTTTTTCTTACTACAATTAACTAATAGAATCACTAAGGAGGTTCGGTATGAACAAAAATGAACTCATTGCTGAATATAGTACGAAAAATGGTGTTGGAAAATCAGATGCAACTAAGGCTGTAGAAAGTTTATTTGATATTATCACATCTACTTTGAAAGCAGGAGGGGATGTTAAGATTGCCGGTTTTGGTACTTTTAAGGTAGCTAACACAAAAGCTAAGACTGGAAGAAACCCAAGAACGGGAGAGTCAATCCAAATTCCTGCATCAAAAAAGCCAAAATTTCTTGCTGGAAAACAGCTAAAAGAACTAATAAAGTCCACAGTCTAATTTTTTGCAAATTAGATAGGGCGATTAGCTCAGTTGGTAGAGCATCTCGTTTACACCGAGAGGGTCGGCGGTTCGAGTCCGTCATCGCCCACCATTCGACAATTGTCGGGGGTGTAGTTCAGTTTGGTTAGAACGCCTGCCTGTCACGCAGGAGGTCGCGGGTTCGAGTCCCGTCGCTCCCGCCACTTCAAAATATTCATTTCGTTTTTTTTAATTTTTTCTTTATTTTCATGTTCTTCTTATAAATCAAAAGATGTTCATGGATTAAAGACACTTGGTATGAGCTTTGGCGATACAACAATTAAAGGTTTTAAAATTGACCCAGGTTGGAATGCTAGTTCAAAAGAAGAAATAAAAAAATATCAAAGAAAAAAGAACTTGGTACTTTTTCAACTTCAGAAAGAGAAAACAAGATACGGAGACACTGCTTTTTTTATCCAAGCACCAGGAGATGAGTGTTATAACAAATTAAAAGATTGCTCACGACCAAATGGTGAAAAACAAAAAAGAGTAGAGGTTGGAACTAATTATGGTTTTCAAGGAGAAATATGGTTATCTTATTCTTTTTTAATCACAGAAAATTACGAACTAAATAATGATAGTGCTATGAATAAATCAATATTGCAATTTCATAGCACAGAGAGTTTTTTTGGTCCTATGTTTATGCTTCAAATAGACAAGAAGAAAGGTTTGCTTTGGAGACACGAATCTAGTGAGGGAGTTATTATTATTGAAGGAGGGAATGATGATTGCTCACCTGGTGCTGGAGGTCCAGAGGATACTGATAAAAGAATTTTTTGTGAAGCTAGGCATGATTGGTACCAAATAATATCTGCAAAAAATTTACAAAGAAATAAATGGTATGATTTAGTCTTCAATATTAATTTTAATAAAAAGGATATTTCCAAAGCTTTTCATAAAATTTGGTTAAATGGAAAGTTATTGCATTACAGAAAAAACCAAACACTCTGGAAAGATCAAAAAGGTGTAAAAAACTCAGATAATTTGGCAAATTTTAAATTTGGTATTTATGGTTCAAGATTAGATGGC
>CACDTV010000030.1 GCA_902555695.1 uncultured Alphaproteobacteria bacterium | reverse complement strand
TTTAAACACCGATGTCTCCTTCGTCTAGCGGTTAGGACATCACCCTTTCACGGTGAAGACACGGGTTCGATTCCCGTAGGAGATGCCAAAATATTGACTTTTTTATTTCACTTTGTGAAATTTTAATAAATATTGTATTAAAGCAATCCATAAGGTCATTATTTGTATAGAAAGGATAAAGAATAAATTATGCCAGGTAAAATTTCACTTTTCGTACCAGGACCTACAAACATGCCAGATAGAGTAAGACAGGCGATGGATATTTCAAATGAGGACCATCGTGCACCCGGTATGGATATATTTTGGCACCCACTAATAAACGATTTAAAAAAAATTTTTGAGACAACATCTGCACAACCAATTATATTCCCTGGTACAGGTTCAAGTGGATGGGAAGCAGCACTTACAAATTTATTAAGTAAGGGAGATAAAGTTTTATCAGCTAGATTTGGACATTTTTCACACCTTTGGATAGAAATGTGTAAAAAATTACATATTGATGTTGAGGAAGTTGATTTAGAGTGGGGTTCTGGGACGCCTCATGACGAATTTGAAAAAATATTATCAGAAGACAAAGATCATAAAATTAAAGCAGTTCTTGTAACCCATAATGAAACTTCAACAGGCGTTACAAATGATGTCAAAGCAACAAGAGATCTTTTGAATAATCTAAATCATCCAGCCTTACTATTTGTTGATGGCGTAAGCTCAATAGGTTCAATCAAATTTGAAATGGATGCATGGGGGGTTGATGTTGCAGTTTCAGGCTCTCAAAAAGGATTTATGTTACCTGCTGGTTTAGCTATATCTTGTGTAAGCCAAAAGGCATTAGAAATTGCAAAAACATCTAACTTACCAAGAGCTTACTATGATTATCATGATATGCTTAAAATAAATGAAACAGGCTATTGGCCTTATACAAATCCAATGCCACTATTAAGAGGACTTAGAGAGGCGCTTAATATGATGATGGAAGAGGGAATTGATAATATTTATGCACGTCATAAATTTTTAGCTCAAGCTGTTCAAAAAGCATCTAATGCATGGGGTCTTAAACTTTGTGCAAAAGATCCATCACTTTATTCAAATACCGTTACAGCAATAATGGTACCTGAGGGAATTGACTCTACTGATGTTGTTAAAACAGCATACAATAAGTATAACACCTCGTTTGGAGGAGGGCTTAATAAAGTAGCTGGAAAGTTGTTTAGAATAGGTCACCTTGGAGATTTAAACAGCACGATGATTTTAGGTGCAATCTCTACCGCAGAATTAGCCATGTACGATGTGGGAATAAAATTTGAACTTGGAAGTGGTGTTGCTGCTGCTATCAAACATTTAAAGGCTTAAATGAAAATTTGTATTTACGGTGCAGGGGCTATTGGTGGTTATCTGGGAGCAAAACTTACTGAGATAGGTGCAGATGTAACTTTAATTGCTAGGGGGCCTCATTATCAGGCAATCAAGCAAGATGGATTAAGATTAAGAAAAGATGGCAAAGAACTAGTTGTGTATCCAAAGTGTGTAGACACAGCGGAAAAAGCTGGAAAGCAAGATTATATTTTTGTTACACTAAAAGCGCATTCAGTTCCTGGTTGTCTTGATGCATTTGAAGTTCTTATGAAAGATGATACTTCATTTGTTTGGGGTGTGAATGGTATCCCATGGTGGTATTTCTACAATCACACTAACCCTGATTTCAAAGATAAAAAAGTTACTTCAGTTGATCCAGATGGAAGCCAATGGGATCGAATTGGCCCTGAAAAAATCATCGGCTGTATAGTTAATCCCGCATCAGAAGTTATCAAACCAGGTGTCATTCAGCACTTGGAGGGAGATAAGTTTCAACTAGGAGAAATAAATGGAGAGGAAACAGATAGAATTAAAAATCTTTCTGAAACTTTAGAGAAAGCAGGCTTTCAAGCACCCGTTAGACCTAATATAAAAGGTGATATCTGGTTAAAACTTTTTGGTAATCTTTCTCTTAATCCTATTAGCGCACTTACAACATCTACACTTGTCAAAATTTGTAGCAACGACGAAGTCAGAGCCGTCATAAAAAATATGATGAATGAAGCTCATGCAATTTCTCAAAATTTAGGAATAGACAAGCCTTTCGATGTTGAGAGAAGAATTGATGCAGCTAAAGCAGTTGGCGAACATAAAACATCTATGCTCCAAGATTTAGAACGCGATAGACCCATGGAGATTGATGCTTTAATTACCTCTGTTCAAGAGCTTGGAAAAATTACAAATGTTCCAACACCAACAATTGATACAGTTCTTGCTTTAACTAAACTTAGAGCTAAAGAAGCTAAATTATATTAGTTTAGAGCTTCTTTGATTGTCTCACCTAGCTTTGCTGGTGATTTGGATATATGAACTCCTGCTTCTTCTAAAGCACTAAACTTTGACTCTGCAGTGCCTTTTCCACCGGAAATAATAGCACCTGCATGACCCATTCTTTTTCCAGCAGGAGCACTAGCACCAGCTATAAAAGAGGCAACTGGTTTTTTTATTTCAGATTTTTTAATAAATTCTGCAGCTTCCTCTTCAGCAGTTCCACCAATCTCTCCGATCATTATGATTCCTTCAGTTTCGGGATCTTTTAAAAAAAGATCAAGGCAATCTATAAAGTTTGTTCCATTAATAGGATCACCCCCAATACCAATACAAGTCGATTGACCCAGACCTACAGCAGAAGTTTGTGCAACTGCTTCATATGTTAGTGTGCCAGATCTACTAACAACTCCTATTTTTCCTTTTTGGTGAATATGACCTGGCATAATGCCTATTTTGCATTCATCAGGTGTAATTATTCCAGGACAGTTGGGGCCAATTAAACGCGATTTTGATTTTTCCAATTTTCTTTTTACTTGCATCATATCAAGCACTGGAACTCCTTCAGTTATACAAACAATTAGTTCCATGTCTGAATCAATAGCTTCAATTATAGCACCAGCTGCAAAAGGTGGTGGAACGTATATTACAGTTGCATTTGCATCTGTGTTGTCTTTTGCCTCTTTAACACTATTAAACACAGGAAGTCCTAAATGCTCTTGACCACCTTTCTTTGGTGTCACCCCACCAACCATTTGAGTTCCATATTTTATAGCTTGTTCTGAGTGAAATGTACCTTGAGAACCAGTAAAACCCTGGCAAATAACTTTTGTGTTTTTATTAATTAATACTGACATAATTTCTCCTTTAATTTAAAGCCCTAACTGCCTTTTGAGCTGCATCTTCTAAATTATCTGCCGAAATAATTGAGAGCCCAGATTTGTTTAAAATTTCTTTTCCTAAGTCAACATTGGTTCCTTCTAATCTTACTACCAATGGAACTTGAATAGATAGCTCTTTAGCTGCAGCTACCACACCCTCAG
>CACDTV010000029.1 GCA_902555695.1 uncultured Alphaproteobacteria bacterium | reverse complement strand
ACTTGACTTGTATCATGAATACTAACGCCTAAAAAAATGCCTTTAGCTAAGTCTGTTAAAAAAAATAACTCCACAAAAAAAGGATATATTAATACAGCTATACTTCCCCATAAAACCACTATCAGTACAGCCACGGCTACATCTTGATCCTTTGATTTTAATATCGTTGAGGAAGCCATAATAGCAGTGACACCACAAATGGATGTACCGATTGCTAATAATTTTGAAACCCCTTTTTTAGTTGGACAAATTTTTTTAATAAAAAAATATGTCAGAAAAATCGATATTATTGTGATAATTATAACAAATATAGACTCTATACTGACTCTCCATAATTGAGTCAAACTTATCTTAATACCTAATAAAACAATTGCTAATTGAAGTATATTTTTCTTAATAAATTCACGACCTTCAACAATATTAGAAGATAAGGAGAATATATTAAAAAAAAATATTCCCAAAATGAGTGATAGAAGACTTAATGGCAATAATGGTAGGTTAAAGACATATTCCAGGGGTTGCTTTAAAAATATTGCTAATAGATAAATAAAAGTTATGAAAAATACACCAATTAGACTTTTATTTAACATATTGATTAATTAATAAAAATGTAAGTTAAAGTTTTTATAGGTAATAACTTAATTTCTAATTTATTCTCTTGAACCACTTCTATGTTGCTGAATACGATGACCAAATGATTGGGAAACTCTGTCAAAAATAATAGCCAATGCAACAATTGCTAAACCATTAAATAAACCCATAGCAAAGTATTGATTAGTAATTGCTTTTAAAACGGGTTGACCAAGTCCCTTAACTCCAATCATTGAGGCAATCACAACCATTGCTAAAGCCATCATGATTGTTTGATTAATTCCTGCAAATATTGTTGGAAGTGCTAAAGGTAATTGTACTTGAAACAATTTTTGTCTTGGATTAGCACCAAAAGCATCAGCAGCTTCCAAAACTTCTTTATCAACTTCTCTTATACCTAAGTTTGTAAGTCTAATAATAGGTGGGATCGCATATATTACCACAGCTAGAAGCCCGGGAATTTTTCCTATACCCAATAACATAACTACGGGTATTAAATATACGAAGCTTGGCATTGTTTGCATGACGTCTAGAATTGGTGTGCAAATTCTTTGAGCACGTTCTGATTTTGCCATAAGCACACCAACAGGTATTCCAATTCCAATAGAAAGCATGGTGCAAACTCCAATAATACTCACCGTAGACATTGTGTCTTCCCACATCCCAAATATTCCTATAAGCAAAAAGGCAAATAATGAGCCAATGGTTACAGATATTTTTCTACTACCAAAATAAATTACAGCCAAAAAACATATTAATACAATTGGCCAAGGCGAATTTTGTAATAATTTTTCAAACCAAACTAGGAAATATAAGACAGGATCAAATACTGCTTCTATTGTATCACCATATTCTCTTGAAAAAGCTCGATAAGATGCATCAAAACCTTTTTTGATAAATCTAAGTGTTTCTCTACTAAGTTCTGGAAACTCTGATAGGAAATCTTCCATTTAATTGATAATTAGAGGCGGGCTTTAAGCCCACCTCTATTAATAAAATTGATAATTAGTCTATTGCAGCCTCAACAGCAAGCATTGTTTCAAAGTTTACCCAGCTTTTCCACTCTGAGTAATTTTGTAAGAAATAAATTGCTGTGTCTTCACCTGTTGCCTGGTTGTCGTCCTTCCAAGCTAAAAGTGCATTAACAGTTGAGTTAGGAAGTGCTCTTTTTGAAATGTAGTCCATTCCTGGTCCAGTAGAGTTCATGAAATTATCAGTTACAACAGTAAAGACTGATGATACAACCCATGAATTTTTCTGTGGATCCGCGCAACCTTCTTGAGAGGTACAAGTACTCCACTCGTCAAAGTCATGAGGTACTCCAAAGTCTAATTTTTTCATTGGATATTTACCTAGAATAGCTGTTGGTGCCCAGTAATAACCTAGCCAACCTTCACCTTTTTCGTAAGCTTCAGCAATTGAACCAGCTAATGCTCCACCAGAGCCTGGATCTACAAGATTAAATCCTTTTGACTCAGCATCATATGCTTGGAAAAGATTTCCTGTACTGATTTGACAGTTCCAACCAGATGGACAAGTATAAAGCGCTGCCCCATCACCCTCTGGGTGAGGAAATAATTCTGGTCTTGCTAGAGCATCTTCAACAGTTACGATGTCTGGGTTTGCATCAGCTAAGTACTGAGGTATCCACCATCCTTCTTCACCAGTATCAGATAAAACTTCAGCTGCGTAGTGAAGTCTTCCTTCATCAACAGCAGCATCTAAAGCAATACGAACGGAGTTAATCCATAATTCTGGAGCCACATCTGGCTCACCTTTTTCCATCATTGATGTAGCTGTTGGCATAGTATCACCTGGAACTAGTTCAACATCACATCCATATCCCTCTTCAAGGATAAGTTTATCAACGTGGGCAAACATTTCGGCGGATGCCCAGTTCATTTCAGCGATTGTGATTGTCCCACAATCAGCCTTTGCAACTGAGTTAATTCCAAATAATAGAACTGAGCTCAGAAGTATTTTTTTAATAGAGTTCATTACATCCTCCCTGATATAAAATGTAAGATAACATTCCTGTATTGCATTAACAGTGAAAAAATCTTGAAAATGGATGCTATTTGACGCAAAAAAGCCGAAAATTGTTTATTTATCTATCTTTTTAGTATTTCAGAGAGTCTTTTTGTAGACAAATAGCCTATTTCGTCATTATTTTTATTTTTGACAATCAGGCAACTTGGCTTATCAGAAATAACTTTATCAATAAATCTATCAATAAAATCATCTTGATCTACAAACATAGCGTTATCTCTGTCTTGCCCGTTTAATTTTGACATGATGTGTTTTGCTTTAATAACCCTAGCTCTATTAACATCCTCAACAAAATCTTTTACATATTGTGTCTTTGGACTTAATAAAATATCTGCGGGGATACCCTCTTGATCCATTATGCCATCTTTTAATATTGCTATACGATCTCCAATTTTTAAAGCTTCATCTAGGTCATGTGTAATAAATACTACTGTTTTATGAAGTTCGTCTTGTAGCTCCAACAAAATATCTTGCATATCTTTTCTAATTAGAGGGTCAAGAGCGCTAAAAGCTTCATCCATAAGCAAGATCTCCCCATCGTTAGTAAGAGCCCTTGCGAGTCCAACACGTTGCTGCATGCCACCAGATAAATGTTGAGGATATTTTTCCTCATATCCAGATAATCCAACACGATCAATCCATCTTCGTGCTCTGGTATTTGCCTCTTTTTCATCAACATTTTGAATATGAAGACCAAACAGTGTATTTTCTAATACCGTCTTATGAGGCAACAAAGCAAAACGCTGGAATACCATAGCAGTTTTTGTTCTTCTGAAATTTCTTAAACTTTCATCATTCATTTTTAAAACATCTTCACCATCAACAACCACACTGCCGTCTGTAGGTTCTATTAATCTATTGATATGTCTTATTAATG
>CACDTV010000028.1 GCA_902555695.1 uncultured Alphaproteobacteria bacterium | reverse complement strand
AAGTATAAAAGATTATCTTAGTGAAGAACAATTTAAACTTTATGATTTAATTTGGAAAAGAACATTAGCATCTCAAATGACAAGTGCTGAAACGAACCAAAATACACTTCAAATAGATTGTAAAGAAAAAAACATAACTTTAAAAGCAACGCTTGGTAAATTAATTTTTGATGGATATAAAAAAGTTTATAACCTACAAGAGGATGATGAAGAACAGATTATTTCACTATTAGAAAATATTAAAGAAAATGATAAATACATTGTAAGAGAAGTTGAAACACAAGAGTCATATACATCTCCTCCATCTAGATATACTGATGCCAGTTTAGTAAAGAAATTAGAAGAATTAGAAATTGGAAGACCTTCAACCTATGCCTCTATTATTCAAACAATTGTCAATAGGGGTTATGTTTTAAAAAGTGGAAAATCATTTATACTTAATGATCGCGGTAGAGTAGTTAATGTATTTTTATGTAATTATTTTAAAAAATTTCTTGAATATAAATTTACAGCTGATTTAGAAAATCAGCTCGATGATGTAGCTGCTGATAAAGCAGAATGGAAAAATATTGTTTTAAATTTTTGGAAGGATTTTGAGTTTTTCATAAATGAGGTTATGGGTAAACCTAATAGAGAAGTTATTGATGTGATAAATGAAGAATTATCACCAGTTATTTTTAAAAAAATTGGAGGAGACATAGATATCAAATGTTCCTCTTGGGCAAACACAGAAAATTGTGAAGGCAATTTGGGGGTGAAAGTTGGAAAAATGGGAGGATTTATAGGCTGTTCAAATTACCCTGAATGTAAATTTACAATTTCAATAGGTGCATTCGTTAAAGAGGTAAATCCAAAAAATCGTGAGGGAGATGAAATCATAACCTTTCCAAGAACCCTAGGAATAGATGCTGACTCTAAAAAAGAAATAGCAGTTCACTTGGGTCCTTATGGCTATTATCTACAATTAGGAAAAGAAACTGATGAAGATAAGCCTAAAAGAATAACTCTTCCTAAAAGCTATGATCAAAATACGATTGGTATGAATATTGCTAGTCAGTTAATTAAGCTACCAATAACACTTGGAAATTTTCCAAATAGTGAAGATCCGGTAATAGCAAACATAGGAGCGTATGGACCATATGTTAAATACCAAGATATTTTTGCCTCTTTGGGAAGAAAATATGATGTCTTGGAAATTAGTTTAGATCAAGCTGTGGAATTGATAACTATTAAAAAAAATAAACCTACAAATAAAGTAAGAGAAATTGGAGTTCTTAAAAGAAGAAAACAAAGAGCAAATCTTTATAAAGGAAAGTCAGGAAAATATTATTTCAAAATTGGTATAATGAATTATAAAATTCCTCCAGAATATGATGGAGAAAATTTAACAATTGAAGATGTTGAAAAAATACTTAAAGCTAATCGCTGACTTTTTTTAAATTTAACTCTTTTAGCTGTTTATCCTCTATTTTAACTGGTGCATTCATCATTAAGTCTTGAGCTCTTTGGTTAAACGGGAAAGCTATTACTTCTCTAATATTTTCATTTTGACTTAGTAACATAATTATTCTGTCTAGACCCGGTGCGCATCCTCCATGTGGGGGAACTCCATAATGAAAAGCATCAAATAGAGCACTAAATTTTGATTTAATTTCGATTTCGCCATATCCTGCAATTTCAAAAGCTTTTTTCATGATATCCGGTCTATGATTTCTTATCGCTCCGGATGATAATTCTATTCCATTACATACGATATCATATTGATATGCTAAAACACTCAGAGGATCATCTTTCGTCAATGCATCCATTCCCCCTTGAGGCATAGAAAAAGGATTGTGACTAAAGTCAATCTTACCACTTAAAACATCTTTTTCGTACATTGGGTAGTCAACAATCCAGCAGAATTCATATTTATTTTTATCAATTAAGTTTAAATCCTCTCCAACTTTTGAAATAACCTTTGATGAGAACTCATATGACTCATTTGGTAAATCACACACAAAAAGTAATCCATCATTTAGATTAAAATTATTATCTTTAATCATTTGGTTTAATTTTTCTTGATTAAAATTTTTAGCTAATGGGCCTTTGGGTAATGAATTTTCAAAATTGATATATCCAAGACCTTTTTTTCCTTGTTCTTGCGCCCATTTATTAAGGTTATCATAAAAACTTCTTGGCTTACCCTCAGAATTGAGAGCTTGAATACAATTAACAATAGCGCCCTTTTTAATTAAATTTTCAAAAATTTGAAGACCTGAGCCCTCAAAATAATTTGTTACATTGGCTAATCTCAGAGGATTTCTTAAATCTGGCTTATCGCATCCAAAATTTTCTAAACTATCTTTGTAAGTAAAAGTTGGGAATGGAAGTTTATTTATTAATTTATCTTTAGGTTTAAATCTATCAAAAGTATTAAATAGTAAACGACTGATGACGTCTAAAACATCCTCTTGTGTGGCAAAACTCATTTCCATATCAATTTGATAAAATTCACCAGGGGATCTATCAGCCCTACTATCTTCATCTCTGAAACATGGAGCTATTTGAAAATATTTATCAACACCAGAAGCCATGTAAAGTTGCTTAAATTGCTGAGGTGCTTGAGGCAAAGCATAAAAGGATCCTCTATGTAATCTGGAGGGTACCAGGTAATCTCTTGCACCTTCTGGAGAGGGAGCTGTTAAAATTGGCGTTGCTAATTCCATGAAACCTTCATTATTCATAAAATCTCTTACATAATTTATAATTTGATTTCTTAGCTTAATGTTACGTTGCATTTTAGATCTTCTTAGATCTAAATATCTGTATTTTAATCTTATCTCTTCACCATAATCATTATCAGAATTTACCTCGAGTGGGAGAGTTTTTGAGCATCGGCTTAATATTTCAAAATTTTCTATTTTCAATTCAACTTCACCAGACTCTAAATTTGTGTTAATAGTTTCCTCGCTTCTTTTGGTTATTAGACCAGAAATTTTAATAACATCTTCGTTTTTTATTTTTGATAATTCAGAAAAATTAACAGATGTATTATCTACAACACATTGTAATAGTGAGGTTGAGTCTCTTAAATCTATAAATAATAAATTTCCATGATCTCTTGTTCTATTAACCCATCCGGAAACCGTAATTTTTTTATCTACTAGTTTATTGTTAATATCTTTTAAATAATAATCTCTATAATTGTTCATAATACTTTCTAATTAGTGACAAATTAATATTATGGTTATTCTCATAAAGCAAATGATTAATGATTTTTGCGGCATCAAATGCTGCTAGATATGTTCTTTCAATATGACTCATTACTTCAATAATAATCTGATCTGGGACAGTGATAGATTTTAAAAATAAATATTTTTTTATTAATTTAAAAAGAAGGTCTTTATCAGGATTTTGTATATTGCATAAATTAAATTGTCTTAACCTTGACTCAATATCTGCTAAATAAAAATTGTCCGATAAATTTTCAATAGAACTTTCAGAGGTAAATATAGTCAATGGAATATTATTTGATATAAAATGCTGTAAGAAGTGGAAAAAATTTTCATC
>CACDTV010000027.1 GCA_902555695.1 uncultured Alphaproteobacteria bacterium | reverse complement strand
ATATCCAAGAGTGTGTTGATAAATTCAGCCCAGATAAAATGCTTACCATTATTAATAAAAATTTTGAACCTGAAACCCCATCAGGTATGGATAAAAATAGACACTTGAAAATGTTAATTGATGATATTTCTGAGCCAAGAGAGGGATTTATATTACCTGAGAAACATCATACTCAAGAATTATTAGATTTCACAGATGATTGGGATAAAACCAAACCTATTTTAGTCCATTGTCATATGGGGATAAGTCGATCTACTGCAACAAGTTTAGGCATAGCCGCAAAATACTCCCCTGAAAATATTGAGCTTATAATTGAAAACTTAAAAGAAATTGCACCACACGCTAGCCCTAATAAGATCATGATGAGATATTATGATGAAATATTGGGTTTAGATAACAGACTTTATGGGTCAGTTCCATACTTTGACCCTGAGCCGATAGAAGAGAGTAGAATAGTAGAGTTAAATTTTTAGGATAATTAAATGAATCATAGCTGTGAAGTATGTAAAAAAAAGATTGAAGAGCCTTTATATTGGGCTGATCCTAAGTTTTATGATATCCCTAAAAAAGTATTTTTCTGTGATGCCAAATGTTCACTAATTTATTACAAGAAAATTAAAAAATTATTTAAAAATCAATAAATTCAGCACATTTAGAAATAAGGATGAAATAATTAATTTAGCTGGATGTGATAAATTAACTATCAGCCCAACTCTTTTAGAAGAGTTAAGCCAAAACGATGATGAAATTAAACTTAAATTATCAAAAGAAAACTCATCTTCATTAGATATTGAAAGAATTAATGTGAATGAGAGCTCATTTCGTTGGCATTTAAATGAAAATCAGATGGCATCTTTTAAATTAGCTGAGGGTATTAGATTATTTAATAAGGATTTATTGAAGTTAAAAGAATTGATTAGAGGCCAATTATAATTATTGCACAATTCACTCCAAAATTATAAATAGTTAATATGGAAAATAAAAATATAACAATTTTAAGTCAGTACGCACAAAGTAATTTATCAAAAATAGTATTTTCTCTTTTGGGAATTATTCTCTTATCAGTTTCTAGTAAAATCAGTATTCCTTTCTATCCTGTGCCGATGACATTGCAAACCTTTGTTGTATATTTTATTGCTGCCTCAATGGGTATGGTTGGTTTTTATGCAACTGTTTCATACGTAATTCTCGGACTCATTGGTCTTCCCATCTTTGCTGCTGGTGGAGGTTTTGGTTATGTAATGTCTCCAACATTTGGATTTCTTTATGGAATGATTTTAGCTTCTTTTGCAATAGCATATTTCTCAAAAAATCTTTTCAATAAAAATTTAATAAAAATTGTTTTATCTATTTTTATAGGCGCGTTAATTATTTTTGTTTGTGGTATTGCCCACTTATCTGGCTTCATAGGAATAGAGAAATCTATAAAAGCAGGTTTATACCCATTTATTTATAGTGAACTTTTAAAGATAGCACTTGCTATTTCTTTAACTTATTTGCTAATTAAAAAAAATTAATCTGGTATAAAGCTTAAAGCTATACCGTTATTACAGTATCTTAAACCTGTAGGTTCTGGACCATCTTTGAAGACGTGTCCATGATGCCCGCCACATTTAGCACAGTGATATTCTTTTCGTGGAAAAACCAATTTAAAATCTGTTTTAAACCCCAAAGCATTAGGAAGATAATCAAAAAATGAAGGCCAGCCAGTTCCGCTATCATATTTCATATCCGAAGAAAATAGTGGCAATTCACATCCTGCACAATGGTAGGTACCTTTTCTTTTTTCATTGTTAAGCACGCTAAACCCGGGTCGTTCAGTTCCATGCTGTCTCAAAATATAATACTCCTCTTCTGATAATCTCAATTTCCATTCCTCATCTGAAAGAATTAATTTTTCCATCGCAACTAAAGGTTTATATCCAACAAAGCATCCACCAATAAGTATTGATATAAATCTTCTTCTGTTTAAAACAACCATAAAATATCAGGGATAAATTATAATAATTGAAAATACTATTTCTTTTTAGCTCTTCTTTTAGCTCTTCTTTTTCGTGAACCGATTTTTCTTCTGCCTCTGTGTTTTTTAGGATAACCCATGACGGCGTATAATAGATATTTAACCTCAAAAATAAACATATTTTTTTGATATGATTCATATATTTTAGGCAAATGAGAACAATTCTATTAGTTTTAGTTGCTGGATTAATACTGTCAGTTGGAAATGGATTTAGAATGTCTCTAGGGATATATGTCCCAGATCTTTTAAGTTCCACAGTTTTTAGTGCTTCAATTATAGGTCTAACATATGGTCTTTTTAATTTGCTCTGGGGAGCTATGTCACCCATTGCAGGTGCATTTGCTGAACAAAAGGGTTATGTAAAAACTCTTTGTTTTGGTTTCTTTGGTGTCTCTCTTAGTTTCTATGTTGCTTCTTCAGCTATAAACCCATTACATTTTTTATTCGGTATTGGCATAATTGGAGGTATTTCAGCTGGTGTTATTTCTGTACCAGTTATAATTGGAGGAGTCTCAAAATATTTTGAGGATGATAAAACACAAAGCACGGTTACAGGAATACTTATGTCTCTTGCTGCAACAGGGATGTTTATATTTACACCTATTAATCAATTTTTAGTCACAACCTTTAAATGGAGTTTTTCTTTTCAAATTACATCTATGTTTTTTCTGTTCATAATTCCTCTTTCACTTATATTTCTTTTACCTAAGCCTCAAAAAAAAGATAAGAAAGAATTTACAAAAAGAAAAATATCGGATGTCATAAAAAAAGCCTTTAAGGATAAAAGTTATAACTATCTTATTTTAGGATTTTTTGTTTGTGGCTTACATGTTGCTTTAATTTCAAACTATCTTCCAGTTTTTGCAAAAATTAAAGGTTTAGAAACTACAATAGCTGCAACAGGACTTACTTTAATTGGGTTATTTAATATGATTGGTACTTTAATTTCAGGAAAGGTTTCAGGCATTATTAAAAAAAAATATATATTATCTTTTATTTATTTTGTAAGAAGCATAGTAATTTTTTTATTATTAATTTTGCCTACTAACAATTTCACAATTATAGCCTTCAGTTGTTGTATTGGTCTTTTATGGTTATCAACTGTCCCACCGACTTCAGGAATTGTTTCAAATAGATTTGGCACAAGATACCTTTCGACCTTATTTGGGATTGTAATGGTTTCCCATCAAGCAGGAGCGTTTCTTGGCTCTTTTATTGGTGGTTTAGTTATAGATATTTATGGTTCACTCGATATAGCCTGGATAATGGCGATAGTAATTTCTCTATTTTCTGCAATCATCCATTTTCCAATTATAGAAAAAGAAAAATCCGAAGAAGTATTTGCCTAATTTAAAAATTAATCCTTTTCTTATACTGATTATAGGCGCAGTAAGTATTGCTTTTTCTCCTATATTTGTTCGACTTTCAGAGGTTGATCCAATAATGACAGCTTTTTTTAGAATATTCGTGAGCCTTCCCTTTTTTTTAATGTTTGGATCACTGAAAATTATTGAAAAAGTAAACTTTCCTGTTTTAAAAAATAAATTTTTAATTATTTTTATTTCAGGTGTCTTTTTTTCATTAGATTTAATTTGTTGGCATTTGTCTATCAAA
>CACDTV010000026.1 GCA_902555695.1 uncultured Alphaproteobacteria bacterium | reverse complement strand
ATGCATCCAATTTGACCATCTAATTTGACGTAGTTAAGCTCATGTTTTGAAGCCTCAATCTCTGCAGGGTCCTCTTCAGTTTCATCTCTCATTGAAGCTACATCTTTATGTTTATAAAGCGCATTATCATCTATCGATACCTTCGCATCTAAAGCCAAAAAATTACCCTCACCAGTCAATACAAAAGGATTAACTTCCACCAAAGAGGCATCTGAAGACAAAAAGCTATTGTAAATTTTTTGAATTTGATCACAAAAATCATTTGATAGGTTTTGATCTATCTTTAGACCTTCAGTTAATTTATTTAAACTATTTTGGTCAATTACACTGTCCCCAGGGACATTAACAGTAATAATTTTTTCAGGTTGTTTTTCTGCTACTTCCTCAATTTCCATACCACCCTCAGTAGAGGCTATAATTGAAATTGAAGATGAGGCTCTATCCACGAGCATACTTAGATAGTACTCTTTTTTGATATCACACCCTTCTTCAATGTAAAGTCTATTTACCTGTTTTCCACTTGGACCAGTTTGTTTTGTAACTAAAGTTTTACCAAACATTTTTTTTGCATTGTCTTTGGCTTCATCTTTTGAGAAGCAAACTCTCACACCACCTTTGTCATCACCACTATCTGTAAATTTTCCCGCGCCTCTTCCACCTGCATGAATTTGAGACTTCACAACCATAACGGGCGTTTGGATAGAATCTACAGCAGCTTCTATATCGCTATCATCTAATACTGGGTAGCCATTTAAAACTCTAACGTTATTATTTTTTAATAATATTTTCGCTTGGTATTCGTGCAGATTCATTTTTTTTCTCCTTTTATGCTTAAAACTATTTTTCCTATATTGTCAGATTTTTCCATAACCTCATGTGCTTTATTTACATCACTCATATTAAAAGTTTCAAAAATCGTTGGTTTATATTTATCATTCTCTATCAATGGCCATATTTCTTTGACAACCTGATCAACAATATTTCCCTTTTCAGAAGGAGATCTCGATCTTAATGTTGATCCAGATATTTTTAATTGTTTATTCATTATATGTAAAAGATTAGTTTCTGCTTTAATCCCACCAAGAGCAGCAATATAAGTAAGTCTTCCTTTAAAATTTAATATTTTTAAATTTTTTTTTAAGTAATCTCCTCCAACCATATCTAATATTACATCAACCTTTAATTTTTTCTCATTAAAATATTCTTCAAAATCTGTATCTTTGTAGTTAATAGCATCAGTGGCTCCTAATTCGATACAACTCTTACATTTCCCACTCGTACCAGCGGTTACAAAAATATTTTTTGTATAATTTTTAAGAATTGAAATAGCTGTTGTGCCGATACCACTACTTCCACCATGTATCAAAATTGCCTCATCTCTTTGAAATTTAGATACATTGAAAATATTCTCAAAAACAGTGAGTGTGGTTTCCGGTAAGCAGCCAGCTTCATGTAAATTTAAATTTTTTGGTAATGGCATTACTTGTTTTTCATTAACATTTACGTACTCCGCATATCCACCGCCTCCAAGAATTGCACAAACTTGGTCTCCTAAACTAAAGTTTTTTACTGACTTTCCTAATTTGGTAACTATTCCGGAACACTCTAATCCAATAATTTCACTCTCACCTGAGGGTGGCGGATAATGTCCATTTTTTTGGAGAATATCTGCTCTATTTATTCCAGCGAAATGAATTTCAATTTGGATTTGTTCATCAAGAGGGTCAGCGATCTCTTTTTCGTCTAGAAACAAACTTCCATTTTTATAATTTATAAACTTCAATTTAAATGCCTGTGGTATTTTGTATACATTATACAATTAAATAACACAATCACTGTTGTAAAAGTTAGGAAAATCAATGCTAAAACAAGGTTTTTTTCTAATTTTAAACTAAATCCTAAATTAAGAATATATTTTTAATATTCTCTTAAATAGTTTATTGTACTGTTAACCTATAGGAGGAAACAATATGTCAATAATCAAAAAATTAGCATTAGTTATTGTTTCACTTTCACTTGTCGCTGTTAGTTCAGTGTCTTCTGCGAAGCCTTTTAGTCCAAAGAAGCCTATTGAACTTATTATCCCAGCTGGTCAAGGTGGTGGAGCTGACGAAATTGCTAGATTAGTTCAAGGTGTTATCGAGAAAAACGACTACGCATCTAAGCCAGTGATTCCGATTAATAAAAAAGGTGGTTCTGGTGGTGAAGCTATGACTTATGTTAAGAAAAAAGCTGGTGATGAGCACACACTTATCATTACTCTTAACAACGTTCTAACTACACCTGTTAACCAGCCTGAGTTAGGAATTGACTTCTTTAATGACTTCACACCATTAGCAAGACTTATTACAGATACATTCTTAGTATGGATTGCAACTGAAGGTAAAAATACTCAAGGTGTAGAAACATTTGATGACTTCATCGCACTTGCTAAAGGCAATGGTCTAGTAATGGGTGGTACAGGAAGTATGTCTGAGGACGAATTACTTCTTGGTATGATGAGAGGTCAGTTTGGATTTGATGCAAAGTACGTACCATATGACGGTGGTGGTGCTGTTGCAAAAGGTCTAGTTGGCGGCGAGTCAGATTTTACATTAAACAACCCTTCTGAGCAGATGGGATTCTATCAATCAGGTGATTCAAAAGCATTAGTTATGATGACTCCTGAGAGAAATCCTGCATTCCCAGAAGTACCATCTTCATATGAATTAGGTTATCCTGATCTTGAATACTATATGATGAGAGCATTTATGGCTCCAGCTGGTGTTGATGCAGAGGTAGAGAAGTACTACACAGGACTTCTTCACACTGTTTATCATGATGACGAGTTCCAAACTTTCAACATCGACGATGGAAAGTTAATGAGCTGGTTAGAGGGTTTTGGTCTTAAAGATTTCTTAGCAATCGAATATGCTAAGCACGGTGAGATCATTAAAAACTTTGACTAATATTTAAATTAAGAGTGATATGAGCGTAACAAACAAAATAACTGTCAAAAGAGCAGAAATTGCGGTGGCCGTTATTTTAGCGTTATGCTCAATCGCTCTGATGATTAAAAGTGCTGAGAATAGAATTACATGGAACGCAGAAGAAAACATGGGTGCGGGATTCCTTCCTTTTTACCTTTCTCTTGGCATGCTTATTTGCACTGTCCTTACCATAATTAAATTCGTTCTAAAAAGGTCACCACAATCTAAAGATGACTCTCCTTTTATTGAGGCTGAAGCATTCAAATATATAGCAGTAACAATTATTTCATTAGTTATTTTAGTTTTAGCAATAGGCTATTTGGGAATTTACTTTTCACTTATCTTTTTTTTAGCTTTTTATCTTAGATATTTTAGTTCTAAAAGTGTCCTATTTATATCTGTATTCTCTTTAATCACACCAGTTTTAACCTTTTTATTTTTTGAATGGCTTTTAAAAATACCTTTACCCCAAGGTATTTCAGAGCCCTTATTTTATCCAGTATACGATTTTATGTATTCTTAATGAGATTGGTAAAGTAAAGACATAAAAGATGGATGTATTTATACTTCTTCTAGAGGGAATTTTTGTATCCTTTGAACCCTTAAACCTTGGTCTTCTAGTATTTGGCTGTCTAATTGGTTTATTTGTGGGTGCAATGCCTGGTCTTGGTTCAGTTAATGGTGTTGCAATACTTATTCCAATTACATTTATTATACCACCCACTGCAGCAATAATATTTTTAGCAGCTGTCTACTACGGC
>CACDTV010000025.1 GCA_902555695.1 uncultured Alphaproteobacteria bacterium | reverse complement strand
CCAATTCATTGGACAATCTTTTATAGCTTACTCTCTAGCATTTTTATCTGCTTCCTTATCGTCTTTGAGTCTTTTGATACAACCTATTGCTGCAACCTTATTGGCGTACCTTTTTTTCCAAGAAAAATTAACATTGATTCAATTTTTTGGAAGTACATTAATCCTGATTGGGATTTATATTGCTAAAACAAAATATGAAAATTGAACAAATAAAAGTTGTAGCAGGCTTAATACTTCAAAATAATAAACTTTTAATATGTCAAAGACCAAACTTTAAGGATCATCCATTAAAATGGGAATTTCCTGGTGGTAAAATCAAAAATGATGAGACTAATGAAGAAGCCTTAATTAGAGAGATAAATGAAGAGTTATCAATTAACATAATAAATTATGAGGAATTGATCAGTTATAATTTTATTTATAAAGACTTGAATAAAAAGGTATTCATATATTTTTATTTAGTCAATAATTTCAGTGGTAAGGTTTTAAATAATTTTCATAAAGAACTAAAATGGATTGAAATCAAGGATATTCGTGAATATGATTTTTTAGAAGGAGACCTTAAAATAATTGATCATATAAGTAGTAATGACTTTAAATATTAAAGATAAACCAAAAGATGGATTTGAAAGAGTCGTTTATGCTGAGGAGGATAAATTTAATTTTTACTCAGTAATTGCTATTCATAATACTAAAAGAGGCCCTGCCTTGGGTGGATGTAGATATTTCGATTATCAGGATTTTAATAAGCAAGAAGAAGATGTTTTAAAATTAGCTGAAGCAATGACATATAAGAATTCTTTGGCTGAACTTCCTTTTGGTGGTGGAAAAGCTACTATTCATTCTAAAATAAATAAAAAAGATGCATATAGTTTATTTGGAGAAGTTTTAAACAAACTAAATGGTACTTATATAACAGCTGGAGATATGGGAACAGTTGATGAGGATCTAAGAGGATTTAGGGAATACTCAGATCATGTTTGTAACCCTATAGGTTCTGACTCCGGATTAGGTACCGCATTAGGTGTTTTTTACTCAATGTTAGGATGTGTTGAATTCAAATATGGAAAAGAGTCATTAAAAAATAAAAATATATTTATTAAGGGATATGGAAAAACTGGATCTAGAATTGCTTCTTTGTGTAAAAAAGATGGTGCAAATATTGAAATTTCTGATTTAGAGCAAAAAAAAGATTTGATTGAGAGAGATGGTTATAAATTTTGTAGTCAACTCCAAGATACATCCTTTGAAAAAATTGACATTTACTCTCCTTGTGCAGGAGGAGGTGATTTGAATACGGAGTTTTTAAATTTTGCAAATAATAAAATATCAATGATTACTGGATCCGCAAATAATCAACTTGATATCAACGAGGAGGTTGTAAATCTTGAGCTTAAAAGAAAATATCAAATTGATTTATCTAAAATGAAAGATGAGCACAAAGAAAGAATTGATAGTTTAAAAAAACTCACAAGTGAGAATATTCAAAAAGACGTTCTTTTTTCTGAATTAGTAAAATTTTTAAATGTAAAAGTTGATCAGAAAGAACTCCAAGAGTATATTCAAAAATATTATGGTGAAAAAATTGATCAAAGAACGGCAGAAGCTGCTTATGGTACTCTCCTTAGAAATAAAATAGCAGATGAGTCTATGAAAACTTTTAAAATCAAAGAAACTAAGTTAAGCTTAGAAGAGTTTATGAAAAAAGGATCTCAAAATCATGAATCTAGTACCCATAGTCATTGAACAATCAGGAAAAGGGGAGAGATCTTTTGATATTTTCTCCAGACTGCTCAGAGAAAGAATTATTTTTTTAACAGGTGCTATCAATGATGAAACTGCCTCTTTGATATGCGCTCAACTTTTATTTTTAGAGTCTGAAAATCCTGAAGAACCAATTAATCTTTATATTAATTCACCTGGTGGTCTGGTCACAGCTGGATTGGCAATGTATGACACCATGCAGTATATTAAATGCCCTGTTCATACTGTTTGTATTGGTCAAGCTGCCTCTGCAGGTTCATTAATACTCGCTGCAGGAAAAGAGGGCAACAGGTATGCCTTACCACACTCTAAAATAATGATTCATCAACCATCTGGTGGTTTTTCAGGACAAGCAAGTGATATTAAAATTCATGCCGAAGAGATATTAAAGACAAAAAAAAGACTCAATGAAATATATCAAAAGCATACCAAAATAAGCATTGGTGAAATAGAAAAGGCAATGGAAAGAGATAGATTCTTTGACCCTGAAGAAGCGCAAAAATTTGGTTTGATAGACAAAGTAATTACTACTAGAATTGAAAAATAAAAATGTCGGATGAAAAAATAATCTCTGCTAATAGCTCTGATAAAAAAATATCATGCTCCTTTTGTGGTAAAAGCCAAGAAGAGGTTAAAAAATTAATTGCTGGACCTAATGTCTATATTTGTAATGAGTGTGTGGTTTTATGTAAGGATATACTTGTTGAAGATGATAAAATTGACACAAAGAAAAAATTTGAGATACCAAAACCAAGTGAGATCTATAATTATCTTGATGATCATATAATAGGTCAAGATCATGCAAAAAAAATTCTATCTGTATCTGTTTACAATCATTATAAGAGAGTTCAAAACCCCTCAAAAGATATAGAAATTTCTAAATCAAACATATTACTTATTGGACCAACAGGTTGTGGTAAAACACTTTTAGCTCAAACTCTAGCAAAATTTTTAAATGTACCTTTTACAATTGCTGATGCTACCACGTTGACGGAGGCTGGATATGTAGGCGAAGATGTTGAAAATATTATTTTAAGATTACTTCAGCAATGTGATTATGATGTAGCTTTGGCTCAAAAGGGTATCGTATACATTGATGAAATTGATAAAGTTGGCAGAAAAAGTGAAAATCCATCCATAACAAGAGATGTATCTGGTGAGGGAGTTCAACAAGCTTTGCTAAAAATAATTGAGGGAACAACAGCTAGCGTACCACCTCAAGGTGGAAGAAAACATCCTCAACAAGAGTTCCTTCAAGTTGATACAAAAAATATATTGTTTGTTTGTGGGGGAGCGTTTGAAGGCATTGATAAAATTATAAAAAATAGAGTAAATAAAAAGTCGATAGGTTTTAATAAATCAATTAATCAGGACCAACCAATGACTTCACAACTTGAAAATGACGATTTGATTAAATTTGGATTAATACCTGAATTAGTAGGAAGACTTCCTGTAAGCGCTAGTCTGAATGAATTATCTTTAGATGATTTAAAAGAGATTATTACAAGACCAAAAAATGCAATATCAAAACAATACAAGGCTCTTTTTTCTTTTGAAGGGGTTGAATTCGAGATAACTGAAGATGGTAGAGAGCAAATTGCTCAATTAGCTGTTGAAAAAAAAATTGGTGCACGAGGCCTAAGGTCAATTATGGAAAAGCTACTTCTAGATTGTATGTATGATATTCCCGATAAGGATTCTGTGGATAAGGTAGTTTTAAGTAAAGAGTCAGTAATCTCAAATAGACCAATAATCGTATATAAAGAAAAAGCAAAAATAAAAAAAAAAGTGGGTGAAAATTAAAAATTCCTCACTATCTTAATAGTATGGAAAATCAAATCATTGGACCTATTTTACCTTTAAGGGACTTAGTTGTTTATCCCTCTATAACCTCACCTTTGTTTGTTGGCCGAGCTAAATCTATTGATGCAATTAATTTTGCCATGAATAATAACAACAAGATTATTTATTTATTTACGCAAAAAGAACCTACGACTGATGATCCCCAAGTTAACGATGTTTATTCCTACGGAGTAAAATCAAAAATTATTCA
>CACDTV010000024.1 GCA_902555695.1 uncultured Alphaproteobacteria bacterium | reverse complement strand
AATATCAGAAGCACTTAATTTAAAATGGTCTGATATTAACAATCAAGATAACTCTATTTACGTTTATGGAAAAGGCTCTAAAGAGAGAAAAGTCTATATAATTAAAGATTTTTTGGACAATTTGAAAAATTTAGGCAAAAAAAATCAATTTGTATTTGCTTTAAACAATAAAAAGATTTCTGCTAGATCGGTGAATAAATTTCTTGAAAATTGTTATAACGACTCAATAATTAAATATAAATTGTCTTCTCATGTTTTTAGACACTCATTTGCTACCACTATGTTAGAAAATAACGCTGATATTAGGCACATACAAAAACTATTAGGTCACTCAAGTATCTCAACTACAGAAATTTATACTAAAGTCGCAAAGTCACTGAAAAAGAGAGTTTTAGACTCTTATCATCCACTAAAAAATAAATTATAGTCCTAAAAATGTTCTACTTAGATTTTGAAGAAAAATTGGAAAAATTTGATATGGAAATACAATCTTTAATCAAGCTTTCAAAAGAAACTGATATAGATGTTGACGGAAAAATTAAAGATATCGAAAAGAAAAAACAAATAGAATTAAATAGGATTTATTCTAATTTATCTCCATGGCAAATTGTTAAACTTGCAAGACATCCAAATAGACCTAAAACAAAAAGTTTTATAAATAGTATTTTTACAAAATTTACACCTCTTTATGGTGATAGACTTTATTCTGAAGATAATGCCATTATTTCAGGTTTTGCATTTTTAGACAATTTACCTGTCATTATACTTGGCACAGAAAAGGGTAATGATATGAACACTAGATTACAACATAATTTTGGTATGGCAAAACCTGAAGGTTATAGAAAATCTCAAAGAATTATGAAATTAGCCTCAAAATTAAATTTACCTTTAATTTGTTTCGTTGATACATCCGGGGCTTACCCTGGTAAGGACGCCGAGGAAAGAGGACAAGCTGAGGCTATAGCTCAATCAATGAAAGTATCTTTAAATTGTGAAACACCATGTATTTCAATTGTCATAGGTGAGGGTGGATCAGGCGGCGCAATTGCTCTTGCAACAAGCGATATTGTCATAATGCTAAGTAATTCGATTTACTCAGTTATTTCTCCTGAGGGTTGTTCTTCAATACTTTGGAAATCCTCTGATTTTGCTGAGACAGCATCTAATTCACTTAAAATCACTGCAAAAGATTGCCTAGAGTTAAAAATTGTTGATCAAATTATTGAAGAACCAGTTGGAGGAGCTCATAGGCATTTTGAAAAGGTCGCAGATGATCTTAAAGTTGCTCTTATAAAAAGTATTGAGGGTCTCAAATTAATTTCAAAAGATGAATTGATAAAAAAAAGAAATAATCGATATTTAAATTATATTGTTTAATTAAATACTTCCATGACACTGTTTGTATTTTTTTCCTGATCCACAAGGACAAGGATCATTCCTTCCAATTTTTTTTGTAATAGGTTCAATTTTTTTGTCTTCTTGATTTTCACTCTTTTTTTCAACCCTAATATTGTTTAAGACTAACACCATTTGCTTTTGTATTTCATATATTAGTTGATTGAATGCACTCAAAGAGGCCTTACGAAATTCATTGACTGGATCTTTTCCCCCATATCCGCTGAGACTAACAGACATGCGTATATTTGTAAGTTCTTGAATATGGTTATGCCAATTTTTATCTAAAATAGAAAGGCTTACTTGTCTTAGTATAAAAATATAAGCATTTGTATGTTTTGCATAATTTTCATCTTTTATTTTTTTAAACGAAGATAGATAATGATCTTTATTATTATTTTCTTCTGCGTTAATAAAAGTCAATAATTCTGAGAAATTCTTTATTTCTTCATTTTCTCCTTCTAATAAATTGGATATAAATTCTTCCTCAGTTTCTTGAATAAAATTTATTATATCTTCATTAATAATAGTTTCCCTTTTGGAGTAAATTATATTTCGTTGTTTATCAATTATATTATCAAACTCTAATAATTGTTTTCTAATATCAAAATTATGACCCTCAACTCTTTTTTGAGCTCGTTCAATTGATGAAGTTAACCATTTATGTTCAATAACTTCTCCTTTTTTAAGACCCAATGTTGAAAGCATAGATTGAAGTTTTTCTGATCCAAAAATTCTCATTAGGTCATCCTCTAAAGAGACAAAAAATATACTTTGTCCAGGATCTCCCTGTCTTCCAGATCTACCTCTTAATTGGTTATCTATTCTTCTACTTTCGTGTCTTTCAGTACCTAAAATACATAAGCCACCCAAATCAATAACCTTTTGATAATCATTTTCATTAAAATTTTTATCTATTTCTGGATTACCACCTAATCTAATATCGGTACCTCTACCTGCCATATTCGTAGCAACTGTCACTTGCGAGGGTTTGCCTGCCAAAGCAATAATTTCAGCCTCATTCTCATGATTCTTTGCATTTAAAACATTGTGAGGAATTTTGTTAGTTTTTAATATATCTGAAATAAAATTTGATTTTTCAATTGAAGTTGTACCCACTAATATTGGTTGACCTTTTTCATATTTCTCTTTCACTAAATCTAAAACAGCTTTGTATTTTTCGTCTGGAGTTTTATAAATTTGATCATTTTGATCAATTCTGATCATAGGTTTATGAGTAGGTATTTCTATTACACTTAGGCCGTATATTTCCAAAAACTCTTCTGACTCAGTAAGAGCGGTACCAGTCATTCCAGATAACTTTTGATATTTTTTAAAATAATTTTGAAAAGTTATACTTGCTAAAGTAATACTTTCTTCTTGTATTTTAAGTTTCTCTTTGGCTTCCAAAGATTGATGAAGACCCTCACCAAACCTTCTTCCTTCTGCCAATCTACCTGAAAACTCATCTATAACAATAATTTGACCATCTTTTACAACATAATCTTTGTCTCTTTCATACAAAAAACGTGCTTTCAGTGATTGATTTATAATTTGATAAGCCTCTAAATTTTCATTATCGAACAAACTATTTCCTTTTAAAAAATTAATTTTTTTTAGGTTAAATTCTATTTTCTTAATACCGCTATCAATAAGCAAAACATTTTTTCTTTCTTCATTTATTTCAACATCGCTTTTTGAGAGGTCTTGAGTAATTTCATAGCATAATTTAAAAAGTTTAATGGGAGTCTTTACAGGTCCTGAAATACCTAAAGGTGACCTAGACTCATCGATTAGCACAGAGTCAGCCTCATCAATTAAAGCTATGTGATGCTCATTTTGCATTTTTGGTTGATTGATACCTCTTAGATTATCTCTCAGATAATCAAAGCAAAATTCATTATTATTTCCATATACGACATGAGATTGATAGCTACTTACTTTTTCTTCAACAGTTTGGCTGTTTTGAATGTATGAACAACTTATGTTTAAGTATTCAAAAATTGGCCCCATCCAAAGAGAGTCTCTTTTTGCTAAATAATCATTAACAGTTATTAAATGAACTTTTTTATTTAAGACATAATTTAATATGATTGGAATAGTTGCGGCAAGTGTTTTGCCCTCTCCTGTTTTCATTTCAGCAACAAATCCATGATAAAGAGCAATACCTCCAATTATTTGAGAGTCATAATGTCTGAGCTCAATAGTTCTTTTTGATACTTCTCTAAGTAGGGCACATATGAAACTTATATCCTCATCTGACAACTCATCTTTTTGATCAGAAATATAATTTTGTTTTAATGATTCAATTTTATGTGTCATTTCTTCTTTTGATAAATTTGAAATATCCGCTTCTAATTGATTTATATTATTTAAATATTTATCTGAAATTTCTTTAATTAAATTTGAATTTTTTTTTGAGGAAAAAAAA
>CACDTV010000023.1 GCA_902555695.1 uncultured Alphaproteobacteria bacterium | reverse complement strand
AATCGGGATCAGGAAAATAACGATAATCATGTGAGAATTCCTTACTTCTCATTGCTCTTGTTTCCCCGGTGCTTGTATCAAACAGCATGGTATTCTGTTCAATTTCTCCACCACCATCAATTATATTAATTTGTCTTTGAAATTCATATTCAATAGCTTGTTTTATGAATTTAAATGAATTTAAATTTTTAATTTCACATCTAGTGCCAAGTTCTTGGCCCTTTTTGCGAACAGATAAATTTACATCAGCTCTTAAAGAACCTTCCTGCATATTTCCATCACACACATCTATGTACATAAGTAATTGTCTTAAGGAAGACATGTAGTTTATTACCTCATCTGCAGATGATAAATCAGGATACGAAACTATTTCTAATAACGGTGTGCCTACTCTATTAAGGTCAATAAAGCTATATTTTGGATCAATATCATGAATACTCTTGCCAGCATCTTGTTCTAAATGTGCTCTCTCAATTCTAATTTTTTTTTGATTATCACCACTTTCAATATTTATATAACCCTCGCTAAGAATGGGGAATTCAAATTGACTAATTTGGTAACCTTGAGGTAAATCAGGATAGAAGTAATTTTTTCTTTCGAACACAGAATGCTTGTTAATCTTAAAATTTAATGCGTATCCTGTTTTTATTGCCATTTCAATACAACCAAAGTTCATAACTGGAAGCATTCCAGGCATTCCTGAGTCAATAAAATTTACATTCTCATTTGGCTCAGATCCAAATTGATTTGGTGAGGAGGAAAATAATTTAGATGAAGTTTTAAGTTGTGCGTGTACTTCAAGACCTATAACCATTTCCCAATTATTACTCATTGAAACATAATTCCTTTTCTGCAAGCGCTGCTAACTGTAAAAGTGATTTTTCTTCAAAATAATTTCCAATAAATTGAACTCCCAAAGGTAGACCATTTTTACTTAAACCAGATGGAATAGATATGCCAGGAAGGCCAGCAAGACTTGTGGGAACAGTATAAATATCATTTTTATACATAGATATAGGATCAAGTTTATCACCAATTTTAAAAGCCTCATTTGGTGTTGTGGGTGTTAGTATAAAGTCAACTTCGTTTAAAATTCTTTGAAAATCATTTTTAATCAATCTTCTAACTTTTTGAGCTTGTCTGTAGTAAGCATCGTAATAACCAGCTGACAATACATAAGCGCCTATGAGTATTCTTCTGGTCACTTCATCACCAAATCCCTTTGTTCTGGAATTTAGATAAATATCATCAAGACTTTCACCGTCTTCTCTAACTCCGAAGCGTATTCCATCATATCTTGCTAAATTTGAAGAAGCTTCAGCTGGTGCTAAAATATAATACGTTGAAAGTGCGTATTCAGTAGTCTTAAATTTTACATCAACAAATTCTATGCCATGTTTGGAGAGTGCTTTTTTTGTATTATCAATTTGATTTAAAATGTCGTCACTGACATCTTCAAGATAATCAGAGGGAATTCCAATTTTAATTTTTTTTTCAAAGCTGTTGTTGATATTAATCAAATAGTCTTCTCTTTGATGATTTGAGCTGGTAGAGTCATTAAAATCATGTTTGTTTATTGAATTTAAAATATAAGCCGCATCCTCTACACAGTTTGTCAAAGGTCCTGCTTGATCTAAACTAGAGGCAAAAGCTACAATTCCCCATCTTGAACATGAACCAAATGTAGGTTTTAAACCAACTATTCCACATAAGCTAGCTGGCTGTCTAATTGAGCCACCAGTATCTGTACCCAATGAAGCTACACATGAGCGCTCTGCCACAGCTGCTGCCGATCCCCCTGAGGAGCCGCCTGGAACAAGATTATCTTTTTGAGAATTTATATTCTTCCAAGGGTTAATTACAGGACCAAAATAACTAGTTTCATTTGATGAGCCCATCGCAAATTCATCACAATTATTTTTGCCAATAAAAATTGAACCATCATTTAAAAGTTGCTGAGTCACAAAAGACTCATAATTAGGAATGAAATTACTCAGAATTTTAGATGATGCTGTTGTTCTTATTCCTTTAGTACAAAATAGATCTTTAATACCTAAAGGAATACCATCTAAAGGTAAAGGATTGCCATTATCATATCTGTTTTGAGAGTCGTTAATTGATGAAATATTGTTTTCCCTGTCAATCACTAAGTTAAAGCTGTTGTTATTACAAGATTTAGCTTTTGTTAAATATTCGTCATAAAGTTCACTTACACTTATTTTTTTTTCAATAAGAGCTTTTTTAATTTGGCTAATTGAATTCTTCACTTACTCAACCACTTTAGGCACTTTGAAAAAATTTTGTGCTCTCTCAGGAGCATTACTTAATACGTCATCAACAGAATTACTTTTACTTACCTCATCGTTTCTAATTGATACGGTTTTTTCAGTTACATTATGCAAAGGTTCTGTTTTACTTGTGTCAACCTTTTTAAGATTATCTACCCATTTAATTATATCTTTTAAGGAATTAGAGTAAAATTCCTCTTTTTCTGAGGGTAATTTTGCTTGCTATTTTTATCATCTCTTCGGTAAGCGCCATTTCAAGATTAATAGGAATTTTAGAATATTTTTTTAATTCAAAGAGATCTTTATCTTTTATGTGCCTCCTATCCTCTCTTAAATGAACAGTTAGTGTATCAATTTTTGCTTCTTGACAAACTTTCAATGCCCTAATTAAATTTGGATTATCCTGACCCCTAGCATTACGAAGGGTCGCTATATGATCTATATTAACGCCTAGTTTCATTAATAATTAATTGACTGTCTTTTAACTTTATCAACTTGGCTTAAAGTTTTCATTTCGGCAAGAACAAATTTTAGTTTATCTGAACTTTCAATACTTATATCTATAATAAATGTGTAAACTTTTTTAGTTCTATTAGCGATACGAATATTCTCGATATTAATTTCATGCTTATCAAAGATTGATGTAATACTAAATAGAGCTCCAGGTTGGTTTTTAATAACTATCTCTATCCTTGAGTTAAATTCAGATTGACTTTCTCCTTCCCCCCATTCAGATTTATAAAAATTATCTTTATGATAATAACCTAAACTGTCACAAATTGTATTGTGTACAACTAGACCTCGACCATATGACATTATTGAGATAATGCTATCGCCCTTAATAGGAGAACAACATGTTGCATAATTAACAGCAATACCATTTTCATATTTTAATACATCTACTCTTTCTTCGTCATCATTAGATTGAAAAATTTTTTTTACAATATTATCTTCCATTTCCTTAAATAATTTATCTAGTTCAGCTCTAGATAAGAAACCCCTTCCAACATTTTCAAAAAGTTTATTTTTAAATTTAAAATCAGTTTTGGTTAAAATTTTGTTAAAAGTATTTTCATCGGCAGCAATGTTTTTAGACTTTGCGATATAGTTTAAAATATCTTTCCCTAATATTTCAAACTCTCTTCTTCTTTTTGACCTAAAAAAATACCTTATTTTTTCTTTTACTTTTTCTTTTTTTACAAATCTAATCCATAGGGGTGAAATTGTTGTGCTTTCATCAAGAATGATTTCAACTTGATCTCCATTATTTAGTTTTGTACTTAAAGGTGACTCTTGTCCATTAACTATTGCTCCAGCGCATCTATCACCAATATCTGTATGAATAGTATAAGCATAGTCAACTGGAGTGGAGTCAAGTGGAAGTGTAAATAATTCTCCTTTAGGTGAAAAAACATAAATTTGTTCATCAAAAAATTGTTGTGAGGTTTTGTTAAGGATGAGATGTTGTTCATCTTTTTCCTCAACATAATTTACAGCATCTCTTAACCATGCATAGACACCCTCGCTTTTACTATCTTTATTTAAATATTTATATCTCCAATGTGCAGCAATACCATTTTCCGCTATCATATGCATAGCTCTTGATCTTATTTGTACTTCAAATATTTTTTTTTGAAAAATAAGATCAGAATGTATCGATCTATATCCATTGGGTTTTGGACTAGATATATAATCTTTTGTTCTTCCAACTTTAGCAGAAAAATTTCGGTGAATAATACCCAAAACCCTGTAACAATCTCTTGTTGATTTAGTAATGATTCTGACAGCAGCTATGTCAGATATAGAATTTAAATCTGCATTTTTCTTATTTATTTTTTTCCAAATAGAGTAAGGATTTTTTTTTCGGTAATGAATCTCAGCA
>CACDTV010000022.1 GCA_902555695.1 uncultured Alphaproteobacteria bacterium | reverse complement strand
AACCGTAATATTTAAATGCGTTCTTTTTTGAAATAAATAGTAAGATTATCTTTAATGAAACTAAAGCAACAATTATTGTCAAAAAATATTGATAAACTCTATTATGACCGTGATAATAAAAATCATTATTTTTATTTTTTAATAACTCAAAAGTATTAAAATGCTCTTTATCCATCATTAAAATTTCTATTTCATTATTTTCAATACTGTAAACAAATTTATCAAAAATTGTTTTACTTTTTTGTTGATTATTTAAAATGACTCGTTCTCCACTATTAAAAATTAAATTATAATTTTTTTTTTCAATTTCTATTTCAACATTATTTGATTTTATAAACTGACCATCATTATAAATGATTGCTTCAATTTCATAAAATTTATTATTTTTCTGTTTCTCAAAAAAAATACTCACTTCATCCTCAATATGAAATTCTTTTAATGAGGGCACACCTAACTTAATATTATTTCTTATTTCTAATTCTTTTATTTTATATTTTTCATATAGACTGACTGAAAAATATTCATTGTTTAAAAAATAAAATAATGTGATAGCTAATGTTAAAACTATTGACAGCAAATAATTATTCTTAAGAGAAAAATACTGTCTTAGTATTATAATTTCGTTACTGTTATTAAATTTATAATTTAAAAAAAAACCCGCAATAATTAGTAAAAAAGGCATTAATGGATTTATAAAGCTAGGTAAGACTAATAGTGTTGTTGTAACAACATCAATTATCTGAGTTGTTATTGATTGTTGTAGTTCTAAAATTCTTAAAATTTGAGATAACCAAATTAGACCTATAAAGATTATTATATTTATTGAAATGTATTTTAAATAATTAAAAATTATGTATGATCTAGTACCTCCTAGCATGAAAGCACAATTTAACTTAATAAATTTACCTAATCAAAGAATTAAATTACATGTCGATATTGATGAAAAATTATCTTCCAAAAAGCGTCTATCTAAGTACTCTTATAACAATATTATAATTTTTAAATATTCAATTGATCTAGATAACTCATATTTTAAACTGGTCATTTTTCCTACAAATTCTAAAAAAAATCATTTTAACAAAACTATTTTGGGATCTTTTGTTTATGATACATCAATAAAATACTCTGTTTCTGAAATCAATGTAAATACAAAAAACAAAACTATTTTAGATGCTTTAGTTTATGGTTTTTTACAAAAAGATTTCATCTATTCTATTTATAAAAGTAATTCTATAAATTCTCGTTTCAAAACAAATTATAAGCTTTCTAAAAACTATTTAAATCTAATTAATTCTCTTAATTTTCTAAAAGAACTAGTTTCTGAACCGAGTAATATAATTTATCCAATTTCTTTTGTAAAAAGAACACAAAGTCAAATAAATAAAAAAAATGTAAATATTAAAGTTTTAAATAAGAAAAATATTTCGAATATAGGTCTTAATTGTTTATTAGCAGTTAGTCAAGGAAGCAAAAGAGAACCTAGAGTAATGGAGTTTTCAAAAAAAAATAAAAAAAGTAATGTAGATATTTTATTTGTAGGTAAGGGTGTTTGCTTCGACAGTGGTGGTATCTCAATTAAACCAAGTGGGGGAATGGAGGACATGAAGTGGGATATGGCAGGATCAGCTGTTACTGTTTCTATTATTAAATATCTTAGTGAAATTAAAACAAATTTTTCATATGCCGGAATAGTAGGTTTAGTTGAAAATATGCCAAGTGGAACAGCATATAAACCTGGTGATATTATCAAATCATATAAGGGCATAAATGTTGAAGTCTTGAATACTGATGCTGAGGGCAGACTTGTTCTAGCAGATATAATTACATATGGTTGTGAAAAATATAAACCAAAGATAGTAATTGATTTTGCAACATTAACTGGAGCAATCATGGTTGCTTTAGGACAACATTATGCAGGATTATTCAGTAACGATGATACATTAGCTAAAACACTTTATCAATCTGGACAAGATACTAATGAAAAAGTTTGGAGAATGCCTTTACACGATGATTTTGATAAAGAACTAAACTCACCATTTGTAGATTTAAAAAATATTGGAGCAGGCAGATATGGAGGATCTGTAACAGCAGCTCAATTTTTACAAAGATTTGTTCCTGAAAATACTAAATGGGCACATCTTGATATAGCTGGTACCACGTGGAAAAATGGAGGAGATATAATGAACAGTAAAGGTTCTACTGGTTTTGGCTTGACATTAATTGCAGAATTTATAAAAAAATATTTTAAAAATTAAGATAATATGCAAAGAACATTTTCAATAATAAAACCTGATGCAGTTAGGAGAAACTTAATTGGACATATTAATCAAATTATTGAAAGCTCAAATTTAAATATATTAGCTTCAAAAAAAATTTACTTAACTAAGATACAAGCAGAGACTTTTTATGAAGTGCATAAAGGCAGGCCCTTCTTTGAAAGTTTAGTAAAATTTATGACGTCTGGTGCTGTTCAAGTTCAAGTTCTTGAGGGAGAAGATGCTGTAGCAAATTATCGTAAAATTATGGGGGCTACAAACCCGGCTGAAGCTGAAGAGGGGACTATAAGAAAACTTTATGCTGAATCTATAGAGGCTAACTCGGTTCACGGTAGTGACTCAGAGGAAAACGCAAAAATCGAAATCAGCTTCTTTTTTTCAGGATCTGAACTAGTTTAGTAAATAATTTACAAATTGTTTATACACAAATTTATGCTCCAAACTTTTATGTTTTTTTAAAAGCACTGACTCTTTTTTAGTGTTAATTTTTTTGGTTTTATTTGAGATTACTTGACCATTATCTAGTTCAGGAGAAACTTTATGAATTGTAAAACCATAATATTTTTCATTATTTATTAGCATTCTTTTTTGTGTCATAAGTCCTTTATAAATAGGAAGGATAGAAGGGTGTAAATTTATAACATCAAAGTTTTCAATTATACTCTTTTCAATTACCTTCATATAACCAACTGAAAAAATAACGTCAGATTTAAAGAAATCTTTTTTTTGTAACGTTCTTTGATACTCTCTAACTAAAACATCTTTATAAAACTTAACTATATATGATTTAATTTTTGTTGAGATTTTATTATTGCTGATAATAGTTATTATTTTAAATTCTTTATTCTTATGGTTTTTTTTTAATATTTCTAGAAGATTAGAACCACTCCCTGATATTAAAAAGGAGACTTTTTTATAGTTATTTAATTTCACCAATAAGACTAAACAAACTCCTTTTTATAAATCTCTTATAATATTTTTTATTAATTACAAATATCATTCCTATTCCACAATTAAATATTTCCATTAATTCAGGATTAGATATCTTTATATTGTCTTTTATAAAATCATACTCTCTAGGGAGATTGTCTATTTCTAAATCAAATTTTGTACCCATAGGAATACTACGTTTAAAATTTGAATAAACACCACCTCCAGTTATGTGGGAAAGTGTCTTAATATATTTCAAATCATAATTATTAATATACTTATGATAAAGAGTTGTAGGCCTCATTATAAGTTTAGAGAGTTTTTGTTTATTGAATGATGCTCTTTTAATATTAATTTTATTTTGTTTAATAATTTTTCTAATAAGAGAATATCCATTTGAGTGAAATCCGTTTGATTTTATTCCAAATATTAGATCTCCTTTTGTTACACTTAAAGTTTTATATCTGCCTTTTATTCCTATTAAAAAACCAGCAATATCAAAATGATTACCTTTGTATAAAGATGGCATTTCAGCAGTTTCACCTCCGATAAGTGAGCAATTAATTTTTTTGCAAGCACTTGTGATACTTCTCAATATTTCAGTATATTGTTTTGACTTTACCGAGCTGCAGGCAAAATAGTCTAAAAAAAATAGTGGTTTTGCCTTGTTGCATAGCAAGTCATTTGAACACATTGCTACCAAATCTTGTCCAATTCCTTTATATTCACTAAGCTCAGCAGCCAATATAGCCTTTGTTCCTACTCCATCCGTAGCGGCACAAAGCGTAACATCCTTGCTAACTCTATATTCTGCACTGAAACCTAATTTATTTCCTAAAACTTTATCATTGTGAGAGCTTTTGATGAATTTTAGTGCCTGACTAATAAGTTTATCAGTTTTTATTACATCAACACCCGATTTTTTGTATAGTTTGCTCAATGAAATATTTATATCTAATTAGTATATTCCTTACATTTAATTTAAAAAATTTATCAGCTTATCAAGAAATTACTATTCAAAAAGATAGCAATCTTAAAAATTACCAAGAATTACT
>CACDTV010000021.1 GCA_902555695.1 uncultured Alphaproteobacteria bacterium | reverse complement strand
CTTCAGCATCTTTAACCATTTTGTCAATCTCTTCATCTGATAGACCACCAGATGCTTGGATTTTAATTTGTTGCTCTTTTCCTGTAGATTTATCTTTTGCAGATACATTGACAATACCATTAGCGTCAATATCGAAAGTTACCTCGATTTGTGGTGTTCCTCTTGGAGCAGGAGGTATGCCAACTAAATCGAATTGACCTAAAAGCTTGTTATCAGCAGCCATTTCTCTTTCTCCCTGAAAGACCCTGATAGTAACGGCATTTTGATTGTCCTCTGCTGTTGAGAATACTTGGCTTTTTTTTGTAGGAACAGTCGTATTTCTTTCAATTAACTTTGTAAATACTCCACCCAGTGTTTCAATACCCAAAGAAAGTGGAGTTACGTCTAAAAGTAAGACATCTTTTACATCACCTTGTAAAACACCTGCCTGAATAGCTGCTCCCATAGCCACAACTTCATCAGGGTTAACGCCCTTACTGGGGTCTTTTCCAAAAAAGTTTTTAACAATTTCTGTTACTTTTGGCATTCTTGTCATTCCACCAACTAAAATGACATCGTTTATGTCGCTTGCTGAAAGACCGGCGTCACTTAAAGCTTTCTTACAGGGTTCAATGGTATTTTGAAGCAAGTCGTCAACCAACTCTTCAAGCTTAGCTCTGGTAAGTTTTACATTTAAGTGTTTAGGCCCAGATTGATCAGCTGTAATAAAAGGTAAATTAACATCAGTTTGAGTTGAACTTGACAGTTCTATTTTTGCTTTTTCAGCAGCCTCTTTTAAACGTTGTAATGCTAATTTGTCATTTTTTAAATCTATACCTTGCTCTTTTTTAAATTCGCTAGCTAAAAAATCAATAATTCTTAAATCAAAGTCTTCGCCACCCAAGTGTGTGTCACCATTTGTTGACTTAACTTCGAACACACCATCGCCAACTTCTAAAATTGATACATCAAATGTACCACCGCCTAAATCGTAAACAACTACAGTGCCTGATTGTTTTTTATCTAGTCCATATGCTAATGAAGCAGCGGTTGGTTCATTAATAATTCTTAAAACTTCTAAGCCAGCAATTTTGCCAGCATCTTTAGTTGCTTGCCTTTGTGCATCATTGAAATAAGCAGGAACAGTTATCACTGCTTGTGTAATAGTTTCTCCTGTATAAGACTCGGCTGTCTCTTTCATTTTTTGAAGAATAAAAGCAGAGATTTGACTAGGGCTATATTTTTCACCCTGAGCTTCAACCCATGCATCACCGTTATTACCTTTAATAATTTTAAATGGAGATAAGCCTACATCCTTTTGGACAGTGTCGTCTTCAAAGCTTCTACCAATAAATCTTTTTACAGCATAAAGTGTATTTTCAGGATTGGTGACGGCTTGTCTTTTTGCAGATTGACCAATTAGTTTTTCGCTTTCAGTAAAAGCTACAACAGAAGGTGTTGTTCTAGCACCTTCAGAATTCTCTATTACCTTTGGATTCTTTCCATCCATTATTGCCACACAAGAGTTTGTGGTACCTAAATCAATTCCAATTACTTTAGCCATTTTGTTTTTCCTACTTTAAAAATTAAATAATCTTATATTTATATGGGTTGATACTTACTTAATTCAAGAGGATTAAAACTATTGAATTTTCTTACTTTTCGGATTTCTCTTCTTCTTTGATGGCTTTATCGTCTTGATTTTCTTGAGATTTTTTTGATACCCCTACCATTGCTGGTCTTAGTAATCTATCATGCAATGTGTAGCCTGGTATTAGTTCTTGAACAATGGTTCCGGGCTCGCAGTCATTTTTTTCAATTTCCATCATGGCTTGGTGTAAATTATGGTCAAATTTTTGGTTTATACTTTCAATTTTTTTGATGCCAATTTTTTCGAAAGTGGCCATAGTGGATTGTGCAATTAGATCTAAACCATCAACAACAGACTTTATGCTTTCATTAGATCTCACTTCTTCTGAAATACTTGATTTTGCTCTCTCTATATTGTCACCGATATTAATGATTTCTTTTGCAAAATTAGCTATACCGTATTTCAATGCATCTGATTGATCTTTTTCTGCCCTTTTTCTAAAGTTTTCTAGTTCAGCAACAGCTCTTAACCTTTGATCTTTTAAACTCTCAATTTCCTCTTTGAGTTTTTGGATTTCATCATCATTTGTATCTGAATTTTCATCTACATCAGTCTCATTGGTTTCTTGATTTTCTGTAACATCTTCTTCTTGGTGTTGGGCTTGATCTTCGTATTTCTTATCTTCTTCCATAATAATTCCTTTATTTTTTTGATATTGTTTCAGACATATAACTCACAATAGGAACAATTCGCTGATAATCAATTCTTTTCGGACCTATTACACCAATAGCACCAGTGAGTCCATTTTTAGTTTTATAATTTGATAAAATCATAGATAAATTTGTATTTTTAAAAAAATTTGTATTACTTCCAATAAATATTTGCACTCCTTTTGATTTTTTCAAGGCCTTAATCATTTTGTTTGCCATTTTACCTGTTTCAATGTCACTCAAAAGCTCATTTATGCTGTCTAAATCTGTTTCTAAATTATTCTTAATTAAATTTGGCAGGCCTCTAACAAAAAAAGTTTCTGTATTTTGAGACTTTTCAATTTTTATTCCTTTCAGCAATAGTTTTTTTGAGGAGTTGGTTATTTGATTTCTTGCTGATTTTATAAAAATTTTTATATTATTTTGGATTTCTGTAGGTGACATAGATTTTGAAAACTTATTTATAAAGTTGCCAATACTATTTAAATCTTCTGCTTGAATATTTTCATCAATTTCTACTATTCTATTTGATGTATACCCATCTTCGTGCTCGATAATGAATATTACTTTATGATTATCGATTTTGTGAAAGTCAATTTTTTTAATTTTTGCTATTTTTTCATTATTAATAACAAGGCTAGCTTGTTTCGATAGGCCATTTAAAGTGTTAGTAATTATTTCTTGTTCATTTAAAAGATTATTCATTTTAGATGACTTCTCAATAATCTCTTTTTCACTTTTACTAATTGATCCTGGCTCTAAAAGTGCATGAGTATAAAATTGTAAACCTAAATCAGTTGGTATACTGCCTGCAGAGAAATGTCCTTTTTGTATAAGTCCGTGAAAATTTATTTCGTTTAAAACATTTCTTATTGTTGCTGGTGAAAGTTTATAAGAAATTTTTGAACTAAGTGCTTTGGAGCCCATAGGCTCACCTGTTTTCAAGTAACTTTCAACAAGTGACTTGAATATAAGCTTCGATCGAGCACCAATATCTATAATTTTTTTATTCATTAATCTTAATTAATCTTATAATTTAAAATAATAAAACATAAATGTCTGGATATACAAGAAATGATAGAGAGCTCACTAAAATTAGAAATTTAGAAATAATTCCAGGCTTTCAACCAAATAATCAATCATCATGTTTAGTTAAGTTAGGAAATACTCATGTCTGTTGCTCAGCTATTATTGAAGATAGAGTTCCTGGATTTTTAAGAAATTCTGGGAAAGGTTGGTTAACTGCAGAATATGGTATGTTACCTTCTTCTACATCTGAAAGAATGGACAGAGAGGCAGCCAAAGGTAGGCAGTCTGGAAGAACGCAAGAAATTCAGAGACTTATTGGAAGAAGTTTAAGGTGTGCTGTTAATTTAGATATACTTGGCGAAAAAACTATCAAGATTGATTGTGATGTGATTAGTGCTGATGGAGGAACAAGGACAGCATCTATCATTGGCGGATACGTTAGTCTTGTTCGATCAATTAATGAGTTCAAAAATAAATTTAATTTATCAAAGGCAATTATAGTAAATCAAGTTGCAGCAATATCGGTTGGTGTTGTTAAAGGAACATCATGCATAGATTTAAATTACATTGAAGACTCGAGTGCTGAGGTAGATTGCAATGTGGTAATGGCAAATGATGGTCAATTTATTGAGTTTCAATCTACTGGTGAAGAGGCTAAATTTAGCAAGAAAACTATTATGAGTTTTATAGAACTAGTTGAGGGATCGATGCCAGAAATTTTCAATATTCAAAACTTGGCAATTGAAAAATAATTTATTACTTGGCACTAATAATACTGGAAAATTAAAAGAATTTATTTTTTATATAAAGCACTTCAATCTATTTAGTGAATATGAAGTTTTAAATCTAAATAAATTTAACAATATTGGTGAACCAACTGAAAATGGTAAAACTTTTGAAGAAAATTGTGAAATTAAATCGAAATATTTTTTAGATAAAACAAATACACTCGTACTATGTGATGATAGTGGATTTGTTGTAAATAAATTAAATAACTATCCAGGAATAAAAACAGCAAGAGAGGCAAAAAAATTAGGTGGAGAGCAAAAGGTTATAGATTTTATTTTTAGCAAATTTGAGAACTTAAGTTATATTGATGCGACTTTTTTTT
>CACDTV010000020.1 GCA_902555695.1 uncultured Alphaproteobacteria bacterium | reverse complement strand
CAAACGATTTTAATCTTATTCTAATATTTTGATTTATCATGATTATGCCAATTTAGATTTAATTTCCTCTTCAACATTTGAAGGTACGACATCATAGTGTGAAAATAACATAGTATAACTTGCTCTTCCTTGGCTCATTGAGCGTAGATTATTAACATAACCAAACATATTAGCAAGAGGAACTACAGACGATACAACTTTGGCATTACCTCTGTCTTCCATTTTTTCAATTTGACCTCTTCTTGAATTTAAATCACCAATAATATCGCCCATGTAATCCTCTGGGGTAACTACTTCAACTTTCATCATTGGCTCAAGTAATTTTGGTCCAGCTTTTCCAACAGCTTCTCTGAATGCGGCCCTTGAAGCTATCTCAAAAGCTAATACAGAAGAGTCAACATCATGAAATGCTCCATCATGTACTTCTGCTTCAAAGTCTATCACGTTATAGCCAGCTATGACTCCATTTTGAGCAGCAAAATTAATACCTTTTTCTACTCCAGGAATGTATTCTTTTGGAATATTTCCTCCAACTACTGTGTTAACAAATTTAACGCCAGAATTTCTCTCTAACGGTTTGAATTTCATCTTTACCCTTGCAAATTGACCAGCACCACCAGATTGTTTTTTATGCGTATAATCTACTTCGACATCTTTAGTAATTGTCTCTCTATATGCAACTTGAGGAGCACCAACATCTGCTTCAACTTTGAATTCTCTTTTCATTCTATCAACCAAAATTTCTAAATGAAGTTCGCCCATACCTTTAATAATTGTCTGCCCAGACTCTTCATCCGAAGTAACTCTGAAACTTGGGTCCTCTTGAGCTAACCTCCCCAAAGCTTGCCCCATTTTTTCATAGTCGGCTTTTGTTTTAGGCTCAACTGCAACTTCAATAACAGGATCAGGGAATTCCATTTTTTCTAAAATAACTTTTTTTGATGGGTCACATAAAGTATCACCGGTAGTGACATTCTTCAAACCTACTAAAGCAACTATATCTCCTGCCTTTGCATCTTTGATTTCTTCTCTAGTGTTTGAGTGCATTAAAAGCATTCTTCCAATTCTTTCTTTTTGGTTTTTTGATGAATTAAGTATGGTTGATCCTGAACTCAGGCTTCCACAATAAAGTCTACAAAAAGTTATTTGACCAACAAAAGGATCAGCAGCTACTTTAAACGCCAAGGCAGCAAAAGGTTCTTCAGGGGTATTAGGAATTTGTAATTTGTCATCTGACCCTTCTTTTATTCCTTCAACAAAACCTATATCTTTAGGAGAGGGTAAGTAATCTACAACGGCATCAAGTAATGGTTGGACACCTTTATTTTTAAAAGCAGTGCCACACAAAACAGGAACAAATTTAAAATCAATTGTTCCTTTTCTTATACATGCTTTTAAAGTATCAACAGATATTTCTTTTCCCTCTAGATAGTCCTCTAGTGCTTTATCATCTGCTTCAACGGCATTTTCTATTAACTCCTCTCTTTTTTTCTTAGCTTCCTCAATTAAATCATCGCTAATTTCAGAAATATCATATTCTGCGCCGAGACTATCGTCTTTCCAAATAATTGATTTAAAATTGACTAGGTCAACAACCCCTTTGAAATCTGCCTCTTTTCCTATTGCCATTTGCAAAACAAGAGGATTAGCTCCCAATCTATCTTTGATAGATTGAACATTCATCTCAAAATCTGCACCTAGTCTATCCATTTTATTACAAAAACAAATCCTCGGAACTTTATATCTATCAGCTTGTCTCCAAACAGTTTCTGATTGTGGTTCAACTCCTGCAACACCGTCAAAACATGCAACAGCACCATCTAAAACTCTTAAAGATCTCTCAACTTCAATTGTGAAATCAACGTGACCTGGGGTATCAATAATATTTATTCTGTGATCATTCCAAAAACAGGTTGTAGCAGCTGAAGTTATTGTTATACCTCTTTCTTGTTCTTGTTCCATCCAGTCCATCGTTGCGGCACCGTCATGAACTTCACCTATTTTATGAGACTTTCCTGTATAGTATAAAATTCTTTCAGTGGTTGTAGTTTTACCAGCATCAATATGGGCCATAATTCCGATATTTCTGTATTTACTTAAATCCATTTTTACCACCTATAATGAGCAAATGCTCTATTAGCCTCTGCCATTTTATGAACTTCGTCTTTTTTCTTAACAGAATTTCCTTTGTTTTCAAAAGCATCTATCAGTTCATTTGCTAACCGCTCTCTTTGGGTTTTTTCATTTCGTTTTTTTGAATTAGTTAAAATCCATTTAAAAGCTAAAGCTTGAGCTCTAGTACTTCTAACTTCCATTGGTACTTGATAAGTAGCTCCACCTACTCTTCTTGATTTAACTTCAACAGAAGGTTTAACATTATTGATAGATTTTTGAAAATACTCTAAAGGATCATCACTCTGATTATTTGTTTTAATAATATCTAGGGCACCATATACTATTTTTTGGGCTACTGTTTTTTTACCACCTACCATTACCTCATTTATAAACTTGTTTAAAACAACACTGTTATAAATGGGATCTGGTAATACTTGTCTTTTCTCTGCTGCTCTTCTTCTTGACATGATTTAAAATTTAATTTTTTGGCCTTTTTGCACCGTATTTAGATCTACGTTGTCTTCTTTTTTCAAGCCCTTGGGTATCCAAAGTTCCTCTAATTATATGATATCTTACACCAGGTAAGTCTTTAACTCTTCCTCCACGAATTAGCACTACAGAGTGCTCCTGTAAATTATGTCCTTCTCCCGGAATGTATGCTGTAACTTCTTGACCATTTGTTAGTTTGACTCTAGCAACCTTTCTTAAGGCTGAGTTAGGTTTTTTAGGAGTGGTAGTGTAAACTCTAAGGCATACTCCTCTTTTTTGAGGACATGACTTGAGAGCAGGAACTTTATTTCTCTTAGAGACTTTCTCTCTAGAATTCCTTACTAATTGATTTATGGTCGGCATAGTTCGCAGAATATATTTATAGTATTAAGTATAGTCAACATCTATTTGGAGGTTTCTAGCTGTTTTAATAGTGAATTATCGCGGATTTTAGCCTCTTTTCGCAGAGCTCTAATTACGTTACCTGTACCAGCTGGAATTAATTTACCAACAATTACATTTTCTTTAAGACCAGTTAATTTATCAACTTTTCCATTAATAGCTGCCTCGGTGAGAACTCTTGTTGTCTCTTGGAAAGAAGCAGCAGAGATAAAGGAGTTAGTTTGAAGACTTGCCTTTGTAATTCCAAGGATCATCATTTTATAATTGACCTCTTTCTTACCCTCTTTTTTAAGTGAATTATTCTTTTCTATGACTTCAATTTTATCTTTTATGTCACCAACTAAATATTCACTGTCACCAGAGTCGATAACTTCAACTTTTTGTAGCATTTGACGTGTAATGCACTCAATATGCTTATCATCAATTAAAACACCTTGTAAACGATATACTTTTTGAACTTCTTTAACCATATATTCTGCTAAAGCCTCAATTCCAAGAATATTTAAAATATCTGTTGGAGCTGGAGTGCCATCAACAATCATGTCACCTTTGTTTACCTTATCGCCCTCATTAAAATAGATATAAGTGCCTTTAGGAATTAAAAATTCTATCGGCTCTCCTTCATCAGGATTGATAATAATTCTTCTTTTACTTTTTATGTCTTTTCCAAATTCAATTGTTCCAGATATTTCAGCTAGAACAGCAGGGTTCTTTGGTTTTCTTGACTCAAAAATATCAGCAACTCTTGGTAATCCGCCTGTAATATCTTTTGTTTTAGAGGAAGCTCTCGGAATTCTTGCTATTACATCACCAGCGGCGACTTCTTTCCCTTTTTCAATATTTAAAACAATACCAACACTTAAATCATAAGTTGAAGAATTTTTTGATTTGATAGGATTTCCATCTTTATCTGTTATTAATAACTGAGGTTTTAGATCTTGTTTTCCCTGAAAACTTTTCCAATCAATTATCACTTTAGAAGAAATACCTGTAGTTTCATCAAACTTCTCAATAAATGATACACCCTCGACTAAGTCACTAAAATCTAATTTTCCAGTTTCCTCAGCTACTATAGGAACAGTGTATGGATCCCATTCAAGTAATAAAGTATTAAGCTCTACAATGGAGCCATTTTTTGATAATAAAGTTGATCCATATGGCGCTCTAAATGAAGATACTAGTGTTTTATTATTATCATATATTTCAAGCTCAGTGGTTCTATTGATGATTATTTCATTTCCAGATCCATTTACAACAGATTTAAGATTTTTAATTTTAAGCTTACCATCACTAGGAGACTCAAAATTTGATTTTTCAGCAGATGAGCTAGCAACACCTCCAACGTGGAATGTTCTCATTGTTAACTGAGTACCAGGCTCACCAATAGACTGAGCTGCAATAATACCAACTGCCTCACCAGTATTTACAGGTACACCTTTTGCTAAATCTCTTCCATAAGATTTA
>CACDTV010000019.1 GCA_902555695.1 uncultured Alphaproteobacteria bacterium | reverse complement strand
AAGAGCTATACTCATATTCATTTCTTCTTTTTCTTGGAGGGGCACAAGGTATTATCGGATGGTGGATGGTAAAAAGTGGATTAGATGTTAATCCATACGTTAGCCATTTAAGACTTGCCGTTCACTTAATTATAGCTCAAATAATTCTCTCTTTAATTGCCTATCTCTTCTTAAAAAGGCTTGATATTGGAATTTATAAAAATAATTTTAGCTCACATAAAACTTTTTTTATTTTTTTTAATATAATAATTTTTTTTACGGTAATTTACGGTGCCTTTATGGCTGGTTTAGATGCAGGAAAATCATTTAATACTTGGCCCAAAATGGGAGATAATTACATTCCTGAAAATTTAATTTTTATTGAGGATCGACTTTTTGGTTTTTTTGATAACAGTGTCTTCATACATTTTTTTCATAGAGCCTTAGCTTATTTATCATTTTTAACAATTCTTTATATGTGCTTTACACATTTTAAGGGGATTGAAAATAAATATCAAAAAATCCATTTCCTGATTGTGCTATTTCTAGTTTTAATTCAGTTATTTATTGGTGTTTTTGTTGTTTTGAGTAATGTTCAAGTCTCTTTGGGTTCTATCCATCAAATAATAGGCACTTTATTGTTTGTATCAGCTACTTGTTATAGCCTTCAAATACTTAAGAATTAAATCTAATTAGGGTTACATTTTGTATAAACTTTATGGGTAAAATTCTAGTTATTGGTGCAAATGGTTCTGTTGGCAAATCATGTGTTAATAACCTAAAAGATGATAATGATTTAGTTCTAATATCAAGAAGCGAATTTGATAGTGATGTTGAAGGTAATTTTGAAAAAAATGTTCTAGATATTAATGATTACACGAATACAGAAAGTTTCATAAAATCAATTAACTACGAAATATCTGGCATAATCTTTGCCATTGGCTCGATAAACTTAAAACCTTTCTCAAGCACCTCAGTTGATGATTTTAAAAAAATAATGGATGATAATTTTTATAATATCGTTCATTTCCTTAATCATTGCATAACTAAGATGTCGGATTCATCTTCAGTAGTATTTTTTTCATCAATAGCAGCTGTTAGAGGTTTTAAAAATCATACAGCAATCTCCTCTGCAAAAAGTGCATTAATTGGTTTATCAAATTCTTTAGCCGCAGACTATGCTCCGAAGATAAGATTTAATACAATATCTCCTAGCCTATCTTTTTCCAAAATGTCAAATTTTATGGTTTCTAATGAAAAGGTTGCTGAAGGAATTGGAAAACTTCACCCTATGTCAAGACTTGGAACAGGTGATGACATAGGTAATTTGGCATCTTTCTTGGTATCTAAAAAATCATCATGGATTACAGGACAAAACTTCCAACTAGATGGTGGAAGATCAACTTTAATCACAAAATAATAAAAACAAAATGAAGGAATGCTTTGTAGTTCTTGGAAATCAACTATTTGACAAGAAGTACTTAACAGAATTCAAAAACTCATGTGATTTTTTTATACAAGAGGATATGGGCCTTTGTAGTTATTTTAAACACCACAAACAAAAAATTTATTATTTTTTGGCATCAATGAGGGAATACAGGGACTATCTAAAAAAAAATAATTTTAAAGTAAATTATATTTCTCTTGATAAAAATATTTCTAGTTTCAAAGACTATTTTGCTGGTCTAAAAAGCTTCTTAAGTAAAAAAAATATCTCTAAAATTAATATCTTCGAAATAGAAGACTTAGAATTCAGAATTAAATTTGAGAAATTTTGTAAAAATAGCAAAATTGAACTAATTTTTCATAAATCTCCTATGTTCCTTGTTAGTAGAACCGATTATAAAAATATGGTTACTACAAAAAAACCTCAACTTGCTAATTTTTATAGCAATGTGCGGAAAAGTTTTCAAATATTTGTAAAAGACAATAAACCTATTGGAGATAAGTGGAGTTTCGATGAGGATAATAGAAAAAGAGTTCCTAAAGGTTATCAAAGTCCTAAATCTTATACATTTGAGTCAAAATATTTTGAGGAAATAAAAAAATTAATTGATAAATTTTTTTCAAAACACTTTGGAAATTTGGAAAAGAAAATAATATTTCCAATGAATTTTAAAGACTCATCTAAAGTTCTTGATAATTTTATTAGCAGTAAACTTGAAAACTTTGGACATTACGAAGATTTTGTGAGCACCAGTGATCCATACATTAATCATAGCATAATTAGTGCACCATTAAATATAGGTTTAATAACACCAGAACAAGTGCTCAATAAATTGAGCTCTTTTTCATATACTAAAGTTGGCATCAATAATTACGAAGGGTTTATTAGACAAGTCTTTGGTTGGAGAGAATTTATGAGATACTTAAATATTCACTATTATAAAGATTTTAATAAAGGTAACTTTTTTGGAAATGACAGAAAATTAACAAAACATTGGTATGAGGGTACAACAAACATTCCTATTTTAAATGACATGATATTAAATTTAAAAAAAAGTGGATATGTTCACCATATCCCAAGATTGATGATAATTAGTAATATAATGAACTTAGCTGGATTAAAGCCATCTGAAGTTTATAAATGGTTTATGGAGACATTCATTGACTCATCTGATTGGGTTATGACACCAAATGTCTATGGAATGGGGATGTTTAGCGATGGAGGTATTTTTGCAACAAAACCATATTTATGCGGTTCAAATTACTTACTAAAGATGAGTAATTATAGTCGGGGAGATTGGACACAAACATTAGATGGTTTATATTGGAATTTTATATATAAAAATAAAAATTATTTTAAAACTAATCAGAGACTCTCTATGATGTACTATACTGTAAATAAAATGGACAAGTCTAAAATTAGTACTCATATATCTAATGCAAAAAAATTCATCAAAGAATACACAAGATAGAGTAGTTTTTATAACAGGTGCTAGTAGTGGGATTGGCTACGCACTATGTGAAGAGTATCTCAGACAAGGCTGGAATGTGATAGGCTTAGCAAGAGATGATACCAAAATACCAAATGAAACAATTGATAATCCAAAATTTGAGTTTGTAAAAACAGATTTATCAAATTTTGACTCAAGTAAGCTAATTATAGATGAGGTATTTAAAAAAAATGCAAATATTAGTACATTTATTTTAAATGCAGGTATTTATATCCCCGATAGTCTAAATGATTTTAACTTTGAAAATGCAAAGGCAACATTTGATACCAATGTTTTAAGTATTTATTTATCAATAGAGCTAATAAAAAAAAATTTCGAGCTAAATTCAAATTATACCTTGGCAATAATGTCCTCCACAGCTGGATATAAGGGTCTCCCAAAATCTATTTTATACGGACCCTCAAAAGCGGCTTTAATTAATCTAGCCGAGGCTATAAAATCTGAAATGCATGATAATCTCAATGTAAAACTTATCTGTCCAGGATTTGTAGAAACTCCTGCTACAAAAGTAAATTCATTTAAAATGCCATATTTAATCTCACCCAAAGATGCAGCTAGGATTATTTATAGTAAAATATATAAAAAAGGTTTTGAAATATCCTTCCCTTTTCCTTTTAATTCTATAATGAAATTTGGTAAAGTAATGCCTTATAAACTTTACTTCAAAATCACTGAAAAAAAGTTTTCAAAAAAATGAAAATATCTATCCCTAAAATCTCAATAGTAATGGGAAGCCAAAGCGATTGGTCCACACTTAGGCATACGGGTAAAATTCTAAAAGAATTAAAGATTGTCCATGAAAAAAAAATAGTTTCAGCTCACAGAACTCCCAAAAGACTCTATGAGTATGCTGAACAAGCTTATGACAGAGGTATTAAGATTATTATTGCTGGAGCTGGTGGGTCTGCTCATTTACCAGGCATGATAGCAGCTATAACTCATATTCCAGTAATCGGGGTACCAATTGAGTCAAAAACACTAAAAGGCTTAGATAGTTTACTTTCAATAGCTCAGATGCCTTTTGGCATTCCAGTTGGAACTGTGGCTATTGGTGAAAATGGAGCCAAAAATGCTGCATTATATGCAGCTTCAATTATTAGTAATTATGACCCCAATATTGAAAGAAGTTTAGTAAAATGGAGACTGGCTCAAACAAAAAAAGTTAAAAAGACACCTAGATAATGATCATCGGTATCTTAGGTGGAGGTCAATTGGGTATGATGTTATGCCAAGTGGCTAGAAAATTAAATATTCAAACTTTTATATACTCTGATACTGATGACTCCCCAGCAATTAAATATGCAAATCACTTCTTAATAAAAAAGTATGATGATTTTCACGAGATAGATAATTTTATTAAAAAATGTGATTTTGTGACTTATGAGTTTGAAAATATCCCTTTTAAAACTTTATCATATATTGAACAAAAGATTAAAATTTCACCAAGTTCTGAAATTAATCAAATTATTCAAGATCGATTAACTGAAAAAAATTATGTAAATAAGATTAATATCCCTACTGTTCCCTATATGGAAATTAACAATACATCTGATTTAAAATCAGTTGATCCTAAATTTTTTCCTGCAATATTGAAGACTCGCAAACTTGGATATGATGGTAAAGGCCAAATAGTAATTAATAGTTATAAAGATATATCTGACATACCAAATAATGAGTATATTTTGGAAAAAAAAATTAATTTACAACAAGAAATCTCTATCATTGCTGTCAGGTATAAAGATGGTACTATTTTTACCTATCAACCAATTGAAAATATTCATAAAAACCAAATTCTTTTCAAATCATTTTCACCAGCTAACTCAGAGAAATCGATCATTAAAGAAGCGACAAACCATGCTTATAATTTTGCAGAAAAAATAAGCTATGTTGGAACTTTTTGTTTAGAATTTTTTATAAATGAAGAAAAAAAATTATTATTAAATGAAATAGCTCCCAGAGTTCACAACTCAGGACATTTAACTATTGAGTCATACAATGTTAGTCAATT
>CACDTV010000018.1 GCA_902555695.1 uncultured Alphaproteobacteria bacterium | reverse complement strand
AAAGGGGGTATTGTTCCCATAAATAATCTCCAATCAACCATGGACAAACCAGACTCAGTTAATCTTGTCAAACCACCAACAATAATCATCAGCAATATAATTGACATGAGACTTACAAGCCAAAGACTTATCTGAAAATTCTCAGTTTTATACATCTAATCTAAATTTATAATTTTTTAGAATATATTTAGTATATTAATTTTAGTCGCATTAAGCCTGTCTAACTGATAGATCTTATAGTCTAAATATTTAAACATTTCAAAATGACATATCATATTAACGTTATAGATCATGAGGGTTCACCTCATAAAATTGAAGCAACAGTTGGTTTTTCAATAATGGAGATTATTAGAGATGCTGGATTAGATATTGAGGCTATATGTGGGGGTTGTTGCGCTTGCGCTACCTGCCATTGTTATATCGATGAAAATTGGTTAGAAAAAATATCAAAAGCTGATGACGATGAGGAATCTATGCTTGACCAAGCTATGGATATAGAAAAAAATTCAAGACTCTCATGTCAAATTCCATTTACAGAAGAGCTCAATGGTATTACTCTAACATTAGCACCTAAATTTTGACTGATTACAACTCATACAAATCCTGGCCATTTAATGAAGCAAAAAAAATTGTAAAACGCTTTGAAAAAAATAATCCCAAAGACAAAATAATCTTTGAAACCGGGTACGGCCCATCTGGTTTACCTCATATAGGTACTTTTGGGGAAGTGCTAAGGACAAATATGGTAAGATTTTGCTATGAAAAATTGACTGGTAAAGAGACAGACCTCATAGCATTTTCTGATGATATGGATGGCTTTAGAAAAGTCCCTGATAACATCCCAAACAAAGAAAAATTATCTAACTACCTTGATTACCCTTTGACATCCGTCCCAGATCCTTTTGAGTTGTTTAATAGTTTTGGTGAACATAATAATTCAAAACTTAAAGATTTTTTAAATAGATTTAATTTGCCTTTTTCTTTTCAAAGTTCAACAGATGCTTATAAATCAGGATTGTTTAATGAAACAATAAAGAAAATTATAAAAAATTATGATGAAATTATTAATGTAGTTCTCCCGACACTTGGTGATGAAAGAAGAAAATCTTATAGTCCATTTTTTCCAATCAGTGAAATAACTGGTAAAATATTGCAAGTTCCAATTGAAGAAATTAATAATCAAGAATTTTCTGTTTCATATTATGAGGACGGTGTATTGAAGTCTAAATCAGTTTTAGATGGCAATTGTAAACTTCAGTGGAAAGTTGATTGGGCAATGAGGTGGGCTGCTTTCGGTGTGGATTATGAAATGTGTGGTAAGGACTTAACAGAGAGCTATACCCTATCATCAAAGATATGTAAGATAATCGGTTCTAAGCCTCCTGAAAATTTAATTTATGAACTATTTCTCGATGAAAATGCTGAAAAAATTAGTAAGTCAAAAGGCAATGGTATAAGCATCGATGATTGGCTCAAATATTCTATTGAAGAGAGTTTGGCCATGTTTATGTATCAGAGACCAACAACTGCAAAGAAACTTTATTTTGATGTAATTCCTAAAAACACCGATGAATACTTATCGCATGTTAACAAATTAGAGTCCGACGATCTGAACCCAGATAACCCTGCTTGGCATATTCATAAAGCTGAAAACCCATCATATAAATCTAAAATTAATTATAGTTTAATCCTAAATATTATATCAGTTTGCAAGTCTGAGGACTCTAATGTGATTTTTGGTTTAATAAAAAATTATCAATCTAATTTTAGTAAAGCGGAAACTGATCTTATTAATAGAATGATTGATTGTGGTATTAATTATTTTAGGGACTTTATACAACCAAATTTAAACTTTAAAATTCCAAATTCTGAAGAATTAATTATACTTAAAGAAGTTGTGTCTAAATTAAAAGAAGTAGAGTCTTCGGCTGATGCAGATGAATTTCAAACTGCAATTTTTAGTGTTGGAAAAAATTCTGTCTATAAAGAGAATATTAAAGAATTTTTTAAACTTATTTATCAAGTTGTTTTTGGCCAAGAGAATGGACCAAGATTGGGCTCATTTACTAAAATTTATACAAAAGATAAAACTCTGGAGTTGTTCAACTCGAAGCTAAATGTATAATTTAGCTCATCGTATTCTCAAAAAGCTAGATCCAGAATTATCACATAATCTATCTATAAAAGCTCTCAAATTAGGCATTTATCCAAAAATTAATTGTAAAAATACAGAAATCCTTGAACAAACAATATGGGGAAGAACTTTCAAAACTCCTATAGGATTATCGGCAGGTTTTGACAAAAATGCAGAGGTGATAAATCCAATATTAAATTTAGGATTTAGTTTTACTGAGTTGGGAACAGTGACTCCTTTGCCTCAAAGAGGCAACCCAAAACCTAGAATTCACAGGTTCCCTGCACAAAAAGCATTAATAAATTCTTTAGGATTTAATAACAAAGGCATGGATGTATTTGAAAGAAATATCAATAACTCAAACCTTAAAGAAAATTTCCAAGATAAAATCATTGGTATAAACATAGGTAACAATAAGGATACCGTAGAAATTTTAGATGATCTCAAAAAGCTTTTCGATAGACTGTATAGACTTGGTGATTACATTGTGATCAATTTATCTTCACCAAATACACCTGGATTGAGAGATAATCTTAAATCTCAAAATTTTGAAAAGATCGTTACAAATATCCATAGGCTAAGAGATGAGAATAACTCAAAAATCCCTATTTTATTCAAAATATCACCAGATATTTCTGATCAGGATAAAAAGGATATTTCTTTGATTTCACTGGCAAATGATGTGGATGGGCTAATACTGACTAACACAACAATTAATAAATCAATGGTTAATGAAAAGTTAGAGGGAGGGGTAAGTGGTAGGCCATTATTCCTTAAATCAAATGAATTAATAAGAGATTTTTATACTCTGACATCAGGAAAAATTAAAATTATAGGAGTAGGGGGTATTTTTGATGCTAATGATATCTTAACTAAAATGAAATTAGGTGCTTCATTAATTCAGATTTATAGTAGCTTTACATATGAAGGTCCTTACCATGTAAAAAAAATGACTTATGATTTGATGAATTTAATTCAACAACAAGGATTTAGAAGCATCTCCGAGGTAATTGGACAGTACTCTTGAAAAATATTTCATCTTTTCAAAATGTAGTTAGGAAATATGACTATTTTTTATTTGATCAGTGGGGGGTTCTTCATAACGGTCATAAAAAATTTACAGAAGCAGAAAAATGTTTAGAGTATCTTAAATTAGAAAATAAAAAAATCATTCTTATTTCTAATTCAGCTAGCCCCACTGTTCAATCAGAGGCAAATTTAAAAAGATTGGGTTTTAGTGAAAAACTATTTGATTACTGTATTACTAGTGGACAAATAGCATTAAATAACATCAAAAAAGATATTTATAAAAAGTTTGGCAGAAAATGTTACCCTTTAGAGCTATCAAAGCAAAAAATTAAGTATTTCAATCTGGATTGCACTAAAAAAGTTGAAAGTGCAAATTTTGCTATGATTGCAGATCTAAAAGATGGATTATCTATTTTAGATTTTGCTGAACATCTAGATAAAATTATGAAGTATAAACTTCCACTACTATGTGCAAACCCAGATTACTTAGTCCATAATAAAAATACTCTTTCTATGAGTGGTGGTACAGTAGCAGAGTTATACTCTGATTTAGGAGGGACTGTCTTAAGATATGGAAAACCTTACGAACCAATATATCAGGATATTTTTAAAAAAATGAGGATTAAAAATTTTCGTAAGGTATTAGTTATTGGTGACTCATTGTGGCATGACATTGCAGGAGGTAAAAAAATGAAATTAGACTCGCTCTGGATTAAAAATGGAATTCATAAATCTAAATTGAAAAAAAAAGATGAGATCAACCCACTTTTAGAGAAGTACAGACCAAAATATGCAATAAGTCATCTAAAACTCTAAGAAACTATTACTTATTGTAAAAAAGGGACTTTTGTATTATAAACTCATTTCATGTCTAGATCTTGCGATATTACTGGAAAAAAACACCAAACTGGTCATAACGTCAGCCATTCTAATATTAAGTCTAAAAGGCGTTTTATGGTTAATTTAAACAGTGTCACTCTATTTAGTGAGTCTTTACAAAGAAAATTTAGATTAAGAATAGCCTCATCTACACTTAGAACCATAGATAAACATGGTGGTTTAGATCAATATTTAAATAAAACCAGCTCAAGATCTTTAACTGATAAAGCCTTAAAAATCAAAAAACAAATCGAAAAAAACGTTAGCAAAAAAGCTAGCTAAATGTTTCAAGAATTATTTTTAAATTTATCAAATAACTTAAATAACTCTTCAGTTGTAATTATCTGGTTATTTCAAATTATATTTTGTTATCTCTCAATTTTACTCTCACTTAAGTTCTTCGGAAAGACAGGTATTTATGTTTATGTAGCGATTGCAATCATATTAGCTAATATTCAAGTTCTTAAAGTTGTAGACTTTCCTTTCTTTCCTGAACCTATGGCCCTAGGAACTGTTTTGTTTATTTCTATATTTCTTTGTACTGACATATTGAATGAGTATTTTGATAAAAAATCTGCAACTAAATGTATATACCTAGGTATTGCAGCATACTTATTTTCAACCGTACTTATGTTTTTAACAATATCTATGGCACCAATTAATCCTGATGAGCATCCTGCATGGTCTTGGAGCTATGGTATGCATGAGTCGATTATGACTATTTTCCTTCCACAGTTTCCAATAATAGTTGGAAGTATTTGTGCTTTTTTTATAAGTCAAAAAATTGATATTTTTATATTTTCTTATTTAAAAAATAAAAATACTAACCTTTGGTTTAGAAATAATGCATCAACAATTGTATCGCAATTTATTGATAATATTATATTTAGTGTTCTTGCATTTAATATCTTATCTTCTAACCCAGTTCCTTTATTTGACCTAATTATTTCTTACGGAATAGGTATTTATTTACTTAGAATTCTATTAAGTCTATTTGATACAATATTTATTTATTTAGCGAAGATCTTTTTGCCATCTAAACTTGACTAATTTTTTTCAAGTAAAAAAAAAGTCAAAATTATCAAATGCTCGACTTGGATTAATTAATACATCACACGGTAAAATCAATACACCTTCATTTATTTTTTGTGGTACCAAGGCCACTGTCAAATCTGTACTTCCCTCTCAATTAAAATTAGCAAGAACACAAATTATTCTTTCAAACACATATCATTTAATGCTTCAACCGGGTTCAGAGATCATATCAAAAGAAGGGGGTTTACAAAGTTTTACTGATTGGAATGGACCTATGATGACTGACAGCGGGGGATATCAAATATTTTCACTGGGATATGGGTCAGTTTCAGAGGAAATTAAAGGAAAAAATAATAATGCAAAGAGAAAATCTCTCATAAAAATAACTGAGGATGGTGCATCATTTAGAAATTATATAAATGGAGATAAAGTATTCTTATCACCTGAGAGATCAATTGAATTACAACGTGACTTTGGCGCTGATCTAATTTTTGTCTTAGATGAATGTACGCCCTTTAATGTCTCAAAAAAATATACAGAAAAGTCTATGTACATGAGTCATCGCTGGGCAGAAAGATGTATAAATTCTTTCGACTCAAAATTTAAAAAGTATAACTCAACCTTTGGTTCCTCAGGAAAACAGTCACTATATGGTATAATACAAGGGGGTGTTTATGAGGATTTAAGAAAGATTGCTTGTGAAGAAACATGCTCAAAAAATTTTGATGGACTTGCAATAGGTGGCTCTTTGGGGAGTACAAAAAATCAGATGTACGATATCTTTTCTATCTGTGAAAATTATATAGATAAATCAAAACCTATTCATATTCTAGGAATTGGAGGACTAGATGATATTTTGCATGGTGTAAGTTCTGGATATGACACATTTGATTGTGTATCACCTACAAGGATTGCTAGACATGGTATTATGATGTCAAAACTAAGTAGTAAAGGAATTAATTTAAACAACTCAAAATTTAAAGACGATCATTCTAGTATTGATGAAGAATGTGAATTACAGGAGATAAATAAATTTTCAAAATCTTATATACATCATTTGTTTAAAGCTAATGAGATGCTCGGTATGACCATTTTATCAATATATAATATTTGGTTTATGAATAAGTTTTTTGAAGAAATAAGATTATCTATAAATGAGGATAGATTTGAAGAGTATAAAAATAAAATTTTGTCTAATTTAGTCGAATAATGACTCTATTTTTTCAAACATAATTCCACCTAACTCTTCTACATCATGAATGGTAATTGCTTTACTGTAATACTGACCTACGTTATGACCTATACCGATTGCTAATAGTTCAATGTTTGATTTCTCTTCAATCGCAAGAATAGTACTTTTGAGGTGTTTTTCTAAATAATTACTATTGTTTACAGACAGAGTTGAGTCATCTACGGGGGCGCCATCAGATATAACAATTAGTATTTTCCTACTTTCAGGTCTTTTCGAAATTCTAGAACTAGCCCAAAGAAGTGCTTCACCATCAATATTTTCTTTTAATAGACCCTCTTTTAACATTAGGCCTAAATTTATTTTGGATTTTTTTGAGTTTTGGTCAGCAGATTTATAAATTATATGTCTTAGGTCATTAAGTCTTCCAGGATTTTTCTGCTTTCCATTTTTGAGCCAATGCTCTCGAGTTTTTCCACCTTTCCATGCTTTTGTTGTAAAACCAAGAATCTCAACTTTGATTTTGCATTTTTCTAAAGTAGCGGCTATCATGTCAGTTGTTAAAGCAGCTATCATAATAGGTTTTCCTCTCATTGATCCTGAATTATCAATTAACAAAGTTACGGTTGTATCTTCAAATTTAATTTCTTTTTCTTTTTTAAAAGAGAGAGAACTATTTGAATTAGTTATAACCCTGGTAAGTTTTGAAGTATCTAGAACACCTTCGTCTAAATCAAAATTCCATGACCTATTTTGTTTTGATTGAAGCTTTCGATACAATTTATTTGCTAATCTTGATATTTGCTTTTGATATAAATCACATTTTTCATCGAGTTGCCTTCTTAGGGCCACTAACTCTTCATGATCACATAGTTTAATTGCTTCTATGATTTCATCATATTGATTAGTAGCTGCTTTATAATTTTGATTAAGGTTTCTATAGCTATCAATTGACTTAAATATATCTTCAATTTGTTGGTCTGAAATTTCAATATCGATCTCTTCTCCTTGAACACTAGATTGACTATTATCTGAGTCATTTTCTGGAGTATGCATATTTTCCTCTAATTGGCTTTCTTCAGGTTTTTGGGCTTGATTTTCTTCTTGGTTTTGTTGTTGATTAAAATCCTCTTC
>CACDTV010000017.1 GCA_902555695.1 uncultured Alphaproteobacteria bacterium | reverse complement strand
GTAATAAAAAATTTATAAAAAAAGACTAAACTTTTTTTTCTTTATTTACTTCTCTCACTAAAAAATCCCTGAGAGCTTCAATTTTTTTAGAGCCCTTCAATTCAGGAGGATAAGTAAAATAAATTATTGTCTTTGGAGTATTTGCATTAGGTAAAATAGGAACAAGATTGTTATTAGATATTTTCATATATTCTGGTAAGGCACCAATGCCCGCTCCTCCTCCAATAGCTCTCATAACTCCATACATATTAGATATATAAATGGTCTTGGGTTTTTTTGATTTAGGAATTAAATCCAAAATACAGTTTACATCGGGTATAGATGGCTCAACATCATGACCAAAAGCAATTATTGTATGTTTTGATAAATCACTCACACTTTTTGGTATACCAAATTTTTCAATGTACTCTGGTGAAGAGTAAATTTTAAATTGAAACTCATACAAAGGAAAACGAATTAAATCCATTTGTGTAGGCTCTTTTAATCGTAAAGCTACATCAGCCTCACCTAAGGAAAGATCTGTATATTTATTTTCAATTCTTATAGAAATATCAATATCAGGATATGAGTTTGAAAACTTCGCTATTCTTGGGGCAAGCCATGTGGTACCAAAGGCAACAGTGGCAGCTATGTGTAGTGAGCCTGTAGGTTTTTCTTTAGAAGAAGTTAATTGAGACTCAGTTAGAGCTATCTTTCCAAATATATCATGTGCTGTTTTGAATAAAATTTTACCTTGTTCAGTCAATGTTAGTCCTCTGGCATGTCTTTTAAATAGTGATACTTTCAAATCTCTCTCTAGTGAGCTAATCTGTCTACTTATAGATGAATGACTTATATTCATTTTATTAGCTGCTTCTGAAATATTAAGATCTAGTGCAACATTATGAAAAATTTTAAGTTTATCCCAGTCCATGTTTTAATTTGATAATTTAGTTACTTATACTATCTATTTTTTGATTAGAAACTCATTAATTTTTTTTGTGATTTATAAAATGTCTGTAATATAGACATATGATTGGGCTTGAAATTCTTAAAAACAGAATAAAAAACGCACCTCAAAGTTCAGGGGTTTACCTTTTTAAAAATAAAAAAGATAACCCAATCTATATAGGAAAAGCTATTAATATCAAAAGGAGATTATCTAATTACGGTAATCTCCCAAAACTTCCAAGAAGACTTCAAAAAATGGTTTCACAAACAGTAAATATTGATTTTGAGCTAACAGAGTCTGAGAGAAATGCATTATTATTAGAGGCTTTACTTATCAAGAAATTTTCGCCGAGATATAATATTCGTTTAAAAGATGATAAGAGCTTTCCATTAATTAAAATTACTAAAGGTGACTTTCCAAGACTGACCAGATTTAGAAATGAATTTTCTAGTGAAGATAAAGTATTTGGTCCATTTACCTCTGCATTAAAAACAGACAAAGTCATAAAAATTTTACAGAAATCTTTTAAGTTAAGGAGTTGTAGTGACTTAGAGTTTAAAAATAGAAAACGGGCATGTCTACTTTATGACTTAAAACAATGCTCCGCTCCATGCGTGAATAAAGTAAGTCAAAATGAATACAAAAATCAAGTTGATGATACAGTTAAATTTTTTCAAGGAGGCCAAAAAAAAATATTTGATAAATTAGAAAAACAAATGGTTTATTTTAGTGAAAGTCAAAACTATGAAAAGGCAGCAGAGCTAAGAGATAGTATACAATCTTTAAATTTTATCATTAGAGAGGAAGTGAAAATCAGTACTCAAGATACAAATTATGACTATATTCATATTGATGATAAAAAACATTTCTCAATATACATTGGATTCATTAGGTATGGGCGATATCTTGGCGGGAATTTAATTTACTATTCTGAAAAGTTTGAAGATGATATAGACCTTACATCTTTAATTATACAATTTTATTTAAAAAACTTCAGACCTAATAAAATAATAATTTCAAAAAGAATTAATGGATATAATGAATTTAAGTCAATTATGAGAGATAATTATAAGATTGATGTATTTCTAAAAAGTAGCAAAATTAATGGTGTTCAGAAAATTTCAAAACTTACCGCAAAAAGAAATGATAAAGAAGTAAATCTTCAAAAACAAAAGTTTATTAATAATCAAGAAATTTTAACTTTAATGAAAAATAGGTTTAATATTAATAATAAAATTGAACGTGTTGAGGCTTACGATAATAGTTTTTTCGGTAACAACTATGCTGTAGCATCATATGTAGTGTTTAATGAAGAGGGTTTTAGTATAAAGGATTCAAGAACATATAAATTTAAAGATTACGATTTAAAAAAGTTTGGTGATGCAGATTTAATGCGAAAGGTGTTTAAATCTCGTTTCTCCAAAGATGATAAAATTTTACCAGATTTAATAATTATTGATGGGGGTCAACCTTATTTAAAAATTTGCCATGAAATTATTGAAGAAAGCGGTATTAGTGAAAGTATAAAGTTAATTGGGGTGTCTAAAGGTTTTAAAAGAGATTTTAGATTTGACAGATATCACACTCTTAGTGAAAAAAATCTATCTTTGAAAGATAGCCCCCAAATAGAGGGTTTTATACAAAAAATGAGAGATCAGGCTCACAAATTATCCAAAAAAAATAGCATGAAAAGGATGTCCGACTCCCTAAAAACAAGTTTTTTAGATGATATATCTGGTATTGGGAAAATAAAAAAAATGAGGGTCATCAATTTTTTTGGAAGTGTTCAAAATCTAAAGAAAGCCAACAGAGATGAGTTAGCTCAAATAAAAGGATTAAATTCGAAAAATATTAAGGCTATATTGGATAAGATAAATGGCTAAAATTTATACAATTCCCAATATTATTACTTTTGTAAGAATTATTTTAATTCCCATAATTTTATATTTACTGTTCTCCGATAATTCTAAAGTAGTTCTTGTTGCAGGCTTACTTTTTATAGTTTCATCTATATCTGATTATTTTGATGGATATTTAGCAAGAACATTGAATCAATCATCTAAGCTTGGTACTTTACTTGATCCTATTGCTGATAAACTATTAATAGCAGCTGTCATCATAGTTTTGATAGACACGAGAGTAATCGCGGACATTCATGTTATTCCAGCCATAGTTATTTTATTAAGAGAAATTGCAATTTCTGGTTTAAGAGAATTTTTAGCCAAACTAAATACTGATATGCCAGTAAGCAAACTAGCTAAATATAAAACTACATTTCAAATGGTTAGTTTATCTATTCTCATAATAGGATTAGGTTTTGAATTAAATGATTTTCTTTGGAATTTAGGCTTAGTCACATTATGGCTAGCCGCTATAATTACTTTATTATCTGGATATAATTATGTAGCAAAAGGTCTTAAACATATTTGAATATTACATTAAAATATTTTTCTTGGATAAGAGTAAAGCTTAAAAAAAGTCATGACTTAATTGAATTACATCAAACAATAAGTTTTAAAGAATTGAAAAATAATCTCATTTCAAAAGACCCTGTATTTCAAGAAATATTTGAAGACAAGAGCGTAAAATATTTTTTAAACTTGACGGAAATAGATGATGATAATCAAACACTTAATAATGGTGATATATTAGCTTTGCTACCTCCCGTTACAGGTGGATAATGATTAAAATAACTAATGATAATTTTGATCTAGAAACAGAATTTAAATGTGTTTCATCCGATACAAATGGTGCATACAGTTTCTTCTTAGGAACAGTTAGATCTGATTTAAGCTCATCAAATATGAAAATAAAAGGAATTTATTTAGAGTGTTATGAAGAATTAGCATTAGCTCAGCTTAAAAAAATAAGAAGCAAAGCATTAAGTAGTTGGAAACTAAATGAATGTTTAATAATCCACCGAATAGGAAAATTAAATTTAGGAGAAAAAATTGTCTTAGTAATTACTGCTTCCTCTCATCGTCAAAACGCTATAGAGGCTTGTGAGTTTGTTATTGATAGCTTAAAGATAGATGTAGCTTTTTGGAAATTTCATTTATTAGATAATGATGAAAAAGAAACGGTATTACAAAAAAACTTAGATAATGAAAAAATGCTAAAATGGAAAGATATTATTAATTAATTATCTTTGTAGTTGGGGTCTACCTCTTTCATATATAGACTTGAAATCTTAGCTGTAATATCTCCAACTTTAAAAGTTTGATTATCTATTTTTCCTACTGGGGTTACTTCTACTGCAGAGCCTGTTAGGAAAATTTCTTCAGCATTTTTTATTTCATCTGGGTATATATCTCTTTCAATAACTTTCATACCTTCATTTTTAGCAATTTCAATGACAGCCTGACGTGTAATTCCATTTAAAAAACAATCAGGCACGGGGGTGTGAATTTCACCATTAATTACCAAAAAAATATTTGAGCCAGTAGACTCGCTAACTCTACCTTTATAATCAAGCATTAAAGCATCTGTGAAGCCATTTTTTTCAGCTTCATGCTTACTTAGAGTGCAAATCATATACAGGCCAGCGGCTTTAGTATCAGTCGGTATGCAATCTGGTGGCGGTCTTTTCCAAACTGCTGTCTGAAGAGATATGCCCTTTAATCGATCTTCTTTAGTGAAATAACTAGGCCATTCCCAAGTTGCAACAGCTACATTAATCTTATTTTTCTGTGCAGAGATAGCCATCATTTCACTGCCTCTCCAAATAACTGGGCGTACATAACCATATTTTATGTTCATTTTTTTTATTGTTGCTTCTTGAGCATTATTTATTTCATTTTTTGAATATGGCACTTCTATGCCCATTCTTTGTGCAGAAAAAAATAATCTATCAGTATGTTTTTCTAATTCATAAATCTTTTCACCATAAACCCTAAGTCCCTCAAAAACACAACTACCATAATGGAGTCCATGATTTAATACATGAGTGGTTGCATTTTGCCATTCAACGAACTCACCATTATACCAAATGAAACCAATTCTTTTATCAAAGGGGATAATTTCCATAATTCGAAATAATGTAATATTATTTGTGAAAATTCACAATATAATTATCTTAAATTTTATGAATTTAAGTTTTGCAGACACCTTATACTTTAAAAAAGAAAATACTCTAGAAATAATTTTAGGTTTACATAGATCTTATAAATCCCTTCATAGAGAAATTCAAATTTGTTGTGAATTAAATAATTTAACGTTTAATGAGTTAATAGTTATTCTAGAAATTAAAAAAGGATTTAAAAGAAAAATTGATATAGCTAATAAAGTTTTATTAAAAAAGCAAAATTTAAATTTGATATTAAAAGAATTACAAGTAAAAAATGTATTAAAATTAGAAAATAAAAATATATTAATTACTCAAAATGGGGAGGATCTAATTCAAAAAACAACTGATAGAATAAATGAAAAAATTATAAAGATCTTTAAAAAAACTGATCCTAAAAATATGTCTGGCTTCATTAATATATTAGAGTCTTTGTAATGAATGATAGGCATATACTTTTAGTTGAAGATGACGAGACACTTCAAGCTCTTATTGAAAAATTATTAGTTAATAATGATTATGTGGTATCTAAAGCAGTAAACATAGAGGAGGCAAAAAAATTAGTAAATTTATTTTTATTTGATCTAATAATTTTAGATGTCATGCTTCCTGATAGCACTGGTTTAGATTTTTATGAAAACACAATTAAAAATAGACTCAACACGCCAGTAATTTTTCTCTCCGCATTAAGTAATGTTGATGACAGAGTTACCGGATTAGAACTTGGAGCTGACGACTATATTGGTAAACCATTTGACTCAAGAGAATTATTGCTAAAGATAGAAAAAAATATATTAAAAAAACAATCGCTTGATGTGATCAATTTTGGAAATAATACTGAATTTGATTTAAAAAAGGAGCAATTACTATTTAAAAAACAAAATATAAATCTTTCAAGCAACGAGATAAAAATTTTAAAACTTTTAATAAATAATTCTCATCAATATTTAACTAGAGACTTGTTAAATACAGAGCTAGGACTAGATTATTTGTCAAGGAGTGGTGATATGCAAATTTCAAGATTAAGATTAAAACTTAAAAAAGAGTGTGATCTAGAAGATATAATTAGATCAGTTCATGGAAAAGGATATAAGATTTTCATTTAATGTTTAAATGGAATAATTTTTCAGAAAGCCTTTTAGTAAGATCTGTTTATCTAATAACAATACCTATAGTATTAGTTCAAATAGTAGGAATTGTAATATTTTTTGAATTACACTGGGATTTAGTATTAAAGAGGAGTGCTCAATCAATTTCCAACGAAATTAAAATTTTAGAGATGCAGAAAGACTCATCTTCTCTTGATAATTATGCAAATACTTTACAAATTATAAGAACTGATAATTTCAATATAAATGAAGCGGAAGAGGTTTCAAATTGGATATTTAAAAAACGAATGAAATATTCGCTTGGCCAAATATCTGAAAATTTTAGAGTTTTGCAAAATCAAACACACTTTGTATTTTTTGATGAAAAAAAGTTAGATTATTACTACTTAATTCCAAAGAAGAGAGTAGAAACTAAAACCGTTAGTGGATTTTTTCTATGGACAATTGCCGTAAGTATTATTTTATCTTTAATTTCATATTTATTTATTAAAAAACAAATTCAACCATTAAAAAGACTTGGAATTATCACAAGAAGTTTTGGAAGAGGAATTGAAACTCCAAATTTAAAACCAACTGGATCATCAGAGGTCAGGGGTTTGATAAAAGACTTTAATAATATGCACAATAACATTAATAGCACTCTTGATAATCAAAGAAATATGTTGGCTGGTATTAGCCATGATTTAAAGACACCACTAACAAGAATTAATTTAATGATTGAGGAAATTAATAACGAAAAATTAAAAAGCTCAATTTCTCAAAATATCTCAGAAATGAATATTATGCTTAATCATTACCTTGACTTTATTAAAAATGAAAAAAATGAAAATTTAGATGAAATAGAGACGTCAAATTTTATATCCAATTTAGCTCAAAACTATTCAAAACTTGAAGTTTTGAGCAATAATTCAAATCAAATACTTATCAGAAAAAATCAAATAACAAGAGCTATTATGAATATATTAGATAATGCTGATAAGTTTGCTGAGAAAATATTTATTAGTTCAAATTTATTGGACAATAAGTGGAAAATTGAGATTGAAGATAACGGCCCGGGTACAAATTTATCACAAGAACAATTAATAAGGCCCTTTGTTAAAGGCTCTGATCAATTAAATCAGGGCACAGGATTAGGACTGTCTATTGTTCAAAAGTTGATAAAATTAAATAATGGAGAATTAAATTTCCAAAAGTCGTCATATGGTGGCTTAAAAGTAACTGTATTACTGCAAATTTAGGATCAAAAAAGCTTACCTCCATTTGAAATTTTAATAGAGGGCATAACTAATACTGGATTATTTTCATCATCAGGAAAACCTAAAACTAATACTTCAGAAATCATTTTACCAATTTGTTTTGGGGGGAAGTTTATTACTGCAGCTACTTGTTTGCCAATTAATTCCTCTGGGAGATAGTATTTGGTAAGCTGTGCTGAAGTTTTTTTTTGACCAATCTTTTCACCAAAATCAATAAGTAAATATAAGCTTGGTTTGTTTGATTTTTTGTTAAGTTTTGCCTCGATCACTGTTCCAACTCTGATATCAACTTTTTCAAAGTCAGAATAATTAATCATCTTTTTCTAATAAATGACTTTGCCTTATTAAGATTATCGAATGCATTCCCTATAGAAGCCATAGTTTTATCCATACTATTATTATCCTCAATCCAAACATTAAAAGCATATAGGTAAATAACGTTAGTAATTATTTTTTCAACGTGAGAATTTAAAAATAAATTAAAATAATTATTAATATTTTTTGATAAATTTAAAAAATATTTTGGTTTTTTTTGTGACTCCAAATAAATTCTTAATGTTATATTTTTATAATTATTTAGAAAATCTAATCTATTAATTATACCTTCAAAAATTTTGTCTTGTGAGGAAAGGTCTTTAGCAGGAATTTTTAATTCACTGGAAATAAAATTTTCAAAATCTTTGATAAAAATGTTGAGATCTTTGTATTCTGAACTAATTGATTTAATTTTAGAGGGAAAACTTTTTAAATGAGCTATTGTATTGATTTTTTTTAAAATTGTTTTATTAAGATTTTGTGCTTTTTTTCTCACTATCTATTTCCTTAGCTCTTTCGTAAGATCTTTTAAGTGCAGTATATATTATTTTCTCTATATTTTGTGATTTAATATAATTAACACCAGCTTGTGTGGTACCTTTCTTACTAGAAATAGAATTTATAAATACATCTAACATTTTAGATGAATTGTTAGTTTCTATCACATTTTTAAATAACTCAATTACCTCTTTTTCATTGATATTGTAAGGCTTAGCTAGTTTCTTTGAGGCTTTTACAAAAACATTTACAATATATGCAATAAATGCCGGTCCACTACCAAAGACAGATGTAGCAAAATTAATTCGGTCTTCGTCTCTAACATTAACAATTGTTCCAAAGGTGGATAATATTTTTTTAAGTTTACTATCAAATAAATTTTTATTTTTCATGTAAATATGAGTTTGAGATTTATTATTAGAGG
>CACDTV010000016.1 GCA_902555695.1 uncultured Alphaproteobacteria bacterium | reverse complement strand
TTAAAGGGGTCTTTGTTCTGAACTCCACTTCTATAGAATTTTCTGAGTGAACGTTCGATAAAACTATATCTTCTGGACGTATGCCAACAATACATTTGCCATCTTGGATTTTAGTATTTCTCTTTAAATTAAAAATTTCACCATTTACATCGACTTCGACGAAACCATCTTGCTTTTTAATAGTTGCATCAAAATTGTTAATTGTAGGGTCTCCAAAAAGCTTTGCGGTAGTTAATGAAGAAGGGTTTTGATATATATTTTTTGGAGAGTCAATATCATTAAATTTACCGCCATATAAAACTGCTATTCTATCCCCCAAAGCCATAGCTTCTCTGAAGTCTTGAGTAATGTAAATTACAGTCGTATTAAATTCTTTTAAAACCTTTGGTAGTTCAAGTCTCATTTCAAATCTAATTTTAGCATCAACATTCCTTAGCGGGTCGTCTAACAAAACTACAGATGGCTTGTCCACCAAACTTCTTGCAAGTGATGTTCTCTGTTTTTGACCATTAGATAATTCTTTTGGAAATTGATTAAGGACATGCCCTATTTTTAAAAGATTGGCGATTTCATTGACTTTTTCATGAATTTCATTTTCTGGCATATTTTTGTTTTTTGCCCTTAGTGGACTAGCAATATTTTCGTATGCCTTCATATGGGGGTATAAAGCAAAATTTTGAAATGCCATGGATACATCTCTTTCTTCAGGGTGAAGTTCATTAATGATTTGATTATCCATTTTTATTTCACCACTGTCTGCCATCATAATTCCAGATAAAAGTCTTAATAGGACAGTTTTGCCTGATCCAGACGGGCCAAAAACTACAAAAAATTCTCCTTTTTCAATCTTGGCATTTAAATTAGAAATTATTTTATCGTCTTTAAAACTTTTGGATAAATTATCTAAATCTAAATAAGACATCCTTATCCTTTAATGGCGCCTAGACTTAATCCTTGTACAAGATATTTTTGAATAAATAATGCTAAAATTAAAGTCGGTAAAACTGAAACAACAATACCACACGCAATTAAACCATAAGGTATCGCACTGGCAGTAATAAATGCTAACGCACCAACAGTGACTGGTTGAATCTGACTTGAGCCAAGTATAAGCGCAAATACAAAATTATTCCAAGCATATATGAAACATAATAAGGATGCGGCAGCTATTCCAGGTTTAGCTAATGGTATTGAAATTTTCCAAAAAGATTGAAACCAAGAGTGACCGTCTAATCTATAGGCATATTCGATATCTGGGCTTATGTCCTCAAAGTAACCTCTAACTATCCATAATAAAAGAGGAAGTGTTATTAATTGATATACCCATATTAAAGCAAAGTAGCTGTCGTATAATCCTATTTCTGAAAAATATAGATTTAGTGGAAGAATAATTAGTAACGCTGGAGCAAATCTAAAACTTAGAAGTGTGAAAGCTATGTCCTCGCCTCCCTTAAACTTATATCTAGCAAAAGCATATGCAGCCGGAACCCCTAGAAGTAATGTTACTGAAACCGAACCAACTGAGAGTATTGCACTATTAATTAAATTTTGTTTGAAATAAACATACATTGTGGCAAACCCCTCAATTGCGATTTCTCCCTCCCATAGACCTATATAATTTTTAAAAGTGGGTTCATAAAATAAAACTGGCACTTTTCTTAAAATCTCATCATTAGTCATAAAAGACATGTTAAAAATCCAGGCTATTGGGAATAAAAAAAACATAATTATAGCCACGTAAGCGAAAAATTTAAGAATACTCCATATATTAATACTCATTGAAGCAGCTCCCCTTTAGTTTTAATTTTTAGCTTATGCCATTGTTGGACAAAAACATGACATAAGAAATAACAAATTGCCCATAAAACAACCATCATCGCAGCAGCTTTTCCAATGTTAGTGTATTGGAAAGTTTGAAGGTATGCCGAAACTTGAAAAACCATACTACTTTCACCTGGCCCACCTTGAGAAAGAGCATAAATAATGTCAAATTGTTGTATGCTCTCTAATAATCTAAATAGTGAGGCAGTAAGGATAAAGGGGAACAACATCGGAAGGGTAATCCTGAAAAATTTATAATACTCGGGTACACCGTCTAGTTCGGCAGCTTCAAAAGGTTGCCTTGGAAGTGATCTTAAACCCGCTAAAAGTAAAATCATTATAAATGGTGTAAATACCCATACATCTACCATGATCAAAGTAAATAAAACTGTATCTGGGTGACTAGCCCAGGTGAAATCCTCTAATCCCAAAAACGATAAAATATAATTAACAACACCAAAATTAGGATTAATTAAAAGTCTCCAAATTAAAGAGGCAAGAGCTGGTGCTATCATTAGTGGTAGAACTAATAAAACACCCAAAACATTATTAAGCCAAGTACGTTTAGCTAAAAGTAAAGCTATTCCAAGTCCAAGTAAAAGTTCAATAATTATTGTAAAAAATGTATAGGTGAGTGAGACTCTTATTGTGTTCCAAAAAGAAGGGTCCGTAAATATATTTACATAATTATCAAACCAAATAAAACCCTTCATGTGAGGCATTTTCAAATTGTATCTTTGAAGCGAATAGTAAACTGCAGTAAAAAAAGGAATTAATATACCAACACATACAAGCAAAGCAGGTAAGGTAAGTACATAGGGAAAAAGTTTACGGTTAATTTTCATCTTAAAGATCTACACCGCTTTATCGAGATAAAACGGTGTAGAAAACAAGGAGGTTGTTAAGCTAGACCAACATCTTTCATCATTCTGTCAATCTTAGATGCTAATTTATCAAGTGTTTCATCAACATTTGATCCTGTTTGCATCTCTTGAAGTGCTGCAGCCCATTCTGTTGTTGTTTCAAAGAATAAAGGCTGAGCTGTGAAGTGGATTTTTGATCCATCTATTGAGCTGTTATATTGCTCCATGTAACCAGGAGATGTTCCACGAATTTTATCGTCAAAATCACCTGAGGCCCAAACAGACTCTCTCACAGGGTTCACTTGGTTATGTTTAACACCACCAGCCATTGCATTTTCTGGTCCATTACACCATTGCATCCAGTACCAAGCAGCATCCTTCTTTTTAGAGAAGTTGCTCATAGCTAGAGACCAGATCCAAACGTTAGGTGTTGGAGCACTTGCACTTGGATTAGGTGTGAAACCATGGAAACCGAAGTTTCCAGCTTCTTTATTTTCTGGATTTCCGTTGAAGAAGTAGCCTAAAATATCAGCATCGAAAATCATAGCTGAAGCTCCAGCTCCAATATCATTTCCTACTTCATACCATGTGTAACCAGACCAGTTTGCAGGTCCAGATGATGATATCATTTTTACCCATTGTTTATGGAAGTCTTTAGACGCTTGAGAGTTCATAGCAGCTTTTAATTTTCCACCATTATTCTCAAAATCTACCAGTCCATAGTTAGCATATGCTGACATAAATCCTGGGTGGATTGTTGCCCAACTTCTACTTCCTCTGGTTCCGATACCATAAGACCATTCATTTGATCCAGCATTTTTTGTGAAATATTCTGCTTGATCTGTCATTTCAACAAGATCTCCTGGAGGCTTCATGCCCGCCTTTTCAAAATATCTCATGTTATAAGTAACACTGTTTAACTCAAAACCCCAAGGCATACACCACTGTTTGGATCCTGCTGCACCTGGTACATCACCAGCCACACCACTCCAAGAGCAAGCATCTCTTAAATTACCTACTACATCATTCCAGTTGTAACTTGGATTTGTTTTATTTGAGTCCTGAATAAAGTCATTTAAATCTGCACACCATCCTGCAGGACCATAAGTCCAAGTCATGTAAGCACCTGTCATAAATGCATCGTATTCTGATGACTTAGATGATAAAGCAGCCGTTACTTTGTCAAAATAAACATCTTCTGCGAAAATGTCATATTCAACATTCATGCCTGTTAGGGCTTTGAAGTTGTCAAGTTCCGCAATCATGGAGTCCATGTATGGATGTTTATTCATTAAAAGTTTGATTGTAGTGCCACTGTGTTTCTTCCAATCAAAGTCTTGGGCAGCTAAGGCACTTGTTACTTGCATTCCCATTAACTTGGTTAATGCAGCAAATCCAATACCATATTTTCCAGCTTTGATTAGGAGATCACGTCTAGACATTTTTCCCTTAAGGAAAGTGTCAATAGCACTCTTCATCTTCGAATGAGACATATCTTATTCCTCCTATTATTTATAAGATTAGCATTAAACATATTAAAGACAACGTGATTTATGTTATTTTAATAAAGATGTTCAATAAAAAGATCACAATTTTCAGTGTTAATGAGTAAGTATTTAGGAGTTATCAACAATCTTCTTTCAGGAAGTTATATCAGCCCTTTTTCCAATAAAAGTGTATCTATCCCTATTGATGAGATAGTCATAGAGAGATCTATTGAAAATATAAAATTTAAATTTACCAAAAACTTATTAAATAAAAAAAACTTAGTGATATCTGGAGAGAACTCGTTCAAAGCTTTTGGCGAAAAAGTATTAAAATCTTTAAGGAATAACAATTTAGATTTTGACCTTAACATATTAAAAAAATATGAGTCTAGCCAAACATTTGCCACTAATTTATCTCTATCTTCAAAAGAATATGAAAATATTATTGTAATCGGATCTGGATCATTAATTGATTTATGTAAATTTGTTTCTTTTAAAAATAACCAAAACTTAATAGTGTTTTGTAGCTCCCTTACTGCTGCAGCAACTACAAGTACTGTTTCTCTAACTAATAATGGTGTTAAAGAAACAATAAAATCTAAAATTGCTCAATCAATTATAATTGACTTAGACAATCTTAGAATGGCGCCATTACGTCTTTTAAGAAGTGCATTGGGTGACGTTCTTTGCCGTAGCACTTGTCAAATTGATTGGCTTACTTCTCATTTATTTTTAAGCACGGAGTATGACGAAACGCCATTCGCACTGCAATATGAAGATGAGAGATTGCTTTTGGATGATTCATATAAAATTTTAGAAGGCGACTATGATACACTTGCGGCACTATCTAGAATGACTTTGCTAAATGGCATTGCGGCTATCATAATTGGTTCAACTCATGCTGGAAGTATGGGAGAACATTTAATTAGTCATTATATAGATATGTTTATGGGTGAAAAACATCCTGGAACACTTCATGGAGAGCAAGTTGCTGTAACAACAATTTTATTATCAAAAATTCAAAATCAGATTATTAATTTTTCTGATACGCTGGTATTTAAAAAATTAAATATAACTGATAATAATTTCCGAGATAAAATTTTTACTCAAATGTATGAGCAATTTAAAAAAAAATATTTTGATGGTGAGAGATTAGATAATCTAAATAATTTGCTAGAAAAAAAGTGGCCAGAACAAAAAGCAATTCTTAAAAAGCACCTTTTACCAACAGAAAGCATTGAAAAAGCTTTGAAAAATTGTGGTGCACCTACAAACAATGTTGAGTTAAGAATACCAAATAATTTTTACAATCTTGCAATAAAGAATTCTTTTCTTTTAAGAGATAGGTTTTCATATTTAGATGTTGCTCATTATACAATGACCTTAAGTGACTACTTTATAAAAGATTGAAATATTGATCGATTTGTCAATAAATTTTTCAACTATTTTGATTAAAATGAACAAGAAAAAATAGAAAATTTTCAAAAATTATTTTTTTTCCTTTAAGGTAAAGATGCTTTGCAAGATTTATTGATTATTGGTGGTGGGATTAATGGAGTAGGAATCGCAAGAGACGCGTCCGGAAGGGGTTTAAAAGTTACATTAATTGAAAAAGGGGATCTGGCTTCAAAAACTTCATCTTGGTCCACAAAATTAATACATGGTGGAATAAGATACTTAGAAAATTACGAATTTAGATTAGTACGAGAGTCTTTAAAAGAGCGTGAGGTGATTAGAAAAATAGCACCCCATATTACCAAACCGATAAGATTTGTTTTACCCCATGTGCCAAGTTTACGCCCTACATGGTTGATACGTTTAGGATTAATGCTATACGATTGGATGGGAGGATTTATATCCTTTCCAAAATCAAAGGTGGTAAACTTAGTTACTGATTATAATGAAAACCCTATTAAATCTAATTTCATAACTGGCTATGAATACTCAGACTTATTTGTTGATGATGCTAGGTTGGTTCTCTTAAATGCTCAAGATGCAATAAGCAGAGGTGCTAAAATTTGCACTAATTCAAAAGTCCAAAAAGTTGTTAGAAAAAAAAATTATTGGGAAGTTTTTTTAAGTAATGGCGAGGTGTTGCAATCAAAAGTTATTATAAATGCTTCAGGTCCCTATGTTTTAGATGTGTTAAAAAATATTATTGGAATTGAATCTAAAAAGAAAATACGCCATGTGCAAGGAAGTCATATTATAACAGAGAAACTATATTTTGGTGAACAGGCTTATATACTACAGTTGAGTGATAAACGAATAATATTTTTAATACCGTATTTGGATAAATTTACATTAATTGGAACAACAGATCATGAAGTAAAAACTTACGACAATCCTGAGATAACTGATATTGAAAAAAATTATCTTATTAAATCAGTTAATAAATTTATTAAAAAAGAAATTACTGAAGATGACATTATTTGGACTTATTCTGGTGTTAGGCCCTTGGTTGAAGACTTAAACGAAAATGCTTCGAAGATTACAAGAGACTATACATTTGAGATAGATGATAACGGTGCTCCGATACTTACAATTTTTGGTGGGAAACTTACTACTTACAGAAAATTATCAGAACATGCGTTAAAGAAAATTTCAAAATATATTAAAATTACTAATAAATCTTGGACTGGAAATGAGATTTTACCCGGTGCAAAAGAGATTATAGATAAAAATTTTTTAATACCTGAAAAACTCTTAAAAAGGTTGATAAAAACTTATGGAGATAAAATAATTAATTTAAACCAATATTATCAGAGTTTTATGGATGGTGGAGAACATATTTTTGAGGATCTTTATGAGTTCGAAATAAAATATCTCGTTCAAGAGGAAATGGCTAAAACTCCAGAAGATATACTCTTTAGGAGGACTAAATTAGGGATAAAATTTCCAAAGGAAAAATTGGCAATTTTGGAAAATATTTTAAAAAAATATATATAGTATCTTAATGTATAATACTTCAATTAAATGAGTAAATACATTCTTTCAATTGATCAAGGGACTACCTCAACTAGGTCTATAATTTTCAATAATAAATTTGAAATAGTTTCCTTTGATCAGATAGAGTTAAAACAATATTTTCCAAAAGATGGGTGCATTGAACATGACCCTAAAGAGATTTTTGAAACGGTCCTAAAAACAACTGAAAATGCTATAAAAAAATCCAACATTAGACCAACAGATATATCTGCAATTGGTTTAACAAATCAGAGAGAGACGACAGTGCTTTGGGACAAAGAGACAGGAGAACCTGTTTACAAAGCAATAGTATGGCAAGATCGAAGAACAGTAAATTATTGTAAAGAATTACAAAAAAAAGGTTATACAAAAAAAATTCAAAAAATTACTGGATTAGTAATTGACTCATATTTTTCAGCAACCAAGATAAAGTGGATTATCGACAATATAGAATCCACTAAAAAACTTTTAAAAGAAAATAGGCTTTTATTTGGGACAATTGATACTTGGATTCTTTGGAAGTTAACTGAGGGCAGGTCACACTATACTGAGGCTACTAATGCATCTAGAACAATGCTTTATGATATAAGTAAAAATTCATGGTCTAAAAGCCTATTAAAAATATTTAATATACCGGCATCGATTTTACCTGTGGTTAAAGATAGCGTAGATGAATTTGGCTACACTACGATTTTTGGCTCAAAAATTAAAATTGGGGGGATTGCTGGAGATCAACAAGCAGCAACAATAGGGCAAGCATGCTTTGAGCCAGGCTCTATAAAGTCAACATATGGCACTGGCTGTTTTATGATTATGAATATAGGAAAAAATATAAAGATATCTAAGAATAATTTATTAACAACAATTGCCTACCGTATCAAAGGAAAAACTACATACGCTCTTGAGGGTTCAATTTTTATTGCGGGTGCAGCGATACAATGGCTTCGAGATTCATTAAAAGTAATTAGTAGTGCAGAAGAAACCGAGGATTTATATAAGAGTAATGACAAATCTCAACAAATCTACTTTGTGCCTGCATTTGTAGGTTTAGGTGCGCCTTATTGGGACGGTGAGGCTAGGGGAGCAATTTTTGGTATGACAAGAAATACTGGTGTTTCAGAACTTGTAAAATCAGCAATAGATAGTGTTGCATATCAAACTAAAGACTTGATTATTTCTATGGAAAAAGACAGTGGAATAAAAATCAATAAAATTAAGGTTGATGGTGGCATGGTAAAAAATGAACAGTTTCTTCAATTTCTCTCAAATATCTTATTATCAGAGTGTGATCGTCCTAAGATTACAGAAACCACTTCATTAGGAGCAGCTTATTTAGCTGGACTATCCAGTGGGATGCTTGGAAGCACGAAAGAAATTTCCAAAAAATGGCAAAGTCAAAAATTATTCAAACCAAAGTTACACAAAAAAGAAGTAAAATATCTTTACCAAGGTTGGTTAAAGGCAGTTAATAAAATAATTGTAAAAAAGAATAGAAAATAAAAAAAATTTTGATATTTATGTTGTATGCGCATAAATATTGAGATTGGTGATATAGAAGCATTTATAGAATTAACCGAAACTAATTCATTTGCAAAAGCTGCAAATAATTTAAATTTATCTCAACCTGCTCTTTCAAGAAGAATTCAGAAATTAGAACATGAATTAGGCACTACTTTATTTGACAGAACTACAAGAAAAGTTCAATTGTCTTATTCCGGTAGAAACTTTTATGACCGTGCCAGAGGAATTATAGAAGCTGTTAAAACAGCAACAAAAACCCTTAACGAAAAATACAGTTTCCCCTCGATTATTAAAATTGGAGTAGTTCACTCAGCTCTAAGAAATATATTATTTTCGTCTTTAAAAAAATTTAAAGAGATTGAACCAAGATGCAAGGTTCAAATTATTGAAAGGTCATCCAATAATGTTGTAGATAGTGTTTTAGGGGGAGAATGTGACTTTGGTATTAATTTTACTGGCAAACAAGAACCTGGAATAAATTTTGAGAATTTATTTGTAGAAGACTACGTAGTTGTCTTTCCTAAAGGGGATAAGTTAGAAAAAAAAAGAAAAATAAAAATATCTGAAATCAAAGGTAGGAACTTTATTTCAATTTGGAAAGGCTCTGGGAGTAGAATTTACATTGAAAATGCGCTTGCCCTGCAAGATGAAGATATAGATTGGGCCTACGAAGTGAGACATATACCAACAGCATTGAATATGGTTGAGCAAGGACTTGGCATAACTCTAGCACCCAAGTTAGCTATTTCTAAAGATTATTCCTCTTTATCTTACAGACCTTTAATTGATCCGTCTGTAACAAGAACAATAGGTTTGATAAAAAGATCTGGAAGGGATCTTAGTTATGACTCGCAAAAGTTATATGATCTTTTAAAAGAGAGATTTAAAAGATAATTAATTAGCATAATGCATAAATAAATTTACTAATTAATGTTAATAATAAAACTATGTTGTCAGTAAATAGTTTTAATACTCTAGATAAATTTTCAAATAATGGAAAACAATACAATTTCTTTAATTTATCAAAATTAGAAGATAGTTTTCCCAAAATAAAAAATCTACCTAAATCCAAAAAAATACTTATTGAAAATTTGTTGAGATTAGAAGATGGAAAAGATGTTAATAAAGATCTAATTGAAAAAGTATTAGAAAATCCTGAAAAAAAACATGAAATATTTTTTCTTCCATCAAGAGTATTAATGCAAGACTTCACTGGGGTTCCTGCAGTTGCAGATTTAGCAGCTATGCGTGATGCTGTTTCAAAAAATGGAGGAGATCCATCAAAAGTTAATCCTATGTCGCAAGTTGATTTAGTTATAGATCATTCTGTAATGGTTGATTATTTTGCAAGCCCAAATGCTTTCCAAAAAAATGTGGATATGGAATTTGGAAGAAATGCAGAGAGGTATGAATTTCTTAAATGGGGGCAACAAGCTTTTAAAAATTTTAGAGTTATTCCTCCTGGCACGGGAATATGTCATCAAGTTAATTTAGAATATTTGGCACAAGTGGTGTGGAGCAGAGAAATTAATGAAAAAAATTTCTTATACCCTGACACTTTAGTTGGAACTGATAGCCATACAACAATGGTAAATGCTCTAGGAGTTCTAGGTTGGGGAGTAGGAGGGATTGAAGCTGAAGCTGCTATGCTTGGTCAATCTGTTTCTATGCTGCTTCCTGAGGTTATTGGTTTTGAAGTATTAGGAAAAATGAAAGAAGGTGTTACAGCAACAGATTTAGTTTTAACAATTGTTCAAATGCTAAGAGAAAAAGGAGTAGTTGGAAAATTTGTAGAATTTTATGGCGATGGCTTAAAAAATTTATCACTCGCTGACAGAGCAACTATTGCCAATATGGCTCCAGAATATGGAGCAACTTGTGGTTTTTTTGCAGTTGATGAAGAGACTATCAAGTACTTGAAGTTGACATCTAGAGACTCCTATCTGATAAATAATGTTGAAAAATATAACAGAATTCAAGGTTTGTGGGCCGATGACACATGTAATTATAATGATACCGTTCATTTACAACTAGAAAATGTTCAAGCATCATTAGCAGGGCCAAAAAGACCTCAAGATAGAATTAATTTAGAAAAAGTGAATTTAAACTTTAAAGAATTTTCAAAAAACAAACCCGTTGAAAAAGAAATTAAAAATCACAATTATAAAATGCGAGATGGTAACGTAGTAATAGCTGCTATTACTTCATGTACTAATACATCTAATCCAGATGTTTTAGTTGCAGCAGGCTTAGTCGCAAAAAAGGCTTGTGAATTAGGTCTACAAGTAAAACCTTGGGTTAAGACTTCTTTAGCACCCGGTTCAAAAGTTGTTACTGATTATTTGGATAAATCGGGTTTGAATAAATATTTAGACCAACTTGGTTTTCATCTAGTTGGTTATGGATGCACTACGTGTATAGGAAACTCAGGGCCACTTGATAAAGATATTGCCGAGTGTATCTCAAAAAATGATTTAACTGTTGCTTCAGTACTTTCAGGTAATAGAAATTTTGAAGGCAGAGTTAATCCACACGTTAAAGCTAATTATCTTGCCTCACCACCTTTAGTTGTAGCATATGCTTTAGCAGGGTCTGTACTTATTAATTTAACAGGTGATCCCATTGGTATTGACACATATGGTAATGAAGTATTTTTAAAAGACATTTGGCCAAGCAATAGCGAAATCCGAAATGCTGTTGAAAAAAATGTATCGCCTGAAATGTTTAAAAAACAATACTCTAATGCTTTAGATGGGCCAAAAGAATGGCAAAAAATTAATTCTTCTACGGGAGACCTGTATAATTGGAATTCTTCATCAACTTACGTACAGAAACCTCCGTTTTTTGATAATCAATCAAATGATGATAAGGAGATTAAGCCAATTGAGAATGCAAGACCTTTATTACTTCTAGGCAATAGTGTTACTACAGATCACATTTCACCTGCAGGGGCTATTAAAGTTGATAGTCCTGCTGGCAACTACTTCATGGAACGGCAAATACGTCAAAATGATTTTAATTCATATGGTGCTAGAAGGGGCAATCATGAAGTAATGGTAAGGGGTACTTTTGCCAATATAAGAATTAAAAACCAACTGCTATCAAACGTTGAGGGCGGATACTCAATTTTAGAACCTGATAAGAAAAAAATGAGTGTTTATGATGTTGCTATGGAGTATGCAAAAAGGTCTGAAAATGTTGTAGTTTTTGCAGGTGAAGAATACGGAACTGGATCATCGCGTGATTGGGCTGCAAAAGGTACAAAGTTATTAGGTATTAAGGCAGTTATAGCTGAAAGTTTTGAAAGAATACACCGATCAAATTTGGTTGGAATGGGAGTTCTGCCTATACAACTTAAAAGTCACACAATAAATGATTTAAATATTCAATCGTCAGATTTGATAAATATAAAACTTACTGAAGACCTGAAGCCTTTACAAGAATTAGAAGTCTTTATTCAAAATGATATGAGGAATATAAAAATAGATTGTATTTTAAGAATTGATACTATTAATGAGCTACAATATTATAAAGCGGACGGCATATTAAATTTTGTTTTAAAAAATATTCTAAAAAATTAAGTAATTTTTGGATTTTCTAACAGTTCTTTCAGTCTAACTAAAAAAGTTACCGCTTGCTTACCATCTATTAATCTGTGGTCATAACTTAATGCAATATACATCATTGGTTTTATAACAATCTTCTTTTTTACAGCGATAGGTCGATCAATAATTGAGTGCATACCTAATATAGCACTTTGAGGAGGGTTGATAATTGGGGTGCTCATCATAGAGCCATATATTCCTCCATTTGTAATTGAGAATGTTCCTCCTGATAAATCACTCATGGAAAGTTTATTTGAATTTGCTTTCTCAGATAATTCAATAATATACTTTTCAATTTCTGCATTTGATAAATCTCCAGCATTTCTAATTATTGGAACAACAAGCCCCTTTTCAGATCCAATTGCAATACCTATATCAAAGTAGTTTTTATAAATTATTTTATCTTCGTGAATTTCTGAATTAATCTCTGGTATTTCTTTTAAAGCTTCTGTGCAGGCTTTAACAAAAAAAGACATAATGCCAAGTTTCACACGATGTTTTTTTTGAAAACTTGTTTGTTCTTTTTTTCTAAGAGACATAATTGCTGACATATCGACTTCGTTAAATGTTGTGAGAATGGCGGCTGTATTTTGAGCTTCTTTTAACCTTCTGGCAATTGTTTGCCTTAATTTTGACATTGGGATAGTTTTTTCATCTAACGTAGAGTCATCTTTGTCGAAGTTTGGAAGATCAACTACCTTAGCTGGAGTTTTTGTTTGATTTTCGCTAACTTTAGAGACATTAGATGGGTCAATTGTTTGTTTTTCTTCATTTATTTCTTCAATTTGACTTGTTTCTGGTTTGGGCTTTTGTTCAGTAGTCGTATTTTCTGATATTTCAGCAATAGATTGACCAACATTCACAGTAGATCCCTCTGGGGTTATTATCTTTGTTAATTTTCCAGAGGTTTGAGCAGGAATTTCAATTGTGATTTTCTCTGTTTCAATTTCAGCTAAATTATCGCCAGACTCAAAGCTATCTCCCTCTTTGATCAACCAAGATGTAAGCGTGCCTTCAATGATCGACTCTCCAAGCTCAGGTACTGTTATGTTTTTCATTACTCTTTCGGTAAGTTTTTAAATTTCATAAAACTGACACCACTTCTTTCTTTTATAACACGTTTTAGTGATGATTTAAGAGCTAATTCTTTTATTAGTTGCTGATTAGTACTATGTCTTTTTGATATGCCTGTAGCAGGAGCTGCTGCAGGGCGTCTTCCAACATAATGAACTTTTTTGGTTAAATTATTTTTTACTAAAACATGTCTAATACGACTTTTAACAAAACTCCATGCTCCCATATTTTTTGGCTCCTCTTGAACCCATAAAATCTCACTTTCTTTATGTTTTAATATAACATCTCCTATTGCATCAAATGGAAATGGATAAATTTGCTCAATACGAACTATTTTTACATCTTTAACATTATTCTTTGTTCTAAAATCATCTAATTCATAAAATATTTTTCCAGAGCAGAAAATAATCCTTTTTGGGTTTTTGATTTCATCTTCAATAAGGCGATGAAAAGATGAGCGTCCAGTAAATTCACTAATAGATGATACATTATTTGGGTGGCGCAGTGTGGATTTAGGGGTAAATACTATTAGTGGTTTTCTAAAATTTCTATGTATTTGCCTTCTCAAAGCATGAAAGTAGCTCGCAGGAGTGGTGCAGTTTACAATTTGAACGTTATCTTCTGCTGCCATTTGAAGAAATCTTTCTATTCTTGCACTGGAGTGTTCAGGACCCATACCCTCATGACCATGAGGTAATAACATGACTAATCCACTCATTTGCATCCATTTTCTCTCACTTGAAGCAATAAACTGGTCAATAATAATTTGGGCGCCGTTGGCAAAATCTCCAAATTGGGCCTCCCATAAAACCAAAGTATTTGGGTCTGCTAACGAGTACCCATATTCAAAACCTAGGACGCCTAATTCAGAGAGAAAACTATCAATTACTTCAAACTGTTTTTGATTTTTAGCAATGTGATTGAGTG
>CACDTV010000015.1 GCA_902555695.1 uncultured Alphaproteobacteria bacterium | reverse complement strand
TAGCTTTGTATCTCTTGTATCAGTAACCTTCTTAATATTTATTTTAGGGCTAAATGTCTTATAGAAATAATATCATTGCTTTGTAGCAAGAATACATATTTACTACATTGAATTTTATGACCCACTTAATTGCTAAAAGTGCGAGACTCCGCTCCACCCCTTACACCAAAAGAATAGAGGAATATGGTGTTCAATCATACACAGTTTATAATCACATGCTTTTACCTGCATCTTTTAAAGGTATAGAGGAAGATAGTAGGCACTTAAAAAATAATGTTCAACTTTGGGATGTATCTGGCGAGAGACAAGTTCAAATTCAAGGACCTGATGCAGCTAAACTTACACAATTAATTACGTGTAGAGATTTATCTGAGGCAAAAGATTATCTTTGCTATTACGCACCAATTGTTGATAACAAAGGTAAAATTATTAATGATCCTCTGATAATGAAAGTTGGTGAAAAAACATGGTGGCTATCAATAGCAGATACAGATGTGCTTCTTTATGCAAAAGGAATTGCAATTGGTATGAACCTTGACGTTGAGATTACTGAACCTAATGTTAACATTCTTGCAGTTCAGGGACCAAAATCGTTTGAACTTATGTCTAGAGTGTTTAAAGACATAGATAAATTAAAATTTTTCAACTTCAAAAGATTTGATTTTCAAAATCATAAATTTTTAATTGCTAGATCAGGTTGGTCCAAACAGGGTGGATTTGAAATTTATGTAGATCATGATGAAATCGGCCTAAATCTTTATGATACTCTTATGTCTAAAGGTGAAGATTTGGATGTAAGACCAGGTTGTCCAAATTTGATTGAAAGGATAGAGGGTGGTTTATTATCTTTTGGAAATGATATGAATATGAATGATACTCCACTTGAGTGTGGTTTGGGTTCTTTTGTTTCTTTCAATCCCAAAATAGATTATTTAGGAAAAGCTGAATTAGAAAAACAGCACAAACAGGGAGTCAAGAGATCTTTAATTGGTTTAAAACTTAAACTCGATAAAATTGAAATTACAAAAGCGTTATCTTTAAAAATTGGGACTGAAATAATAGGTGAGCTAAGAGCTGCATGCTTCAGTCCAGATTTTGGCTGTTGTCTTGGAATAGCTATGGTGCAAACCCAATATCAAAATTTAGAAGAACAACAGACACTTCTTGTTGATGGCAAAGAGGTTGAGTCTGTAATGACAAACCTCCCCTTCAATAAATAATATTTGCTTTTTTAAACTAAAAGTTTAAATAATCTCGGGTGTTAAATATCGTTTATAGTTCTTGGGCTCTATTTACAGGTTTTGGATTTATTATGCTTGCACACTCTTTGCAAGGAACCTTGTTAAATATTAATGCCGTATTATTTAATTTTTCCGATTTTGAAATTGGATATGTCTTTACAGGTTATTTTATAGGCTATTTAGCAAGCTCATATATTTGTCCCAAAATTATCAAAAATGTCGGACATATTAGAGTATTTGCAGCATTCGCATCGATTGCTTCCATTACGATTTTATTTCATTGGATTTATGTTCACCCGTTTTTTTGGTTTTTTTTAAGATTACTTACAGGGTTTTCATTGGCAGCAATATATATCGTTTGTGAAAGTTGGCTAAATGATCGTGCTGATAATCAAACTAGAGGGAAGCTTATCGGGTTTTACATGGTGATATTATACTTCTCAACTAGTGGGGGTGGTTTGTTAATTAATATAAAAGAAACCACTGAGGCACACTTATATATTCTAACATCTTTATTAATTTCTATTGCTTTGGTTCCAATTTTACTTACTAAAAAATCGGCACCAGAGTTTTCTACACCTAAGTTCATATCTTTAAAAGATCTATATAAAAATTCTCCAATGTCTTTTATCGGCTCTTTTGGCATTGGTATGATTTATGGAGCGTCATTTGGATTAATTGCAGTCTTTGGAGCTAAATTAGGCTTAAGTATTTTTCAAATATCTATTCTTGTTTTTGTAAATACATTCATTGGAGCTTTATTTCAATATCCGGTTGGTAAATTATCGGATACATTTGATAGAAGAATAATTTTACTGATATTGAATATCATTGCTTTGGTTTCTTCTATTTGTGTAATTATTTTTGGATCTATTTCATTTAATATTCTTTTATTATTTGTTGGCATACATTCAGCTGTATCTCTTCCTTATTATGCAGTTGTTATTTCTCATCTGAATGATTTTTTAGAAAAGGACGAGGTTGTTTCTGCTAGCTCAACTCTGACATTAGTTAATGCATTAGGGTTAGTTTTAGGGCCAATTATCGTCTCAGGATTTATGTCTTATTTTGATGCTTATGGATTATTTTATTATTGTGCAATAGTTTATGTTTTTATCGCACTATTTACCTATCAAAGAATTAGGATTGGAAGAACTAGTGAAATTTATGATGAAAATACACCATCAATGATTGTGCCTCGCACCGCTTCCGCAATAGGAATGCAAACTGCTACTGAACAAATGATTAGTAAAATTGATGAAAAAGAGTAATTTTTTAATTGATGGATTTCGAAGCCAAGATAGCTGAATTAGGTCTTTTAATACCAAAACCTGCAAAACCTGCAGGGAGTTATAAACCCTGCGTTATTGTTGATAATATTGCATATATATCTGGTCAAGGCCCATTACTTGAGGATGGGTCTTTTGCAAAAGGAAAAGTTGGGGCTGATGTTGATTTAGAGACAGCTCAAAATCACTCTATGCTCTGTGGATTAGCTATCTTATCTGCTTTAAAGAATGAAATAGGATCAATTAATAAAGTTGATCAATTAATAAAACTGACAGGTTTTGTTAATTGTATTGAGAGCTTCACACAGCAACCTTTAGTAATCAATGGTTGCTCAAATATGATGAAAGATATTTTTGGTGAGACTGGTGTTCATGCTCGAGCTGCAGTAGGAGTTAATTCTTTACCTCTAGGTTTTACGGTAGAAATTGAGGCAATTTTTAAAATCAAGATTTAATTTCTTAATTGACAATTAATTAAATTTAGCAAAATATTTAATTATAAATACTTGGAGTTTGGATTATGGATTTTCATTTTGAAAATAATACTATTAAGATAATTCATCAAAATAAGACATTTAATTTGCATCCCATTTGGCTAAGAGAAAGACTACCGGGTGAAAAGTATTTTGATTTAGATACTAATCAAAGATTATATGAGCCATCCTCTATTGACTTAAAATTGAAAATTATAAGTTGCAAATTATCAGATCATAAACTTGATGTTGAATTTAATGATGGGGCACAAGGTCAATATCATTTAGATGATCTTTTGATTGAAATGGATGGAGAAAAAAATAAAAGAGGACCCTTACCAAAAAGAATTTTATGGAATTCTCAACTAGAAGTTATACCTCAGGCTATTTTTGAAGAAGATATGGTTGAAAAAGAGTCTATGTATAATCTTCTTATGGATTTTTATAAATATGGATTTGTTATTATTAAAAATGTACCAACTGAAAGTAAGTATTTATTAAAATTTGTAAATTCAATAGGCCCAGTTAAGGTCACAAATTTTGGAGAATATTTTGATGTAATGTCTAAACCAAATCCAAATGACTTAGCCTATAAACCTATTGCATTACCGCCTCATACTGATAACCCTTACAGAAAACCAGAAGCACCTGGGATACAGTTTTTGCATTGTTTAAAAAATGAAGTAAGTGGTGGTTTTTCTACTCTTGTTGATGGTTTTTCAGTTGCAGAATATATTAAATTAAATGAACCAGAAGCATTTGAGTCTTTAACCAAAACAAATTTACGTTACCGATTTCAAGATAAAGATATAATTTTAGAAAATTGGGGAGAGTTAATTGAATTAGACAAGGATGGCGACTATAAACAAGTCAGGTATAGTACTAGAGTTGATTACGTGCCACCTTTAGAAAGTGAAAAATTAGAGAGTTTTTACAAAGCAAGAAAATTATTAGGAGATTTATACACTTCATCTGACTTTGAGATTAAATTTAAGCTATCACCAGGAGATGTAATGATGTTTGATAATCACAGACTTCTCCATGGAAGAACCTCTTATGACTCGAGTGAGGGAGCTAGACATTTACAAGGTTGTTATCTTGAGTTTGACTCGACCGATGGAAAATTGAGACATTTACATGAAAAATATCATATAAGTGAGACAAATTTATGACTGAGAAAAATGTAAAATTTAAACATATGAAAGATGGAGATAAAGAAGATTATCTATTGCTCCAAAAATATGAAGAAAAGTATGTTTCTTTGACATACGAAAGAATAATCGAAGAACTTACAAGACAAGGAAAAAATACTATGGAGGGTTACAAGATAACAAGATTAGATCATGGTCTACAATCAGCTACTAGAGCTTATAATGATGGAGCTGACATTGATTGGATTGTTGGTGCCTTACTTCATGATATTGGAGATGGGCTTGCCCCTCAAAATCACGATAGGTTTTCTGCTGAAGTTGTAAGACCTTATGTAAGAGATGAAATAACATGGGTGATTGAGCATCATGGAATTTTTCAAATGATCTACTATGCTCATCATTATGGATGGGATAAAAATGCTAGAGATAAATTTAAAGATAATATTTATTTCCAAACTTGCTCAGATTTCTGTGAAAGATGGGATCAAAAATCTTTTGATCCCGAATATGAAAATAAAGATCTAGATTTTTTTAAACCCTTGATTAAAGAGGTATTTAGCAGACCTCCCTACAAAGATGAATACATCAAAAAAAATGAAGTTTTAGGTTTACCAAAAGTTTAAATTCATAAATCCAGATAATTTAAAGTAAGTATATATTGTCATGAGAATTTTCTTGATAACTTTGAGTATTTTACTCACAAGCATAGGGAGCATTATGGCGAAAAACTTATATAACTTTAGTATTCAAGATATTGATGGAAATACAGTTAATCTTGATAAATTTAAAGGTAAACCCATTCTTCTTGTTAATACGGCTAGTAGATGTGGTTTCACAAAACAATACGCTAATCTATCCAATCTTCATCGTGAGTATTTTAAAAAGAATTTAGTAATTATTGGAACTCCTTCTAATAGTTTTCATCAAGAGCTGAGTAATAATGAGGAAGTTAAAGAATTTTGTTTAGTTAATTATGAAACCAAATTTATTATATCAGAAATTATTAGTGTTGTTGGTGAAAATGCCCATCCGATATACAGTTGGATGACATCAGAGTATAACGAAACTCCAAAATGGAATTTTTATAAGTATCTCTTTGATGGAGAGGGTCAATTAGTTAAAAGTTGGTCCTCTATGACCAAACCTGACAGTTCGAAAATTACAAATTTAATTGATGAGTTAATATAGAAAAAGGGGCACATAATGTGCCCCTTTTTTAGGAGTACTATAAATAAGATTATTTAAATTCTGGGTAAGCGACTGTTGTTAATTCAGCACTATCTAAACCAGATGCTTCGGTCTCTTCTGATACTCTTAAGCCTACAGTTCCTTTTAGAATATAAAAGAATATGCCACTTAAAGGTACAACTAGGACAGCTGCAGCAACAATTCCTATTAATTGAACTAGGAAATCGCCGCTACCAAAAATACCTACGGCCAATGTTCCCCAAATACCTGCAACTAAGTGTGCTGATATTGCACCGACAACATCATCGATTTTCATTTTGTCGAGCATTGGGATAGCGATAGTACAAAGAATACCACCTATTGCACCAACAATCATTGATAAGAAGTGGTTGCTTAAATCTGGACCTGCAGTAATAGCAACAAGACCTGCAATAGCACCGTTCAATGCAATAGATAGATCAATTTTTTTATACAATAGCTGTGATAAAATAATTGCAGCCACGACACCGCCACATGCAGCGATATTTGTGTTTACAACGACAATTGACATTGCAGAAGCATCAGCGGCACTACCAAGTGCTAACTGAGATCCACCGTTAAATCCAAACCATCCAAACCAAAGGATGAAGGTACCAAGACACGCTAAAGGCATGTTTGCACCAGCGATTGGAGAGATCTTTCCATCTGCACCATATTTGCCAGCTCTAGGACCAAGAATTAAACAGCCGGTTAAAGCTGCCCATCCGCCCACTGAGTGAACAATAGTAGATCCAGCAAAATCAGAAAAGCCCATTTCTGTGAGCCATCCACCGCCCCAGGTCCAAGAACCATAAATTGGGTAGATAATTCCTGTCATAAATGCTGCAAATATCATAAATGGCCATACTTTAATTCTTTCAGCACATGCTCCAGATACGATTGAAATTGCTGTAGCACAGAACACCATTTGGAAGAACCAATCTGATGCTAAAGAGTAGCCACCCTCTTCAGTTGCAGCTGTTAAATCATCAGCAGTGTCGTAAAACATACCACCTAATGAACCTATCCAACCTGAAACATCTACATACATTAAACTGTAACCGATTAAATAAAACATTATTCCTGCAATTGAGTATAAAGCTATATTTTTTAATAAAATTGCTGATGTGTTTTTTTTACGAACAAATCCAGCTTCTAACATGGCAAAACCTAATGCCATGAACATCACTAAGACTCCACTAAAAACAAATAAAAATGTATTAAATACAAAGGCTGTTTCAGCAGATACTTCCGCACTTGCAACTCCAGAGAAAAGCAAAGTAGGGATTAAGAAAGTTAATATTTTTTTCATTGGATCTCCTTATTTAATCGCCTCAGCGCCTCGTTCTCCTGTACGTATTCGGACAACTTCTTGCACTTCAGTTACAAAAATTTTTCCATCTCCAATTTTTCCTGATTTTACTGCTTCAGAAATTGTTGTGATGACTTTTTCGACGTCTGCAGAATCTACTAAAACCTCTGCTCGAGATTTAGGAAGAAAATGTACCTCATATTCTGCGCCTCGGTACAGTTCGGTATGACCCTTCTGGCGCCCATATCCTTTAGCCTCAACAATAGTTAAACCTTGGATGTCCACACCTGTAAGTGCTTGTCTCAAAGCTTCAACTTTATCGGGCTTGATAATTGCTGTTATTAGTTTCATAAATACCTCTCTTATTTTTGAGTTGAGAAACTTATAAATACTGAATCAAAAAAAAAATAATGCTAAGAAGTTAATGAAACTATGCATCTAGTGAATATCCAAGATTGCCCAATAAAATCAGTCATATTGGTAAAAAAACACCAATAAATATGATTAAAATAATTAAAGGAGCAAGACTAAATCTTAAATCAATAAGCAAGTGTTTGTGACTTAAAGAGGATTCTTCCAATCAACTCTATAAATTGCTTCATTCCTTCTAAGATTAGGCAATGTAAACGGACCATCATAAGTAGCTTTAATAGCGGGTCCAATTACTTCAATATTATCAGTAATTAAATCACTTTTTAAAACATCTCGGTGTTTATAAAAATTTTTATCTGAAGCAAAACCAGAATATCTTATTACTGCAAAATAACCTGGCTCTATTGAAGAAATTTTTACTGAATTATCTGATGGCAAAGGTATTTCATTTGGTTTGTATTTACTTGGTAAATAAAATTGCATAACGTACTCGTTTTCAATTTGAGTAACATTCACTGGTGTGGTCATTGAAATTTTTTCACTTTGTTTATTATTGCCAGAAATATAATTAAAAAGTTTTCGAAATCCATTATTTTGATTAGTGTATTGGGTTTGAACTACTAGACGCTCCTCATAAAATCTAATTTCATATGTATCTGTCTGATGAACTACTTTATAAGGCGATTCATTATAGGCCATCAAGTCTTGTACCACGAGTAATGTAAATAGTAAGTATTTAATCATTTAAAATTTGCGTTTCTTTATCAGAGACTCCCCATAATCTGTCATCTATGGGTATCCATCCTTTAATAGAGGATTTATTACCCTCAGGTATACTTACTTTCACCATTGTTTCTTTTACCTCTAACAAGTTTACAATTTTTGGTGCAAGTATTACTCCTTTTTGAATAGTCATCCAAGACTCAGGGTCATAAGATTTCAATGCATACAACTCAATATCCTCTAGTATCAGCAATGTTCTTTTTTTAGATAACTGATTGTGAGCAATCCAACCTTGTATTCCATTAAATAATTCAATGCGGTACCAGTCTGTATAAGAACTCCAACTATTTCTAAACTCTTCAATAACCTTTACGGGCATGTTTTCCTGTGTAAGGAGAAATTTCTCTGTTTGTTTACTCAAATCTTGATTTTCTGGATAGTGACGTAACCATGACTCATCATGAGCTAGAGATTTATAATATGGAATATGTTTATCAGAATATGCAGTTAATGGGAGTGCTAGAAACAAAAGCACTAACCTGATCATTAATTTTATCTTTGTGAATTTTGCCAATTTGGATGGGTATAAGGTTGTAGATTTGATGGTGCTAAAAGAGGTTTTCCCAAGATATGATCTGAAGCTTTCTCACCCGTCATTATAGATGGAGCATTAAGATTGCCATTACATATCTGAGGAAAAATTGATGAGTCTGCAAGAAATAAATTTGAAAAACCCTTTACTTTGCAATCATTTAGAACGACAGAAGATGGGTCATCTTCTTTTCCAATCTTGCAGGTACCACATGGATGATAAGCACTTTCACAATTATTTTTTATAAATTCGTCGAGACCTTCATCCGAAACAACGTCGTCACCAGGTTGAATTTCATCTCCTTTAAAAGGAACTAGGGCCTCTTGACTTAGTATCTCTCTACTAAGTCTAAGTGATTTTCTAAAGTTTGGAAAATCATCTTCATGAGACATGTAATTAAATTTTATAGTTGGTGAATCAAATGGGTCACTAGATTTTAATTTTACAAAACCTCTAGATTTTGAACGCATTGGCCCTACATGCAATTGAAAACCGTGACCTTCGCTAGGCGCCTTTCCGTCATATCTAATGGCGACTGGAAGAAAATGAAATTGTATATCAGGATATTGTATGTTTTTATCAGAGCGAATGAAACCAAGAGTTTCAAATTGGTTTGTTGCACCTGGTCCGCTTTTAAGAAACATCCATTGCATGCCGATAAGTAATTTAGAAAAAGGATTTAAATATTTATTAAGTGTTACTGGTTGTAAACATTTGACTTGAAAATAAACTTCTAAATGATCTTGTAAGTTTTTACCAACGCCTGGTAAGTTTTTAATAACTTTGATCCCCAAACTATTTAAATCATTGCCTTCTCCAATGCCCGATCTCTGAAGAATTGTTGGACTATTGATAGCGCCAGCTGATAAAATTACACCAATATTTGCACTAAAGGTTTTTTTTTGGCCCTGATGAAATACTTCAACTCCCTTAGCTTTGTCTTCATGAAAAATTATTTTATCGACTAGGACCTTTGTTATAAGTTGTACATTTTTTTTTGCTAATGCTGGTTTTAAGTAAGCTTTTGCGGTTGAAAAACGTGAGCCTTTCCAAACAGTCATATCAGCTGGTCCAAAACCCTCCTGTCGAAAGCCATTGTAGTCATCAGTGTAGGTGTATCCCGCCTGCTCGGTAGCTTTTACAAAAGCATTGTGTAATGGGTTATCTCTTTTGCCATGAGTTATGTTTAGAGGGCCTGATTTTCCTCTAAACTCTGAATTGCCTCCATGGCTTGCTTCCATTCTTTGAAAATATGGAAGGACATCGGGATAATCCCAACCTTTTGCACCACTTTCTGCCCATTGATTATAATCACCAGCATTACCCCTAACATAAATCATTCCGTTAATTGACGAAGACCCTCCTATAACTTTACCTCTAGGACAAACGAGAGACCTACCATTTAAAGTAGGCTCGGGTTCTGCTTTATAGCCCCAATCGAATTTATTCATATTCATTGGGTATGAGAGTGCTGCAGGCATTTGTATAAAAGGACTATTGTCATTGCCGCCAAATTCTAATACTAGAATTTTTAATTGAGGGTTTTCCCCAAGTCTGTAAGCAATTGTAGATCCTGCTGATCCAGAACCAATTACGATATAATCAGGTTTTTCAAACATAGATTAGTTCAATTTCTTCCTCTACTACCATGTTTTAAATAAACATTTTTTGCAAGTATTTTATGTTCTTGTGATTTGCGAATATCAAAAATTTTTTTTCTAGCATACTGAGCAGTTTCTTTAACATTTATTATTTCTTTTTGAAACTCATTATCGAACAAATTTACGTTCAAACTTTTTTTTGGGGGATTATGAAAAAAAGCAGGTGGAAAATTTTTTACTTCAGGAATTTGTGACTTAATAAATTTACCGAGAGGATCTTGATCCATAGCTTGCTTATAAGGATTATACATTCTAATAGTATTAATACCGGTTGTACCTGATTGCATTTGTATTTGACTGTAATGAATTCCAGGTTCAAAGTCTGTAAACAATGCTGCCAAGCGTGGAGCAAAGTATCTCCAATCAAGCCATAAATTATAAGAAGCAAATGAAGCTAACATTGCTCTCATTCTAAAATTAATCCATCCATGATTTCTTAAATAAATCATACATGCATCGATAAAATGAACTCCGGTCTTACCTTCAATCCAAGCCTCTAATTTCTCTTCATCTTTATCACGTATTTGATCATACACAGGAATAAAGCTTGCATGTTCAATTGATGGCTGATCCTCTAATTTTTGAATAAAATGTGATCTCCAATGTAACCTAGATAAAAATGAATTTATAGATTTAGCAAAATTTTTATTGGTATGCTTTATTAGATCTCTTTTTTTTGCGGCCTCTTGAAAAATTGTGCGGTGTGATATTGTACCGTATGTCAAATGAGTTGATAATCTTGAGCAGCTTTTTTCAGCAGTTATTGGGCTAGACATCTCAAATTGGTAATTTTCACCTCTTTTATTTAAAAAAGAATGAAGCAATTTTTCTGCTTCGACAGATCCACCCTTTTGCCTATATGGACATGGTGTTGAATCATAAAAAAATTTTGGTAATTCATGGTTTGATAATTCTAAATTAACTGATTGTTTTATGATGGGCAAATTATACTTTTTAATAATTTCGTTTCTAAAATTTTTAGCCCATAGGTTTCTATCATGTTGTCCTCTTTTAACACCTGGGTAAGAGCACTCAATCCAATCAATTTTATTTTGAAAAAAAAATTTTTTTAATTTTTTATCTCTTTGGTAAGTCCATTGAATACCTGTTTCTTGTTCGCTAATTACACTTGAAAAGCTATGTTTATCTTTTAAAAACTTGAATATTTCTAATGCATCACCAAAAAAGATATTTAAATGTAAATTATTTCTGAGTAATTGTCGTTTAAGCTCATTTACACTCTCTAATGTAAATTGCCACTGCCTTAAAGACATATCTTTTTGCTTCCACAGATCAGGTTCAATTATGTAAATTAATATAGATCTTTTATTTTCATCAATAAGAATTTCATTGTCCTTGTATCTTAAATTCTTTTTAAACCAGACGATCCTATTTGACATCTGTTTCTAATCTTTAATTTTGAAGCCTTTTGAAAAAATATAAATAATTGCAGAAATATTTAAAATTAAAAATGTAAATATCATAATCAAACTTGTTGTAATACTCACATCAGCCATTTCATAAAAACTCCATCTAAAACCACTAACTAAGTAAAGAACTGGATTTACCAAAGAAACGTTTTGCCAAAACTCTGGTAACCAGTTTATTGAATATAGCGATCCACCAAGAAATACGAGTGGAGATAAAATTAGTGTTGGAAATATTGATAGCTCCTCCCAATTTGATGACAACATCCCTATAAGAAAACCAAGTAAGCTAAAAGTTAAAGATGTTAAAACGAGCATTAAAATCATTGTAAAAGGATGCATAATATATATTTCAACAAAAAATAACCCTGTTGCTAATATTAAGCTTCCTAAAATTATTGATTTTGTAGTGGCCGCACCAACAAAACCAATAACAATCTCTGTTGTTGATAGTGGGGCAGCATATATTTCATTTATAGTTCCAAGAAACTTTGGAAAAAAAATACCTGAGGAAGCGTTTGAGACACTTTGTGTAAGTAAAGCTAACATTATCATCCCAGGTACTATGAAAGAACCATAAGAAATATCTTCAATCACAGGGATGCGACTTCCTATTGCAGCACCGAAGACAACAAAATAAAGAGAGGATGATATCACAGGAGAAAATATACTTTGAACAGTTGTTCTTCTCATTCGATCCATTTCATGCAAGTAAATTGCCATTATGCCTGTCCAGTTCATACACTCTCCTCCAAAAGTTTTTCAAATATCGTCTCCAACGATGTCTGGGAGGAATTTAAATCTTTTAATTTTAGACCAGCCGACTTTATGTCTTGAAGAAGTGCGGTAATACCAGTCGAAGATCCGTGAGAGTCATATGAATATGTTAGAGAATTATTACTATTCATTTTTAAGTTATAAGACTCTAAAGTAGATGGGATATGACTAAAAGGCTCTTGAAATTCTATAGTTAAATTCTTTTGGCCCATTTTTCGCATTAAATCATTCTTATTATCAGTAATTATGATCTCGCCATTATTGATTACAGATACTCGATCAGAAATAGCCTCAGCTTCTTCGATATAATGAGTAGTAAGAATAATTGTTACTCCATTTTCTTTGAGTTCTTTCACTGCTCTCCACATATCTCTTCGCAAATTAATATCGACACCTGCAGTAGGCTCGTCTAGAAAAAGTATTTTTGGTTCATGGCTCAATGCTTTTGCAATTAATGCTCTTTTCTTCATACCTCCAGAAAGCTCACGAAGCTTACTATCCTTTTTATCCCAAAGGCTGAGATCTTTAAGAATTTTTTCTATGTATGCAGGATCTTTTTTCTTACCATATAGGCCTCTAGTGTAAGAGACATTTTGAAAAACTTTTTCAAAGGCTTCTAAATGTAGTTCTTGAGGCACAAGACCAATCATCGATCGAGTTTTTCGGTAATCTTTAACAACATCATATCCATCAACTGAAATGGTTCCTGATGTAGGTAAGACTATCCCACATATGGCATTAATAAGTGTTGTTTTTCCAGCACCATTTGGACCAAGAAGTGCAAGAATTTCACCTCTTTGAATTTCTAAATTGACTCCTTTAAGGGCTTCTAAACCTCCTTGAAAAGTTTTTTTTAAATTATCAATTTTAATTAAGATATCTGCTGACATAATTAGATTGCGTACAGTATATTATAAGCAAATAACATCAAGATAGTTTATCAGTAATCTTATTTTTTTTACTTTTTTCAATTAAGTAAGTGCTTATTAAAACAGCAATAAGGGCAACAATAATTTTATAAGTTATTTTTTCGTTTAAAAAAAGATATCCAAATATCAAACCAAAAATTGGAATGATGTAAGCAACTTGTGATTGAAAAACTAAGCCGTTATTTTTAAGAATATAAAATCTCATTAACCAAGCTATCGCTGTCGCAACAATACCAAGATACAGAAGAGAGATTGTAGCATTAAGAGAGGGTCTCAATTCTGTTGGATTTTCAAAAATGAACATAATTGGTAATAAAAGAATAACTGCCCAAATTAAAATACTTGATGTAAGTACTTCATTTTTTATATGTTTTAGCTTGAGTGAAAATAGTCCACCTATGGTGTAACAAACTGGACCCAAGATTACCATAAAAGCATAAAAGATATTTGACTGATTGATTAGAATATTATCTGAAAATAAATAAACGATACCAAGAAAGCCTATTAATATTCCAACAAATTTTAAAAGATTAATTTTTTCATTTTGAATAAATAAATGCCCTAAGATTGTTGCTGCAATAGGTGCCGTGGACATCAAGATTGCTGCTAGATTACTTTGAACCTTTAATATGCCGAATGAAATAAAAAAAAAGGGGAGAACTAAATTCACAAATCCTATAGTTGCGTACCATAACCAATTCTCTCCAAATGCTTCAATTGAAATTTTTCTTATCCAACAGTAAACAAGCATTACTATTGCAGCAAAAAAAATTCTACCAAAGGCAAGTGCCATTGGTGTATAGCTTTCTGAGGCAATTTTGATGTTAAAGAACGCACTTCCCCATATACCAGCTAATAAAAATAAAAGTAAAAAATCTTTAAAAGATGCTTTGTGCATTATATGAGAGTAAACTGAACACGTTTATTCATTTTTCCTTTACTCTCATACTTCATAAATTTGAATTCGCCAATTTCATTTGTATTTGCTACGTGAGTTCCCCCACACGGTTGTAAATCAATATCTCCTATTTTAACAAGGCGAATTTTATCATTTGTTCTTGGCGGTTTAACTGACAAGGTTCGCACTAGCTCAGGTTTTTGATCTAGCTCATCATTCGTTATCCACTGATAAGAAATAGAATGAGATTGTTGAATAAATTCATTAATGATTTTATTTAAAGTTTCAAATTCAAATGTTTCTTCACCTAAATCAAAATCAATCCTACTTTTTTCTAAACCAATTGATCCTCCTGTAACATAATAAGGTAATGCTGCACACATTAAGTGCATTGTGGTGTGCATTTTCATTAAGCGATATCGATGATCCCAATCAATATGGCCATTTATTTGCCCAGATAGATTTAGATTTTCTGAGTCAACAACATGGGCAATACCTAACTCATGTTTAACTGTGTTGATAACATTGAATTTTTTATCATTAATTTCAAGTACTCCCTTGTCTCCGGGTTGCCCACCACTTTGAGCATAAAAAGAACTATCTTTAGTAATGATTTTGTCACCCTCGACTAATAAAATTTTTTCTTCAAAACTCTTTGTATAACTATCTTTGAGATAAATCATTTTTTTGCTTCCTCTATCATAAAATCAACACAAGACTCTATACCTCCTTGAGTGTTGCTTTGTTTTTCACATTCCTCATAGTATTCATGGTATTCAAATGTCGAAGAAATATATAGGCCTAAACCTATAATGCCAAAGACTGCAATACTATATAATATTTTTTTACCCATCTTAAATTAATCTGTCTTGGAAACCTATCAATTGATTGTTAACAATGATATCTGATTTTTTAATAGGTCTTAGCAGTTCTATACCTTCCAAACTTATACATCTACTTAGTGCAACATAAAGTTGTCCTGGAGCAAAAGACCCTTGACTCATATCTATAATAACTTTTTCAAATGTTTGTCCCTGGCTTTTATGAATTGTAATTGCCCAAGCTAATCTCATTGGATACTGTTTGAAAGATCCTGTTATTTCCTCTTGAACTTCTTGTTGATCATCATCATAGGTATATTGAATACGATCCCATTTTTCTTTTTTAACCTCATATATTTTA
>CACDTV010000014.1 GCA_902555695.1 uncultured Alphaproteobacteria bacterium | reverse complement strand
ATTAGGTCTTTTAAAGTCTTTGATTAACCCTTGTATTTGATTTTTACTAAACAGTTTTTCTTTGAGTAAAATATTTTTTCTTGCATTTAAAATTTGTCCTGTGTATTTAAAATTAAATTCAGGATGATATTGGGTACCCCAAAATTTATTGCTTACAAGAGACTGAATTGAGTAATGATTGTCTGACAGAACATGAGATCGATTAGGCTTTTGGGATATATGGTCAATATGAGAAGCAAAAGCATCAAATATCAAGGGCTTATCTTTGTACATTGGATGACGCGCACCATATTTATTAATATTTATATTATAGGCTATTCCAATTTCTCTACCTTTAGGATTTTTTTTAACTGCGCCACCATTTGCAACAGTAAAAAGTTGCATGCCCCAACAACTACCAAACATATTTACCTTTAACTTTGATAACTTTTTCATGAGAGAAATTTGGTTTTTAATTTCTCTTGTATTATCATAAATATTGAGACTTGAACCTGTCCACACAATGCCGGTAAATGATTTGATGAAACTTTCATCATAATTTTCATCTAAGTTCATAGATGGATAAATGAATGTAGTTTTTATTTTTGAATTAATTATTTTTAGTTGGTCTCTGTAAAACTCACATATTGGTTGTAATCCATATCTAGCTAGTTTACCCCATCCGTTTTTGTCATATCCATTAACTATTAGTAAATTCATTCATATTTAATATATTTAGATTAACCACATGTCAGCATTTATCTACAAGTCTTTGTCCGTCCTTTTTTTTGTTTTAATGAGTGTATGTATAAAAGCAACAGGCGACAACTTACCATTATTTGAGGTAGTTTTTTTCAGAAATCTATTTGCTCTTATTCCATTGATAGTTGTCATTTATTATTTAAATCTAAAAATATCTTCTATTAACAATTATAAACTTCATTTTTTTAGAGGTTTAGTAGGAATTTCAGCTATGAGTCTTTTCTTCATATCTCTTAGATATGTTCCGCTGATCGAAATGCAAACAATCAGTTTTTCATCTGTTTTTTTTATATCTATATTATCAATTTTTTTTCTGGGTGAAAAAATTGGATATAGGAGGGTAATTGCAATTATTATTGGTTTTATAGGAGTAGTAATTATTTTGAAACCGGACGTGAATTTATTAAACAACTATTCTGTTTTACCACTTTTAGCTAGTATTTTTTTGTCAATGGCAGTTATAATTCTAAAAAAAATATTAATAACTAATAATAATATTTTAACGGTATGGGCTTTTACTTTATTTGGAACAGTTTCAAGTTTATTTTTCTATAGTGATGATTGGATATGGCCAAATAATTTAGACTTAGTTTTTCTAATTGCTTCGGGTTTTTTAGGGTTTACTGCTCAATTTTGTCTTACAAAATCTTTTCAATTAGCAGAAGCCTCTGTTCTTGCTCCTTTAGACTTCACTTCTGTTGTTTGGGCATTTGTCATCGGTTATATTTTTTTTGGTGAGTTTCTCTCGAAAGAGGTGCTACTAGGAGGTCCATTAATTTTACTTTCAGTCGGATATATTTTTTATCGTGAAACTGTCCTTCGAAAAAAAATAGTCCTTGGAAGCAATAAGCAATTTTAGAAATTTTTAGACAGATTTAAAATTTTTTGATATTTAATCTTAATGGAATATTTGCACACAATGGTTCGAGTAAGTGATATTGAGCAATCACTTGACTTTTATTGTAATAAATTAGGACTAATTGAATACTCGAGAAAAGAGAGTGAAAAGGGTCGATTTACTTTAATTTTTCTTTGTGCTCCTGATGATAAAGACACTGCTGATAGTAAAAAGAAACCTCTTTTAGAATTAACTTACAATTGGGACAAAGAAGAATACAAAGGTGGCAGAAATTTTGGTCATCTAGCTTTTAGAGTAGATAATATTTATCAAGTTTGTGAAAATCTGATTAAAAAGGATGTTGTGATAAACAGGCCTCCTAGAGATGGATATATGGCATTCATAAAATCACCAGACGGCATATCAATAGAGTTACTTCAAAAAGGTGAGAGTCTTGAAATAAGAGAGCCTTGGGCCAGTATGCAAAATAATGGGTCTTGGTAGATTATATTTCTGAGAGTTTTTTTACTAGATCTTCTCTAGTCAGACTACCGTTATTTTGAGCTAATACATCTAAGGCTTTACGTATTATGTCTTCATCTCCTGGTTCCTCAAGATCAGATAATATTATTTCTCTCAGTAATTCTGAATTATCGGATTGTCCAATATCATCTAAAATGTATTGAGCAAAGATTTTGTTTCTTGAATTTCTTTTTTCAAATTCTGTTTGCTCTTTTTGGCTTTGCTCTGCTTCAAAGGCTTTTTGTCTGTCTTTAAATTTGTCCATAGTTCATTATTTCATAGTTGGCATGTTGAGTGAAGCCCCTGCGACATCATCTGGCCATCTCGATGTTATTGTCTTACGTTTGGTATAAAAATTAATCCCTTCTTCTCCGTGCATTCCATGACCACCAAATATTGAACCTTTCCAGCCACCAAAAGTATAAAAAGACATTGGAACTGGAATAGGAATGTTTATCCCAACCATTCCTATTTTGACATTTTTCATAAAATTTCTCGCTAATGAACCACTTGATGTATAAATAGAAGTGCCATTGCCAAACTGATGTTTATTAATCAGTTTTATAGCCTCTTCAAAATTATTCATATTAAGGACAGATAAAACAGGGCCAAAAATCTCTTCTTTGTATATAGTCATACCATCAGTAACATTATTAAATATTGTAGGACCAACAAAATTACCATTTTCATAACCTTGAAGACTAATTCCTCTTCCATCTAACTCTAATTTTGCACCCTCTTGAACACCTTTTTCAATATATGATAAAACTTTTTGTTTGTGTTCCTTTGTAATGAGAGGTCCCATTTCACTTTGTGGGTCTAAAGATTCCCCAACTTTGATTTTACTTGCCTTCTCCTTTAGTAAATCCATAAATGGTTTTTGAATATTTCCAACAGGCATAGCAACTGATGTTGCCATACAACGTTCACCAGCAGATCCAAAAGCTGCTCCAATTAGTCCATTTACTGCATCCTCTAAATTCGCGTCTTCCATTATAAGCATATGGTTTTTAGCACCACCAAGAGCTTGAACTCTTTTATTTGTTTTTGAACACTCGGTGTAAATGTACTTAGCAACAGGTGTTGAGCCAACAAAACTTACTGAAGAAATATCTTCACACTGAAGTATTAGATCTACAATATTTTTATCGCCATTTACAACCGTGAGGACGTTATCAGGTAGACCAGCTTCACTCATTAATTCTGCAAGTTTTAAAGAGCATTGAGGAACTTTCTCAGAGGGTTTTAACATAAAGGCATTTCCACATGCTATAGATAATGGAAACATCCACATTGGAACCATAGCTGGGAAATTAAATGGTGTAATACCAGCACAAATTCCCAAAGGCTGCTTAATATCAAACAAATCTACGTTTGTTCCAACGTTAATTGAGTGATTTCCTTTCAATAAATGAGGAATACCACATGCAAAGTCAACTACTTCAAGACCTCTTTGTAAAGATCCTTTAGCATCAGAAAAAACCTTGCCATGCTCTTCAGATATTATTTTTGCTATTAAATCAAAATTTTTTTCAATTAAATTTTTAAATTTAAATAAAATTTCACTTCTTTTCGTAATGGGTGTATTAGCCCATAAAGGTTGTGCTAATTTCATTTTATTAATAATTTTTTCAAACTCATCTCTTGTTGTTTTTGGAACATGCGCATATTCCTCACCCGTACTAGGTTTATATAATTTTATGAAGTCTTCTGAATTACTAGATATTCCTTTAGAGTCAGAGAAGTTTTCAATTATTTTCATGTGATGTTTTTAATATTAAATTTGTTTTTAGTAAAGATAATTGATTTATTTTAGTTAGTTTGATAATATTGAGGTTTAAGGGGTGCTGAAAGGCTGAGAAAGGTAATACTTAACCCTCGAACCTGATCCAGGTAATTCTGGCGTAGGAAGTTTCCCTTAAATACTTTTAAAACAAGAACAAATTATATGGAAATTCTTTTTTTAATTTTTTTCGGATTAATTTTTACTGCGTCATTCTTTTTTTTGAAAAAAAATGAATTATCAGATGATAAGTTCGTTATTAAAAATAAATATAACTTATTTTTTTCAATATCTTCTTTTGTATCTTCTGCATTGGGTTTTTGGATAATATTTTCTCCTGCCGCAGCAGCTACTTGGGGTGGAATGGGTAATGTGATTGGTTATGCACTTGGAGCTGCGATGCCTTTAGTTTTATTCATCTTTATAGGAAAATATGTAAGAAAGGTTTTTCCAAACTCAACAGGCTTTCACGATTGTATCGAAAATCGGTTTGGCAAGAACTTATCCCACTTTGTTATAATAGTTTCGTTAGTTTATATGACAGTTTTCTTAATAGCTGAAATTACAGCTATCTCAAAGTTCTTTAATTTTTTAAATGATACGCCTTATTGGATTTCTTCAATGATAATTATATTAATTGCTTTATCGTACGTTCTAATTGGAGGATTGTCGGCAACAATATTCACCGATTTAATTCAATTCATATTCATCATAGGAATTTGTTTGTTTTTAGTTTTTAAAATTCCATTCCAAGACTTTTCAAATAACTCTTCATTTATGATCGAAAATGCACATTTATTTGATTTTAATAATCAATTCCTATGGATAACAGGTTTGACTTTTTTAATAGCAGTTACATTTACAAATCTTTTTCACCATGGTAATTGGCAAAGAATTTATGCTGCTAAAGATAATAAAACACTCAGTATTGGTTTAGTTATATCTGCTTTAATTATATTTATAATTGTTTATTTCATTGGATACTCTGGACTAGTTTCAATCTCACTTTACGCAATTGATGATCCTGATTTAACATTTGTGAAACTTTTCGGTTTACTCGAGACTTCATTTATAAAATACATTTTTGTAATATTAGCTACTTCCCTTGTATTGAGTAGTATAGATACATTAATAAATGCGATAAATTCTCAAATTGTCTCCCTGAGCACAAGTTACTCCTTAAAATCCTCTTCAAATTTATACTTTATTATTGTTTTCTTGGTGGCAGTTTTCATACTATCTTCACAAGGCTACAATGTCTTATACGTGTTCTTAATTGCAGATTTAATTTGTTGTTGTTTAGTTTTACCTTTTTTGTTGGGATTATTTGGTTTTAATATCACTACTAAACAAATATACATAATTTCTTTTTTGAGCTTACTACTGGGAGTATTAATATTTCCTGACCCCTCTTATAGTAAAAATATATTGAGCGATTTTTTAAATATTAATTTCACATTTATTAATAACTATAAATTATTCTCATCATTTTTAGTGCCAATTCTATTTTCAACAATATTGACACATTTGATGAAAAAGAAAGGTATATAATGGAGCATATTTATAATGATTTAAAAAATTTAAGAGATAAAGGAGCGCTTGTACATTGTATTACAAATTACGTGGCAATGAACATAAACGCTAATATTCTTCTCTCTATCGGAGCATCTCCTTTGATGTCTCATGCAACAAATGAACTTAAAGAAATAGCTGCTATATCGTCTTGTCTTGTTAATAATATTGGAACGTTAGACGATAATTGGAGGCCTAGCTTTTTAGAGGCTTCTAAATATTATGTTGAACAAGAAAAACCAATCATATTAGACCCTGTGGGTTCAGGTGCGAGTAAGTTAAGAACACAAACTTCTCTTGACATTATTAAAAGCTCTAAAAACTTAATTATTAGAGGAAACGCATCTGAAATTCAATCACTAGTAGATCAAAATAAAATATCTTCAAAGGGAGTTGACTCATCAATTGAAAGTCACGCAGCTATTGAGTCAGGAAAAATTTTATCTAACGAGAATAATTGTGTTGTATTTATAAGCGGTAGTGATGACTTTATTATCTATGAAGATAATGTCACTAAAATTTCAAATGGATCGAGTGTAATGACGAAGGTTACAGCTATTGGTTGCTCTTTATCGTGCGTAGTAGGAGCATTTGCTGCTGTAGGTGAAAGTTTATATAAATCTGCGATAAGCTCAGCGGCTATTTTTTCAATCGCAGGAGAACTCGCAGCATCAAAATCAGAGGGGCCAGGAGATTTTCAAGTAAATTTCTTGAACAAATTAAATAATATTACAGAAAAAGAAATTTTAGATAATTTAAAGATTACTAGTGTTTAAATTTTGTTTTGTTACTGACGATAAACTTACACCATTAAGTAAGTTGGATAATTATTTGAAAATAATATTTGAGAGTAAGGTTGATTGTATTCAATTAAGGTTTAAAAATTTAAAAACAATTGATTTATATAACTTAGGAAAAGATTTAAAAAAAGATTGTGTTAAATTTAAAAAAACTCTCATTGTCAATGATCGTGTGGATATTGCAAAATCTATAAATGCTCATGGTGCGCATGTTGGTATGAATGATTTACCCTATAATCAAGCTAGAAAAATATTAGGAAGAAAATCTATAATAGGAGTATCAGCAAGTAATAAAAATGAGTTCATAAAGGTAAAAAAGTTAAAGGGAGTTGACTACATAGGTGTTTCAGCCTTCTCGTCTAATACAAAAAAAGAAATGAAAAATTATTTTGGTTTAAGCGGGCTTAAAATTTGTGCTAAAGCTACAAAAATTCCTTTAATAGCAATAGGAGGAATCAATATTAGTGATGTAAATAGTATACTTAAACTAAAAATCCATGGTGTTGCTATGATATCCTCTTTATTAAAAGGTAATATTAAAAAGAATTGTATGGATGTAAGTAAAATTATTTCAAGTTATGAAAAGATATAAAACTGTATTAACAATTGCAGGATCTGACTCATCAGGAGGGGCAGGTATCCAAGCTGACATTAAAACTATAACATACTTTAAATGTTATGCGATGTCTGTAATTACTGCTTTAACTGCACAAAATACTCAAGAGGTCAAAAGTATTTTTAATGCAACCCCAAAGTTCATAAGAGAACAACTTAATACAACGTGTAGTGATATTAAACCAGACTCAATAAAGATTGGTATGTTAAGTGATAAAAAAATTATTCAAGAAATTTCAAAATTTATTGACAACTATAAAATATCTAAAGTTGTTTTAGACCCTGTTATGGTTTCAACATCTGGTTATTTACTCTTAAAGAAAAGCGCTATATCAAGTTTAACTAAAAACCTTATAACAAAATCTACGATAATTACTCCTAATTTGAAGGAGGCAGAAATTCTTACAAATACCAAGATTAATAGTAAAGATGATATGATTAATGCAATTCAAATTTTAGAAAAAATTGGCGCTAAGGATATACTGATCAAAGGTTTAATTAAAAATGGAAAAATATTCGACTGTCTATTTATAAAAAAAAATAAAAAAATTCACTTTTTTGAGTCTAGTATCATTAAAAGTAAAAACACACATGGAACTGGGTGTACTTTATCGTCAGCAATTGCTTCGAATTTAGCTATAGGTGAAGATATTTTAAATTCTGTCAAAAAATCAAGAAATTATATAAAAAGAGCCATAATTAAAGGAAGTTTGTATAAAATTGGTAAAGGTAGCGGCCCGGTTTACCATTTTTAACTTTAAATTTAGAAAAATTGCTATAAAAAGTTTACCAATATTTAGGCTTACTATTTGAATACTAATTAAAAAAATCTCATAAAATTTTTAACTATGTTTGGATACACTAAATATTTACTACTTAAGATTAAGAAAGGACTATAAATGGCTACAGGAACAGTGAAATGGTTTAACCCAAAAAAAGGATATGGGTTTATTGCCCCTGATGGAGAAGATAAAGATATCTTTGTCCACATCACAGCTGTTCAACAAGCAGGTTTAGACCGCCTCGATGAAGGCGACAAAGTCGAATTTGAAGTTGTTGAAGACAAAGGCAAATCCAAAGCAGATCAGTTAAAAAAAGTTTAATTGATTTTGCGAATACTTTTTATTTTATCGTAGGCTTGATTTATCTCGGATAGTCTGTCTTCAGATTTAATGATTAATTCTTGAGGAACACCCTGTGCCCTTAATTGGTCAGGGTGTAACTCTTTGCTTAGCTGTATCCATCTCTTTCTAATTTCACCATCAGAAAAACTTTTCTCAACTCCTAAAATTTTGTATGGATCAATTTGTTTATCCATCCAAATAGTTTTTATGCTTTCATATTGAGCTTTATTTAGTCCAAAATAATCAGAACAATTTTGAATAAATACTATCTCTGAGTCGCTGATTTCACCATCAGCCTCTGCGATATAAAAAAGTAAGTTTAAAATTTGCTCCAAAACTTGAGGCTGTCCACGAAATAGCATTCCTATTTGTTGAGCATATTGATGATAGTCATCAGAGCTTTTTTTAGCTTCATTAAATATTTTGCTAACATCGCTTTGAAAATCAGGAGGTATTTTAAATTTTTCTTTAAAGGCGCTTATTTCATCAGTTGTAACTTGACCATCTGCTTTAGCCAGTTTAGCTGCTAAAATAATTATACCTATCGTTATAATTTCTTGTGGTGAATTAGAGGCTATATTAGAGTCAGATTTTTGGTTTCGAATACGATCAACACTGTGACCCGCTATTACACCTAACATAGCTCCGATTGGCCCCCCAAGAGCAAAACCAAAAGTCCCAGCTAAAAGTTTTCCCCATATACTCATCTAAAATTTATTTTTTATTAGTCTTATTAACTATTTAAGCCATTCGTTAGTTTTGTTAATGTCCTTAAGACTGCTTTCTGTGCCATGAGAAAAATGTTTGCTCATGTCAGGGTAATATTTATAAGAAATTGGTTTTCTACCCATAGCAACTGCCATTTCTCTTACATGATGAGGGTCGGCACCGCAACAAATACCAATAAAATTTACATTGATGTCCATACATTGTTTGGTGAATTCAGCCATTTCAAACCTGTTACATGTTAATCCATCAAGAGCAATATGAGAAACATTACCATCTAAACAATTACAATTTGGATCCTCTATATACATGTGTGTTGGGAATTCTTCAGTTGTTCTATATGGAACAGGTAATGCAGCCACATGGCATGAAACTTTTTCTCTAATGCTTGGCAGCAGTTTCATTGTCATTTCAGGACCACGATAACAATTAAGTCCAACTACATCAGCACCATGGTCTTCCAAAATTTTACAGGCCTCTGCAGCACTATGGCCTTCTCTTGTTTTGTCACCTTTAGGTATAGCAAGATTTACGACAGCTATTAAACCTGCATTTTTAATTTCCTTTAATGCTAATTTAGCTTCTTCAGTCCAATTAATTGTTTCAGCAATAACAAAATCAACATTAGCTTCTTTTGCCCAAGCTATTTGTTCTTCAAACATTTTTTGACAATCAATGTGAGATTGTTTGTCATCAGGGTCATAAATATTAGTATTAGCTACATTACCAGCTATCATTAAATCTAACTGGGGAAACTCAGCTGCAGCATTTTTTGCAATTTCTAATGCATTTTTTTGAAGAGGTTCTAATAATTCTTCCTTTCCAATCAAACGCAACTTTTCTCTGTGACCGTAATAAGTAAATGCTTGAACAACATCACTACCAGCTCTAATAAACTCTCTATGAAGTTGAGTTACTACTTCAGGATTATCAAGAACAACCTCAGGAACGTAAGTTCCTGCCTGTAAATATCCTCTTCTCTCCATTGCAAAAAGATAGCCTTCTGCACACAAAATAGGTCCTTCATTGAGTCTCTGTATTAGATCCATATTACCTCCTAAATAAATATCTAGATTATTATAGCTTTTAAAAAAAATTCTATAAAAAATTTCAAAATGTTTTTGGATTTTATCCGTAGAAAATAATTCAAAGATCAGTATGTTTTAATCAAATGGAATTTGAAAATAAAATCAAGAGTCTTCCAATATGGAAAAATCTTGAAAATATTGAACCTTTAGAGGGAGGAATTACAAATCTTAATTTCCTAGTATCAGACTCTGGTTCTAAATCAGTTGTTAGATTAGGTTCAGATATACCAGAACATCTAGTTTATCGATCAAACGAAATTATTGTTAGTGAAGCAGCCTATCAAATAGGGGTGTCTCCAAAATTAATTTATAATGAACCTGGAGTATTGGTCTTAGAATTCATTGAAAGTAAAACTCTTGAACCAAAAACTGTAAGAGAAAATTTAAATAAAATTGTTCCGATCATAAGAAAAATTCACGATGAAATACCTAACAAGTTATCAGGTCAACCTCAAATTTTCTGGGTTTTTTATGTCATAAAGTACTACTCAAATTACTTATTAAATAATAATAGCTCTCACATTTCATTAATTCCAAGTTTGTTAAAAAAAGCAGAAAAGTTAGAAAAACTCTCCTCTCCAAGAGAAATTGTATTTGGTCATAATGATTTATTGGCTGCAAATTTTCTTGATGATGGTTCAAAAATATGGGTAGTAGATTGGGAATATGGTGGTTTTAATGATCCTTTGTTTGATATAGGAGGTTTATCTTCTAATAATGATTTAGATGAAAATCTAGAAAATGAAGTTTTAGAAATGTATTTTAAAGAAAAACCATCAAAAGATTTAATAATTAAATATAACGCAATGAAAACTGCTAGTTTATTAAGAGAGACAATGTGGAGTATGGTCTCTGAGATCACTTCTAAGATAGAATTTAATTATGCTGAGTATACTTCAGATAATCTCAAAAAATTTGAGGAGTCATTTGATAAACTATAATGATAGATAGTTCAAAAATTGTAGTAATTGGGGGTGGTATAGTGGGTTGCTCTACTGCATATCACTTAGCTGATTTAGGACATGAAGTTGTACTTATTGAAAGTGGTAAATTAACATCTGGTAGTACATGGCATGCTGCTGGACTAGTTGGCCAATTAAGAACAAATGCAAATATTACTCAATTATTAGGATATTCTGTTGATCTTTATGACAAGCTTGAAAAAGAAACAGGATTAGGAACAGGATGGAAGATGAATGGTGGATTGAGACTAGCTTGTAATAAAGAGAGATGGCAGGAGGTTTTAAGACAAACTACTACAGCTCATTCATTTGGTTTGGAGATGGAACTACTTACTCCAAAAGAGGCTCAAGATTTATGGCCAATCATGGATATAGATGATGTTTATGGAGCAGCCTTCCTTCCTACAGATGGACAAGCAAATCCGACAGATATTTCACAAGCATTGGCTAAAGGAGCTAGAAACAAAGGAGCAAAAATATTTGAGGAAACTAGAGTATCAAAGGTAATTATAAATAATGGCGTAATTGAAGGTATTGAAACATCTAAAGGTAAAGTAAAGTGTGAAAAAATTGTTTGTTGTTGTGGTCAGTGGACCAGACAGTTTGCACAAGATGTTGGAGTTAATGTCCCTTTAGTATCTTTTCAACATCAATATTTGGTTACTGAAAAAATAGAGGGTGTTAAATCAGACCTTCCTACTTTAAGAGATCCTGACAGGTTAATTTATTTTAAAGAGGAAGTTGGAGGCCTTGCAATGGGAGGGTATGAACCAAACCCTTTATCATGGGCTGAAAAATCAGTCCCAGAGGATTTTCATTTTTCACTTTTAGACTCAAATTACGATCATTTTGAACAAATAATGAATAATGCTCTTGGTAGAGTCCCTAGTCTTGAAACTGCTGGAGTCAAAGAATTAATAAATGGACCTGAGAGTTTTACTCCAGATGGAAACTTTATTTTAGGAGAGAGTCCTGAATTGAAAAACTTTTATGTTGGCGCAGGTTTCAACGCGTATGGGATAGCTGCTGGAGGTGGAGCGGGTATGGCACTTGCAGAATGGGTAGCTAATGGAAGACCACCTTACGATTTATGGCCAGTTGATATAAGAAGATTTGGAAAACCCCATCAAGATTTGGAGTGGGTAAGAAAAAGAACTTATGAGGCTTATGCTAAACATTACACTATGGCATGGCCTTTTGAGGAAAACTCCTCAGTGAGAGAATTTAAAAAATCTCCAATTTATGAAAAACTTAAAAACTCAAATGCATGTTTTGGTGAAAAAATGGGTTGGGAGAGACCTAATTGGTTTGCACCAAAAGGAAGTGAGCCTAGGGATATTTATTCCTTTGACAGACAAAATTGGTTTGAATTTGTTGGAAATGAAGTAAAGGCCGCAAGAGAGAGTGCTGTTCTGATTGATCAAACATCTTTCGCTAAGTTTATTGTATCAGGTAAAGACTCACTACAAGCTTTAGAGTATTTATGTGCAAATAAAATTGATAGACCAATCGGTTCGACAATCTATACCCAAATGTTGAATGACGATGGTGGAATTGAATGTGATTTAACAATAACAGTCATAGATAAAAATACCTTTTATATTATAACTGGAACAGGTTTTATGACCCATGACTATGATTGGATAATTTCAAATATTCCAAATAATTTAGAAGTAGAAGTTAAAAATATAACATTTGATAATTCAGTTTTTTCATTAATGGGACCAAATTCTAGAAAGATCCTTCAAGGGCTAACAAATACAGATTTATCAAATGATAATTTTCCATTTGCTACATGTAAAAAAATCAAAATTGCATCAAAAGATGTTTATGCAATTAGAATAACCTACATGGGTGAGTTAGGTTGGGAGCTTCATTTCCCAATAGATTTTTCCTCAGAAATTTATTCAAAGATAATGGAATATGGAAATCAATTTGGACTAGTTAATGCTGGATATCGATGTATAGAGAGTTGTCGTTTAGAAAAGGGCTACAGAGCTTGGGGTTCAGATATCGGGCCGGACCATACCCCTCTTGAGGCTGGATTAGGATGGGCAACTAAAATTAACTCTGACAAAGATTTCATTGGAAAAAAAGCACTTTTAAATCAAAAATCAAAAGGTTTGAAAAAGATTTTTGCAGGTTTTACGTGTGATGATCCAAATCAAATACTTTTAGGAAGAGAAACTATATTTAGAGATGGTAAACAAGTAGGTTGGTTATCAAGTGGGGGTTACGGATACACCATAGGCAAATCTATTGGTTATGGGTACATAAGAAGCAAAGATGTTATTGATCAAAACTTTGTAGAAAATGGTAATTACGAATTAGAGATAGCTACTAAAAAAGTTCCCTGCAATGTGCATCTTTATCCTATCTATGATAAAGAGATGATTAAGATTAAATCTTAAGCTCTTTTATTTTTAAAAAAGCGTATTTTGTAACAATATTTTGTGTTTTATTTGTTTTTAAAATTTCTAAAATTTGTTTTTTTTTCATCGGGATTATCTTTATATGTTCTCCCTCATTAGGATTTATAATATTAAAGTTTGTAATTCTAGGTACGTATGCAAGATAGATATCAGTAATTTCTTCTAAAATATCTGGAGCAATAATGAGTGACTCCAACTTTTTTACCGAAATAGGTTTGACTCCAAGTTCCTCTTTGATTTCTCTAATAATAGCTTGTCTACTTGATTCTTTATTTTTAATCCCACCTGCTACTATTTCTAGAGGGTAGGGTGAAAATTTATTAAAAAAATAATTTGGCCTCATCTGTCTTATGAAATAAAAAACTTGATCTTGTTTGTTAACACAAATAGCTGAGACACTATTTCCATTATAAATGTAGTTTTCTCTTATCTCTTTAAAATCAAGTTTATTAGCATATTTAATAAATAATTCATAAATATTTTTATAGATCTTCCTCTTCTTAATATTTGTCATAGTTTTTGGATCTTGTAAGTTGTTTAACTTAGTTTATTTTATTGAAATTCAAATGAAAGTTTTAGTTGCTGTCAAAAGGGTTGTTGATTACAAAGTGCAGATTAGAGTAAAAAGCGACAATAGTGGAGTAGAAACACAAAATGTTAAAATGTCTGTTAATCCACCAGATGAAAATGCCATTGAAGAGGCAGTAAAGCTTAAGGAACAGGGTCTTGCGAATGAGATAATATCTGTATCTATTGGAGATGATAAATCTCAAGATGTTTTAAGAACATCCATGGCTATGGGAATTGATAGGTCTATATTGGTCAAAAGTCAAAACACATTAGAGCCATTAGCAGTTGCTAAAACACTAAAAATAATAATTGATAAAGAAAAACCAGATCTCGTTTTAATGGGTAAACAAGCTATAGATGATGATTCAAATCAAACAGGTCAGATTTTATCTGCATTATTAAATTGGCCACAAGGATGTTTTATTTCAAATTTAAAAATTGAAAATAATAAAGTTTTTATATCAAGGGAGATAGATGAAGGTATTGAAAACCTAGAAACTTCACTTCCAGCTGTTTTAACATGTGATTTAAGATTAAACACACCAAGGTTTGCCTCTCTTCCAAATATAATGAAGGCTAAAAAAAAACCTCTTGAGACAATTGATATTGACACTCTTGGAATTGATACATCATCAAAAATTAAAACTTTAAAAGTAATTGAGCCTCCAAAAAGAAAAGCAGGGATTATGGTCAATGATGTTAAAGAATTGGTTCAAAAACTAAAATACGAGGCAAAAGTAATTTAAATGTCTGTACTTGTAGTAGCGGAACATGATAACAAAAATTTAAAATCATCAACTCTTAATACTATTAGCGCTGCCGAAAAATTAAGCGAGGATATTCATCTTTTAATTTTAGGTAATAAAATTGAAGATCTTGCTAAAAGTTCAAAATCAATACAGTTAGTGAAAAAAGTAATTATTTGTGATCATGAGAAATTAGAAAATCAAATACCAGAATCATCATCTCCTATAATTTCTAATTTAGCTGAAAACTATTCACACATTTTAGCACCTTCTAGTACATTTGGAAAAAATCTGCTACCTAGAGTTTCTGCTCTGTTAGATGTCACACAAATAAGCGATATCATAGGTATAGAGTCCCAAGATACTTTTATCAGACCTATTTATGCGGGAAACGCTATTTCTTATGTTCAGACTGATCAAAAAATTAATTTAATGACTGTCAGACCCACTTCTTTTGAAAAATGTGAAGAAACAGGGGGTGATGCTGCTGTAGAAAATATTTCTTTCATCGACTCAGAGGTTAAAACAACATTTGTAAGTAGAGAAGTATCAAAGAGTGACAGACCTGAATTGGGTAATGCTCGGGTAGTTGTATCTGGTGGCAGAGGACTTGAAAACTCTGATAATTTTAAATTATTATATGATTTAGCTGATAAACTTAATGCTGCTGTTGGAGCTTCGAGGGCTGCTGTTGACTCAGGATACATTGGCAATGAATATCAAGTTGGTCAAACTGGTAAAATGGTTGCTCCTGAGCTTTATATTGCCGTAGGTATATCCGGTGCAATACAGCATTTAGCGGGTATGAAAGAAAGTAAAGTCATAGTCGCTATTAATAAGGATTTAGAGGCACCGATATTTAATATAGCTGACTACGGACTATCTTCTGATTTATTTCAAGCAATACCTGAAATTATTAAAGAGTTAGATCTACTTAATCAGATAGAATCGTAATATTTAATATATAATCAATATTATGACCGAAGTGCAGAGAGAAGAATTAAATTACGATGTAGTAATAGTTGGAGCTGGTCCAGCTGGTTTATCAACAGCAATTAAACTAAAACAACTCGATACGAATTTGTCTATTTGTGTACTAGAAAAAGCATCTGAAGTCGGTGCTCATATTTTAAGTGGTAATGTTTTTGAAACTAAGGCTTTAGATGAACTCATTCCAAATTGGAAAGAACTTAATAGTCCAATCAATACATCAGTAACATCAGAAGATTTTTTATTTTATACAAAAACTAAAAGTATGAAGGTGCCAAACTTTTTTTTACCAAATGTTTTAAAAAATCATGGAAACTACATTATTAGCTTATCTAATCTTTGCAAATGGTTAGGTGAATTTGCCGAAAACTTAGGAGTAGAGATCTTTCCAGGATTTGCAGCTAGTAAATTACTTTTTGATAACGATCAAAAGGTTATTGGTGTTCAAACAGGTGATATGGGTTTAGACAAAAATTTTAAACCTAAAGATAATTATGAACCTGGGATTAATATTAAAGGTAAAGTTACAGTTTTATCAGAGGGTTGTAGAGGTCACCTGGGAAAAGAGGTCCTTAAAAAATTTAATTTAGACTCGAACAACAAATCTCCTCAACAATACGGTATAGGCTTTAAAGAAATTTGGGAGATCAATTCTGAAAATCATCAAATTGGTAAAGTTTCACACAGTGTTGGATGGCCTCTTGAAAGTGATACATATGGAGGTAGTTTTTGTTATCACGCTGAAAATAATCAAATATACTTAGGTTACGTAATCGGTTTGGATTATAAGAATCCATACCTTTCTCCTTATGACGAATTTCAACAGTTTAAAACTCACCCTGATATCAAAAAATTATTAGATGGTGGTAAAAGAATTTCTTATGGAGCAAGAGCTCTAATAGAGGGAGGATTGCAGAGTCTTCCACAAATGCATATGCCTGGGGCGTTATTGATAGGATGTGATGCAGGCACTCTAAATATGCCAAAAATTAAAGGATCACATACCGCAATGAAAAGTGGAATAATTGCTGCAGAAGTCATCAATGATCACATAAATAATAATAAAGAACTGTCAGAGTATGAGTCAAAATTCAAGAATTCATGGGTATATGAGGAATTATACAAAGCAAGAAATGTAAAGCCCAGTTTTCAATGGGGCCTGATACCTGCAATGATTTTTACTGGATTAGATCAAAAAATATTTGGAGGTAAACTTCCTTTTACCCTTCAACATAAGCACGCTGATCATGAATCTTTGATTCCAGCTAAAAAAGCAAAAAAAATTACCTATCCTAAATATGATGGTGTTATTACTTTTGATAAACCCAGTTCAGTTTATCTATCAGGAACTAATCACACAGATGATCAACCTAACCATTTGTTACTTAATGATAAAGATCTTTCAACTAATTTTACTATTGAAAAATACGACGAACCTGCCCAAAGGTATTGCCCCGCAGGCGTGTATGAAGTTGAATTTGATAATGACCTCCAGAAAAAAATTTTAAAAATTAATTCTCAAAATTGTATTCATTGTAAGACATGCGATATTAAAGAACCTTCTCAAAATATTGAGTGGGTAACTCCTGAGGGTGGGGGTGGACCTATTTACTCTGGGACCTAATTAAAGTCGTATTCAAAGTTTTGCGAAGTTGCATTGATATTTACTAATTTAGCACCATGCTTTATATGAAAATGTGTTGCAATAGGTGTCAAAGGAGAAAGTGTGATAAAGCGATCTATATTTTTCATTTCATCTTTAACAAGCTTTTTTGTTGTAAAAATAGTTTGTTTACCTGCTCCTCTTTTTCTTGACCAAACAGTATAGGCTACAGCAATGTTTGCGTTTTTTTCATGAAAAGCATTTTTACTCATTAAGTCTAATTCTTTCATTGTTTGTGGCACATCGTTACAGAATGCAAGACAAATAAACCCTTCAACATCTTCATTAGATTTTAATCCATAAATCTTGCGGCCATACGAGGTGCGAAATTCATTGTCAATATCTGGTCTGATTGGATCTTCGCTAGTATCCACTGAGTCTAACTCAACTAATTCTGCCTTTGATAGCCAACTAAAAAAATTACTTAATTTATTTTTAAATTTTTCCAAAT
>CACDTV010000013.1 GCA_902555695.1 uncultured Alphaproteobacteria bacterium | reverse complement strand
TAATTATTTTAGAAATAAATTAGATGTTAATGAAGTAATTAGTATTTTCAAGGATCTTGATGTATTAAATTTACCAATCAGTGATAATAATTGCTTAGTTATTAAAGAAATAATAAACCTAAAAGAGAATAGATACTTTATCAATAATTTTTTTAATAATCTTAAGAATAATACAAATAATTACAAAGCTAAGATAAATGGGATGAATTTTGATGTGTGTATAAGTAAGAGTAATTATTATCAATTAGAACAACTAATAATATCTTATATTAGATTACAAACAGAAAAAGAATTTGAGTTATTTGTCTATGAAAAAACACAAAATTAGAAATAAATATGTCTTTTTAGGAGATATTGACTCTATTAATATTGAAATTGTTTGTAAAAGTTTTAATTATTTAAAAAACAAAGTTAATTATTTAATTATATGTAATAAATACGATTTAATTAAAAGAACTAATATCAATATAAATGAAATTTACGATCCAATAGGTTTTACAAATTACAAAAAAAACTTTTTAAATATTTTTAATGTTGAAAATATAAGTAAAAAAAAATACCTAAATTTATTGAATCAAATAAAAAAAGCTAATAATTTAGCTAATTTTACAAAATTTGATCTTATAACCCTACCAATTAATAAATCATTATTTAAAAAACATATTAAATTTATTGGAATGACAGAATACTTAGGTGAATTAAATAATAAGTATACGATAATGATGATGCATGGAGATAAGTTTTCAGTTGTTCCATTAACAACTCATATTAATCTTAAAAATATTCATAAATTTATAAAATCTAAAAACATAAATTTTTTTTTGAAAAATCTTTTTATGTATTTAAAAAGAAAAATTTATGACCTTGATTTTAAAGAAATCAAATTTTTATGCTATAATCCACATTGTAGTGAAAAAGGCACAATTGGTAATGAAGATTTATTAATCAAAAAGTTATTAAAAAATTATTCTTTTATAAAAGGACCTTATTCTGCAGATAGCTCATTTAACGTAATAATAAAAAATTCTCTTTTTTTGTCTTGTTATCATGATCAAGTCTTAATACCTTTCAAGATATTAAATAAGGAGTCCATAAATTTAACTTTAGGTTTAAACTATCGAAGAATAAGCCCCGCTCACGGAACTGCAAAAAATATTAAAAACAAAAATATAGCTGATAATACTTCTTATTTGAAATGCCTACTATTTTAAAAAAAAAATACGGTCAAAATTTTTTAATCGATAATAATATTTTAAATAAAATATCAAGTTTAATGCCTCTAAAAAATTTAAATGTTCTAGAAATTGGTCCAGGTGATGGAAAATTAACAGACAGAATTATTTTAAAAAATCCATCTAGGTTAACTCTAATCGAAATTGATAGTGATTTAATTGAGGGCCTTAAATATAAATACTCAAAAAATAAAAAAATTAAAATAATTAATGCAGATATTCTTAAAATCAAATTACACAAAAAATATGAAGTAGTTATATCGAATCTCCCTTATAATATCTCATCTCAAATATTAGTAAAATTATCGTTGTTAAATCTTATGCCAGATACTTTAATATTAATGTTTCAAAAAGAATTTTCTCAAAGATTGTTAGAAAAAAAGTTAAATTCAATTAATTCATTAGTAAAATGTTTTTATGAAATTAAATTAAATTTTAATGTTAGTAAAAATTGTTTTAGACCAATTCCAAAAGTCGACTCTTCAGTACTGACTTTTAAAAAGATTAAGGAAAGGCTCATAACAAATAAAGAGGTAGATGAATTTATTTTATTTAAAAGAAACCTATTCTCAAATAAGAGAAAATCACTTAAAAATATATTGAAAAAGTATGATTTAAAAAATACTTTTGATTTAAATTTAAGAGTAGAAAATTTAAAATTAGAAGAATTAGTGAGATTGTTTAAAGCTGTTAAATTTGAAATTTCCCAACAAAATTAGTCAGGTTTATTAATCGAGATCTTTTTAATCTCTCGGAGCTAATTATATTTTTTATTTGTTCAACACAATTTTCTAAATTTTTATTAACTACAACGTAGTCATACTCTGGAAAATGAGATATTTCGTTTTGAACTAAACTCATTCTTTTTTTCATTTCTTCTTTCGTGTCTCTATCTCTAGTTTTTAATCTTTTAATTAATTCTTTTTTACTTGGTGGTAATATAAATATTCCAACAACTTCTTTATTGCTTTGTTTTAATTGTTGGAAACCCTGCCAGTCAATATCAAATAAAACATCTTTCTTTTTTTTATAAAAATTATCTACAGTGAGCTTTAATGTTCCATATTTAAAACCAAATACTTTGGCGTGTTCTATAAATTTTTTTTGGCTTATGGCTTTATTAAACTGTGTGTCAGATAAAAAAATATAATCTTTATTATTAACCTCACCTTTTCTTTTAGGTCTTGTAGTGCATGAAATGGATAAACAAATTGACTTATCCTTTTTCAGAAGCATTTTTGAAATAGTGGTTTTACCAGCACCTGAAGGTGATGATAAAACTATGCAAAAATTTGTATTTTTAATGACCAAAGATTATGCTTGCATTTGTACCGCCGAATCCAAATGAATTTGAAATCACATTTTGAATATTTTTTGAGATGGATTCATGAGGAATTAAGTTAATTGTTGTTACAGTATCAGGTGTATCTAAATTTAAAGTGGGTGGAATTGTTTTGGTTTCAAGTGATTTTAAAGAAAATACAGCCTCAACTGCTCCTGCAGCTCCTAGAAGATGTCCGATTGCTGACTTATTTGAACTCATTAATAAATTCTTATTTGAACCTAACAATTTTTCTACTGCATTTAATTCTATTTTATCACCAACTGGTGTCGAGGTTCCATGAGCATTTACATAGTTTATATCATCAAAATTTAGTTTTGACTCTTTAAGGGCCATTTCCATTGCTCTGAAACCTCCGTTTCCATCCTCAGAGGGCTTTGTTATGTGAAAAGCATCCCCTGACATTCCGTATCCTTTAACTTCTCCATAAATTTTTGCATTTCTTTTATTAGCATGTTCTAATTCCTCAAGAACTAATACTCCGGCTCCCTCTCCCATAACAAATCCTGACCTATCTTTGTCCCATGGTCTTGAGCCTTTATGAGGTTGATCATTAAAAGTATCACACAAAGCTCTTGCGGCAGAAAAACCAGAAATTCCTAAAGGGCATATTGCTGCCTCAGCTCCACCACAAACCATAAGATCTGCCTTATTATTTTTAATTATTGTAAAGGAGTCTCCTATCGCATGTGTACCCGTTGCACATGCTGTAACAGGGGAACTATTAGGGCCTTTAAGATTATATTTAATAGAAATATGCCCAGACAATAGATTAATTAGAGAGGAAGGAATAAAAAAAGGAGAAATTTTTCTAATACCTTGGTTGTCTAGAATTGAAGAATTTTTGTATATAGTATCTAAGCCTCCTATTCCGGAACCTACCATAACACCGGATCTAAATGAGCTCTCATTTTCAGAAATAAAACCAGAGTCTTTGATAGCTTCATCAGCAGCGATTAGACCTAAAGTAATAAACCTATCAATTTTTCTTTGCTCTCTGGGACTTACAATGTCACCATTGATATTGGTGTCTTCTATTGAGCCTGCTATCTTGCAGGGATAATTGTTTACATCAAATTTAGTAATTTTAGTAATACCACTTTTTGAATCAATAAGAGATTCCCACGATGTGTCAACGTTATTACCTAAAGGATTAATTGTTCCTAGTCCGGTAACTACTACTCGCCTCAATTGTTATTTTTTCTTTAATTAGTTTGAATTAGCTGTGAGGTATGTAACTGCATCTTTCAGTGTTACAATTTTTTCTGCAGCATCGTCAGGTATTTCACATCCAAATTCTTCTTCAAATGCCATTACAAGCTCAACGGTGTCTAGACTGTCAGCGCCTAAATCATCAATAAATTTGGAGTCACTCTGAATTTTGGCTTCCTCTACCCCTAAATGTTCAACTACAATTTTTTTTACTCTTTCTTCAATATCGCTCATTTTTAAAACCTCTTAGTAATAAATTTAAAAAGTTCGTACCACATTATGGTTAATATTCAAATAATTAAATTAAAGCTAAGCCACCATTTACATGAAGTGTTTGACCTGTGATATAGTTAGCATTTTCGGAGCATAAAAAACCGACTGCTTTTGCTATATCACTAGAATCACCAAGTTTTTTCATTGGAATCCTCTCTAAAATAGCGTTTTTTTGATCCTCATTTAATTTATCAGTCATATTAGACTTTATGAAACCTGGTGCTACAGAGTTTACAGTTATGTTTCTTGTTGATAATTCTAAGGCTAGAGATTTGACCATGCCTGAAATAGCTGATTTTGATGCTGTATAATTTACCTGACCAGGATTACCAGTATGAGCAACTACTGATGAAATAAATATAACTCTTCCAAATCTTTTCTTGATCATTTTTTTTACAAAATATTTAAGTAAATAAAATGACGAATTTAAATTTACATTTATAACACTACTCCAATCTTCTGGTGTCATTCTTAAAAAAATATTATCTCTATTAAGACCTGCATTTAAAACAAGGTAATCAATATCAAAATCAAAAAGCTGCTCTAAATTTATATTTTTAATGTTGTTTAAATCTAATTCTTTAAATTTTATATAATCTTGATTTGATTTAATCTTATTAATGTTTGTTGTTGTAGAATAAACATCATCACAACCATTATTACTAAAATAACTACATATTGAGTTTCCAATAGAACCTGTGCCACCAGTTACTAATAGTTTTCTACCTTGAAACATTTACTATATCTTTAACACTACAAAATGAGTATTTATTCCCCGGATAATCTTTTGGTAAAAAATTTAACAGAGTTTTTTTTGGTCCAATCTCTATAAAAGTATTAACTTCCTCATTCAAAATAGTTTTAATAGTCTCTGACCACATTACAGGAGAGTGTATCTGAAGAGATAACTGCTTGCTATAATCTTTTTCGGATATATGTTTATAATTAATAAGTTTATGATTTGATATTAAGTCAATATTTATTTTATTGAATGATTTATTTTTAATTTTTTTATTAAATATTATAGCGCTATCTTTCATTAAATCAGAATGAAATGGAGCCGAAACATTTAATTTTATAAACTTACCAATTTGATTTTTTTCTTTAAACTTATTCACTGACTCTTGCAGACCACATATGACAATTTGTTTATCAGAATTCAAATTTGCTAAATAAACACCATCTCCAAATAATGTTTGATCAATAATTAGATCCTCTCTTTTTAAAATTGCGTACATAACGTATCTATCTGGGTCAGAAACAACTGACATTGAGTCTGCTCTATGTTTAACTACTTCAAGCATTTCCTCAAAATTTAGAGACTCAGCAAAGTATAATGCACAATATTCACCTAAAGAGTGGCCTGCTAATATTATTTTGGAGAAATTTTGTGTTAGATATTTTTTACAAATATCAATTATTATTGAACTATAAACAAATATCATAGGTTGGCTATATTGAGTTAAATTTAATTTATTAGGATTACTTTGAGCCTCTAATAAATCATAACCAAGTATTTTCGAGCTTATAAAATATCTATCTTTAACCCATTCATATTCATTAATAAAGTCAAGGCCCATTTCGGCAAATTGAGATCCTTGACCTGTAAAAAGCAAAGAAAGGTTTTTATTTGACATATTTAAATTATATCTGTAGACACTCTTTTTACATGAGTAACATATATGAAACAACAATTATAGTAAAACCTGATCTTGCTAATGATCAAATGAAAAATTTAAATAGTTCAATCGATCAATTTTTTTCTGAAAATAATGTTTCTATTGGTTACAAAGAGGATTGGGGGATTAAAAATTTAAAATCAGCTATAAACAAGTATTCAAAGGGATCATTTAAGTTTATGCGATTTGTTGCTTCACCCGAATTTCCAAAAAAACTTGATAGTTTTTTAAAATTCAATTCTGATTGCCTTCGTTTCCTTATTACAAGATCAATAAACAAATTAGATGAAATTACCCCCCAGGCAAATAAAGATAACTAATGAAAAAGAATTTAAATATATCAAATGAAGAATTAATGAAACTTGACTACAAACACACTCACATTCTTAAAAAATTTACTAATGAAAACGGAAAAATTATTCCACAAAGGGTTACCAATATGTCTAGATCTATACATACCAAAATTACTAAGGCAATTAAGCAGGCAAGATTTTTATCTCTAATTTAATGTTATGACCAAAATTGTTGTTTTAGAAAAATTCAAAAAAAACTGGGAAATAGGTTCTGTAGTATCAGTAAAAGACGGATACGCGAGAAACTACTTAATTCCAAACGGTAAAGCTAAATTTGCAACTAAACAAAATATTGAAGAGATAAAATCATTACAGCAAAGCCTTTTAAAAAAAGATGATGAAAATAAATCCATTGCTAGCGATATATCCTCAAAAATCAATTCTTTGAAATTTACTAAAGAAATCGCAGCTAAAGATAATGGAGAGTTATATGGATCATTAAGTGTAAGCGATATTGTTTCATTTTTAAGTGAAAATGAGATAAACATCCCAAAAAAATCTGTCAAACTTGGCAATAAAATTAAAACAATCGGCGAATATACAGTTGCCATAGACCTTCACCCCGAAGTAAATTGTTCACTTGATATTGAGATCTTATCCCCTAAAACTTCTGTCTAAGACTATCTTTTTTTTCAATTTATAAATAACTTAAAGTTATATGCAAAAGTCTTTTGATAATTTAAAAGATAATGATATTGAAATCATTGTCATTGCTTATTTGCTTAAACATCCTGAACTAATAGATACGCATTTCGAGCAAATAGATAAATCTTTATTCTCAAATGTAGAAAATTTAAAAATATATAATGTATTAGAGGATTTTCATAAATCTCAAAAAAATGTTTCTATAGATACTATTAAAAATTACATTCCAGATATTCATTCTAAAACTCATAAAGACTTATCACTTCAAATAGATCAGATTGTTTTTTCAAAAGATATTTTTTCTAGTTATTTAGAGACTCTTCAAGAATTGTATTTAAGGAGAGAACTATTCAAGATTACACAAAATAAAAATAATGAGTCAACTACTTTTCAAACGTCTCATACAATCAAAGATATTATGTTGGACCTAGAAAAAAAATTATTTGACCTCTCCAATTTTAAAAAGGATAACTACGAATTTAGAAATTTTTCTACAGTTACAAAAGCCTCTCTTCAACTTGTAGAAAAAGCATTTAAAAAAAAGGGTAAATATTCTGGTATCGTCTCAGGTTTTGTAGATTTAGATAATATGTTGGGAGGATTACAAAATTCTGATCTAATTATTCTTGCAGGTAGGCCCTCAATGGGAAAAACTGCTCTTGCTACAAATATAGCTTTTAATGCAGCAAAATATTTTTCTAAAGAGGAGGATAAGAGCTCAGTTGTTATGTTCTCACTTGAAATGTCTGCTGAGCAAATTGGTTTAAGAATTTTGGCTGAACAATCAAGAATACCTAGTGATAAACTTCGAAAAGGAGAAATTAATGAAAAGGACTCTCTCAAACTTCAAAATACATATCAAGAAATCAATGACTTAAATTTCTTTTTTGATGACAGTCCAAATTTAACTGTTTCAGAATTAAGGTCTAAGCTTCGAAGATATAAAAATAACTTTAATATTAAACTGGTTTTAATAGATTATTTACAATTAATTAAACCTGAGGGTAATAAGGATAATAGGGTTAATGAGTTATCAGAGATAACCAGAAATTTAAAACAATTAGCAAAAGAATTTGATTTACCAGTCATTTCACTCTCTCAACTTTCTCGTCAAGTCGAAAATAGAGACGATAAAAGACCTTTACTATCTGATTTAAGAGAGTCAGGAAGTATAGAACAAGATGCAGATGTTGTGATGTTTATTTACAGGGAAAGTTACTACTTACAGAGAAATGAGCCAACAAGAGGGGCCGATGAAACACAAGAGTCATATCAAAAAAAACATGACTCTTGGAAAGACAGAAATGAAGAAGTATTCAACAAAGCTGAGTTAATTGTTGCAAAACAAAGAAATGGTCCTACTGGTAAGATTGAGTTATACTTTGATGATAAATATACCAAATTCTTGGGAATTGAAAAAAATGCATCAAATTAAGATCTCAAATGAAATTTATTGAAATTATTGGAGAATTTTTATTACATTTTCTCTCTAGTTTGGGAAAATTTATCCAATTTATAATTTTTTTTTTCAAATACCTAGTAAAACCAAAATTTTATCTTAAAAATAATTTATCATATTTTGTAGGTATATTTATTTCATCTATTCCCATAATTGCTTTAACTGGAATTTTTTCTGGAATGGTGCTTGCTCTTCAATCTTATACAGGTTTTTCAAGATTTTCTGCCGAGTCAGCCATACCTAATATAGTCGTTTTGACTTTAACAAGGGAATTGGGACCCGTTTTAACAGGCCTTATGATTTCGGCTAGAGTTGGATCCTCTATTGCTGCAGAAATAGCTACAATGAGGGTAACAGAACAAATTGATGCTCTAAAGACACTTAATACAAATTATTACAATTATCTTGTTACTCCACGTGTCCTATCTTTGACTTTGGCTTTACCAATATTTGTTACTTTAGTTGATTTCATAGGAGTGATGGGTGGATACATAGTATCAGTTCATAGGCTTGGATTTAGTGATAACTTATATTTATTAAATACTGTAGATTTTTTAAGCTTAAATGACTATCTATCAGGAATTTTTAAAGCATTTGTATTTGGTTTTATTATATCAATTGTTAGTTGTTATTGTGGTTTATTTTCTGATAAAGGGGCATTTGGTGTTGGATCTTCTACAACAAACGCAGTTGTAATTTCCTCAATTCTAATTTTGTCATCAAATTATTTTCTTACAGAGTTATTCTTTTAATGAAAATAGAAATAAGAAATTTAAAAAAGAGATTTAATGACAATTTTGTTTTGAAAGATATTAGTCTGACAATAGAGAAAAATAAATCTACCATAATTTTGGGTCAATCTGGTTGTGGAAAATCTGTGTTAATAAAAACTATCTATCAATTGTTTAGTTTTGATGATGGTTTCATTTTGTATGATGGTAAGTCTGAAGTCGATATTGATAAATTCAGTATGCTATTTCAATATGGAGCTCTATTTGATAGCTTGAAAATATCTGAAAACATAGCATTTACAGATTTTATCAATAATAAAACAAATTTTAATAAAAAGGTTATCTCTCTTATGAATGATGTAGGGCTAGATAAATCAATATTTGATAAATACCCTTCGGAGATATCTGGGGGGATGAAAAAGAGAGTAGCGTTTGCCAGAGCTCTTTATAAAAACCCTAAAGTGATTTTTCTTGATGAGCCAACAACAGGATTAGATCCCATAAATAGTGACAAAATTAATGAATTGATATTAAAAGTAATAACAAAGAGAAAAATAACTGCTGTGACCATAACTCATGATATCAAAAGTGCAATTAAGACAGGAGATCAATATTATTTTATTGATAAAGGAATAATACAAGATAAAGGTGATTGTAAAAAAATTTTAAAGACAAAAAATAAAGTATTTAAATCATTTATAACTGGAGCAGATATTAAACAATAATGAATTTTTCAGGTTTAAGTTACTTTGATTATTCGTATCTAATACTGCTTATTATGTTTGCTATTTTTTTTGGTATTAAAGGAGCTACAAGATCTATCAGCTACAGTCTTAAAATCATTTTATCTATATCTTTGCCGTTTATATTTTATAAGAGAGTGCTAAATTTTTCTTTAGAAAAATTAAATATTGAATATTTATTTTTATTACAAAATAAAAATGAAATTTTTTTAGAAATTATATCTTTTATTATTCTTTTTTTAACAACATACATTATTTATTCAATTCTAGAAAAGGCTTTAAATTTAAAATCACCTTCTCAACTAGAATTTAAAATTTTAGATACTATTATAGGTTCGATTTATGGAGTAATTTTATTTTCTGTTCTTTTTTATTTTTCTTATATTGCCTTTTTTAAAAATTACATTGACGATAAGAATAAAATCATGAAATTAAATATTTCAATATATGAAAACCTTATGTATAAAGAGCAAAAGGTTGAAAAAAAAAATAAAAAAAACCAATCTAGTACAGAAAAAAATAATGATAAAAAAGAACTCTACTAAATTAAGAGAAGAATGTGGTGTTTTTGGTATTTCTAACATCAATGATGCTTCAGCTTTGACAGCTTTGGGTTTGCATGCACTACAACACAGAGGTCAAGAGGGTTGTGGGATAGTTTCCTATGATGGTAAAAATTATTATTCTGAAAAAAGATTTGGCCTTGTAGGAGATAATTTTAATAATGAGGATACAATCAAGAAATTACCCGGCAATTATGCTATTGGGCATAACAGATATAGTACAACTGGGGGTAAAATACTAAGAAATGTTCAACCTTTCTTCGCAGACACTAATGCTGGTGGTATAGGGGTTTCTCATAATGGTAATTTTACAAATGCCATTACACTAAGAAAAGAACTGGTCAAAGAGGGAGCAATTTTTTATACAACATCAGACTCTGAAACAATAGTTCAGCTCATAGCTAGGTCAAAGAAAGAGAAAAACATTGATAAAATTATCGAGGCAATTTCCCAAATACAGGGTGGCTATGCTTTGGTGATGCTTACTAAAGATGTTCTCATTGGAGCAAGAGATATATATGGGATCAGGCCATTAGTGATCGGTAAAATAAATAATTCATATGTTATGGCATCTGAAACATGTGCACTTGATATTATAGGTGCAGAATTTGTTAGGGAAGTTGAAAACGGAGAAATTATTTATGTTGAAAATAATGAATTACATAGCCTCAAACCATTTGGTAATCACAAACCTCGTCCTTGTGTGTTTGAATATATATATTTTGCAAGACCAGATAGTATTTTAAGAGGGAAAACAGCTTATCAGTATAGAAAAAATTTAGGAAGAGAGTTAGCAAAAGAGGACAATGTCGACGCAGAATTAGTTGTGCCGGTACCAGACTCAGGAAACGCTGCTGCGATAGGTTATAGTCAACAAAAGAAAATTAATTTTGATTTAGGTTTAATAAGGAATCATTATGTTGGAAGAACTTTTATAGAACCTGGCCAACAAATAAGAAGTTTGGGTGTTAAACTAAAATTAAATGCTAATAGGAGTTCTATTGAGAATAAAAAAATTATATTAGTAGATGACTCTTTAGTTCGTGGTACAACTTCACATAAAATTGTTAAAATGTTGTATGATGCAGGAGCTAAAGAAGTTCACTTAAGGATAGCCTGCCCTGAAATCAAATTCCCTGATTTTTATGGAGTTGATATGCCCACAAAGAAAGAATTATTGGCAGCAAATAAAAGTGTTGAAGAAATTTGCGATTATGTGAAAGCAAAAAGTTTAAAATTTTTATCTTTAGATGGGTTATACATAGCTCTAGGATATCTAAAAAGGGATAATAATAAACCTCAATTGACAGATCACTACTTTACAGGCGATTATCCAATCAAATTAATTGATCAATTAGGTGATAATAAAATTACTCAACTATCTTTACTAAGCTCCGGATCAAATATTTAATTGTCTACCAATCAAGTCTTAATTGTTTTAAATGGTGAAGATAAAACAGTTTTATCGGAAAGTTCAAATAAAATTATATTAGCGAAAAAAAAGCAAGAGAATATTACTAGTGATCATACCCTACTTCAGACAAATTTTGAGTCTTTAGAGGATTTAATTAAAGCAAATACAATAATAAAAAGTCAATTTTCAAAAATTGATGAATTGGTCATTGTATACAGGGACATTGAATTAAATATGATCTCTTATCAATACGACTACAATCATATTAAACAAAATTACCAAGAGTTAATGAATATTATCTATTTTATAAATTTACTTGTCCCATTACTCAAAAACGAGTTAAGCTTTATTTTATCTTTCGAAAAAGATAATCATTATAAGGTACATTTTAATAATTTTAAGATGTCATTAATAAAATATCTAGAGACATTAAAAAAAGATCTAGTAAAATCTATTAAAATTAACATTAAAATATTAAATTAAAATTTACTCCTTTTAGATTTAATTCTCTAATTAATATTTTAGATAAATAACTCTTAATATGAGGTTTAATATTATTTTTTTTAAAATTACATGAAATTTTGAAATAATTTTTTTGATTAAATGTAAATGCAGTAATAAAGTAAATTTTAAATTCCTTAGAATTTTTCTTTATCCTCCCTAATTCCCCATTAATTGATTTGATTAATTTATTTAGATAAGAAGTTTTAAAAAAAAACTTGTTGTGTAATTGATTGCTTACTATTTGAAGTATTTTTGATTTAGAGGATTTTAATGCAGAAATAAAATATATATTTAAAGAGTAATAGTAATTATGATTTTGTGAGAGATAATTAAGAAATTTATGCTGATATAAAGTTTTATCATCTATTAAGTCAATCTTATTAACTAGTACTAAAAAAGGTTTATTTCTTTTAGACAAAGACCCTATTAATGATAGATCTAATCTTGACTCAGAATTAGCATCTAGTAGCAGTATAATGAGCGAGGATTTTTTAATAAAATATTCTGATTGTTCTATAGAGAGTTTTTCAAAATCAAGATTTTTTCTCTTTGATCTACTTCTAATAAAACCAGCAGTATCGATAAATTCTAATGTTTGGTTTTTATACTGAATGTCCCAATTTACTGAGTCACGAGTTGTGTGAAGATGTGGTGAAGTTTTAGATAAGGATATATTCATTATTTTATTAAAAAGTGTAGATTTACCAGTATTTTCTTTGCCAAAAATAGCAATTGTTTTTTTATTTACAATTTTAAAATTTGAGATTTGTTTTTTATTTTTATTAGATAGATATTTTTTCAAAAATGAAAAGTTATCAGAATAATTTGTAAAATTTTCATCAAAAAGATTTGATATATAGTCTTTTTCATGAATTTTTTTAAATGAGAAAAGCAAAATGTTATAATTTTTAGAGTGTAGTTGTTTACATATTTTTAAATCCTCATTAGTAAAAGATGAGATTAAATAAATAAATTTAATATTTTCTAATTTTAGTAATGAAATTTTTTTAAGAAGTTCAGTAAAATCACTAAATTTAAAAAAACCTGGCGTATCGTAAATATTATATTCAAAGTTTTCTGATAATATATTTTTCCTAATAACATCAATTGTAGTATTAGCTTTTGGATTAGATATAGTCTTATGAGTTTTAGAAAAAAGATTAAAAAGGTGAGACTTACCCTCATTTACTTTGCCAATAATAAAGTAATTATTCACTTAATTTAAAAAGACTTTTATCGTCTTTTAGATATATAATTTGATCCTGAAAGAAAATTTCTAAATTACTGGTAAATTTATTTTTGTAAAAAATATCGTCTCTTTTACTGCTTAAGTTTAATTTGCTAATACCCTCTTCAGAAATTAAATAAATATTTTCTTGTATATTGAAGATGGATATTGGTGACTCTTTATTATGAGAGTATGAATATATGATATCTCCGTTATCTGATATAATAAGGATTTTATTTAAAGTCATTAGAATTAAGTACCCATCATTTGAAAAAAGGTAACTTAAGATTGTATCATTTGTATCAAGTTCCCAAAAAATATCTGATGAATTAGGATTATATACTGCAATTTTTCCTGATCGATCTAAAAAATATAAATATTCATTATGAGTAAATGGGCTATCTACTAATTCACTAAATTCATCTAATGATGTGAGAATATTTAGATCCTCTAATATATAGTTGTTAAAATATTCGAAATTATTTTTATCAAAAGTTAACAGAGTTCCTGAATTAAAGAGAACATATAAATTTGTATTGTCTGCAAATATATTTGATTTTATTGATATACCGGACTTTAAAACGAAACTATTTTTTTTAATTATTGAATAATCATCAAGTTTTACATCATAAATATCGCCAAAAACACTAAGAAATATTAAATTTTTTGGTAATATTATAGGAGTTGTGCTTATAAAAATATCATAATCTGCTAACTGATATATATCTTTATCATCAATAACAAATATTCGAGATCTATTTGTTATAAGATGAATATCTTCGTCAAATTCAAAAATGCTAATAATCTCTTCATCTCTCTTGAGGTTTAATTCATATTCAAATTTATTTTGACTATTTTTATCAATTAAATAAACGAATTTATCTTGGCTTACAATAATCTTTTCATCTAAAAAATTAACTACGGAGTTTTTATTTGTATTGATAATTTTTTCTATTTCTAAATTATTAATATTTAAAGAGGGGTTAATAGCTTTGGGAAAAATTATATGACCAAACTCAACCTCTGATCTTAAGTTACTTTTATCAAGATCTGAGAAAATCTCAGTTACCTCATTTGTTGGAGTATAGTCAGGGTCTACAGTACCTAAATATTGATTGCAAGAGGATATAGCTAAAAGAAAAATTATAAATTTAATTTTTTTCATTAGATAGTCTATCAACAGCTTTGATAAAAAAATTATTTAAATTATCTCTATCTGACTCACTAAATTCGAAGTTATTAATGTCTAAATTATAGAAGTATATTTTAGCAATTTCGTTAAAAGTGAAATTATTATCTAATGATAAAGATTTTATCAATTCTTTATCTAAGTCAATTAAAGCTTTTTTCAATAATATTATATCCTTATCAATTTTGTCATATCGATCTAAATTTTCAATTGAGGTTAATTTCAAATCACTAAAAAATGAAACTTTAGGATTGTCTAAGCTTGATAAATAATAAATTTTTTCATCTAAATTTGAATTTTGCTCATTATAAAGGTCTGCTAAAAAAATATCGAATAATTTTTCATCATCTTTAGTGTTGTTTTGTATGATGAAATATAGAAAGATAACAAACAAAAAAGATATAAATCCAAGTAAAGATAAATTTCTTTTAGTGATTATTTTTTCCATTTTATTGAACAACCCATACTTGGATATTGTTGGCTTGAACAATATCCTTTAGCAATAATTTCTTCAACAGCAGAATAAAGCTCTGGTTTGCCGATAGAAGGATCTTTACCATTTGAGTCTAACCTGCCTCTATACTTAAGTTTTTTATCATTATTGAAATAATAAAACTCAGGAGTGCATTGAGCGTCGAATGTTTTAGCAATTGATTGGGTGGTATCAACAATATATTCGAATTCAAATTTAGCTCTTGATATTTGTTCAAAAAGAAATTTGTTGTGGTCCTCTTCATATGAATTTTGATCATTTGACATAAAAGCAATGGAATTAACGTCTAAAACTTTGAGTCTTTGTGTCTCAGTAGCAATCTTAGTTTCAATAGACCTAACATAAGGGCAATGATTACAAATAAACATTACTAAAAGACCATTGGTGTCAAAAGATTCATAAAAGGACCCTTTTTCTCCTTTTAAGTTAATAAATCGAAAATTAGTAGGTTGCCAATCAATATTACAGCTTGAAGAATTTAAAAGTACCATTTAACATAATATATATTGAAAATATTAAACATAAATAAAAATTATATAGACACAATTCCAAAAAAAACATTCCAATATATTCTTAATACTTATTCTTATGGTTTATCGAAAAATATATGGAGAAATTATTCAATCCAAACTCAGGACCTAAATAACACAAAGACAAAAATTACTTTTTACAAATCAAATTTTTCTTTTCCAATTATTAAAATTATTTACTCTAAAAAATTCGATAAAGAAATTTTCGAAATTACATATAGAGATAAAAAGAAAAATTTTTCTACTCTTAATTCATTAAATGCATGGTTAAAAAATTATTTTTTTAACAAACCTAAGATGTAAATTTCTTTAGATTTTTTATCTGATGCAGCTGGTTTAATATATTGTGTTTTGTCAAAAAAATTTTTTATAAACTTAAATAACTTTTCTGTATCCTCACCTTGAAAGTTTTTTACTAAAAAATTACCTCCTTTGTTTAGATATTTTTCAATAAATTTTGCTGAAAGCATACTCAAATCATAGCTATTGGTTTGATCTATAAATTGGTTTCCACTTGTGTTTGGGGCAATATCAGAAATTATCGAGTCAAAAGTATATTTATTTGATGTAAATAATTCATCAATTAATTGATACTGATTTAAGTCCATCATATAAAATTTTATTTTTCCCTCAATCTGCTCAGCAGTTGGTAATATATCAATACCTACTATTTTGTTTTTTGGGTTTTTTTTTAAAATATATTGTGTCCAACCACCTGGTGAACATCCAACATCTAATATATTTTTATCGTTTTTGAATAAATTATGTTTTTTATCTATTTCTTCTAATTTGTAATAAGCTCTGGAAATAATGTCATTTTTCTTTGCTTTTATGTAAAAAGGGTCTTTTTTTCTAGTTTTATACCACTGTTTCATTTAATTTTACTCATAATCTGATATGTATTCGTTTACATATACTCTAGTAGGTTTAAGCACATAAATGTTACCCACCATAAAAAAAATAATCATTGTATCAATCATATCACTTATAAGTTCTTTATGTTACTCATCAGAATGGGGAAGCAAAGAAGAAACAGATGAAAAATTATTTTCTGTTGAGGTTATGGACTCATCTGCACAAACTATAAAAGATAGTATTGTTTTTAGCTCAACAACTGAAGCTTTTAGGAGAATTGAAGTTAAAAGTGAAGTGATGACTACAATAAAAAAAGTGCTAGTAAAAGCAGGCACTAAAATAAAAAAAGGTCAGCATGTAATTGAATTAGATGATTACAAAACGAATGCTGATTTATATAAATTAAATTTATTGTCTCAAAGTGAATTTGATAAATATGCTCTTTTTGCACCTTTTGGTGGAATGCTTTTAGATGGTCATAAGATTGCTGGAGAGCTTGTTATGCCTGGTGAAAAAGTCTATGAAATTATCGATTTAAGCTCATTAAAAATATTTGGTTACATTAATGAAAATGAAATTCTAGATATATCCTTAGAAAATAAAGTTGAGGTGACAATTCTCGATGAAAAAGTTAATGGCACAATTGACTACATTTCTCCTATTTCTGATCCGGAGACTAAAACTTTTGAAATTGTTGTCAAAGTTGAAAATAAAGATCTTAGGTATAAAGATGGACTATCATCAATAATTTCTATAGTTAAAGGAAATGTTCTTGCACATAAAATTTCTCCCTCAATTCTAGCTTTGGGAGACTCAGGAGAGTTAGGTGTAAAAGTTATAGGATCTGATAATACCGTACAATTTAAAAAAATTAACGTTATAGAAGATACCTCTGATTACATGTTGGTCTCTGGCTTGAGTCAAAAAGAAAAAATTATAATTGTTGGACAGCAATACGTCTCTGCGGGAGAAAAAGTTAATTATAATTAATCATGAGCTTGGTTAACTTAGCAAGTCGATACTACAGAACTACAATTTCCATTTTCCTATTTGTTATTGTTAGTGGATCACTTGTGTTTAATAATATTCCTAAAGAGTCATCGCCAGATGTAAGTTTGCCTTATATATATGTATCTCTTGGTTTAACAGGAATATCCCCTGAGGACTCTGAAAAACTTTTAATAAAACCTGTTGAAGATGAGGTTTCAAATATCGAAGGAAAAAAAGAAATGACTAGCACTTCTTATCAAGGTGGTGGAAATGTCTTATTAGAGTTTGATGCTGGGTTTGATCCTGATCAAGCACTTTTAGACACTAGAGAACAAGTTGACAGAGCAAAATCAGATTTACCTGATGATGCAGATGAACCCAAGGTAAGTGAGGTAAATATAAGTTTATTTCCTATTTTAGTCGTATCTATAAGTGGCGATATATCTGAATTTTTACTGAAGAAGATTTCAAATGACCTTAAAGATAAAATACAATCTTTACCAAATGTTTTAGAAGTAAATATTGGTGGTGAAAGAGAAGAGCAATTAGACATTGTCATTGACCAGAATAAAATTGAAGCTTATGGATTAAATTTAAATGAAATATTAAACTTCGTAAGATCTAATAACCAAATAGTTTCTGCTGGAAATCTTGATACAGGAGATGGAAGGTTTGTAATTAAAATTCCTGGTTTATATGAAAGCCTAAATGATGTTTTTAACACACCAATAAAGGTAAATGATAAAAAAACAATTAAATTTAAAGATATTGCTCAACTTAAAAGAACTTTTAAAGATCCAGAAAAATTTGCTCGATTAAATAATAAATCTGCATTCACATTAGAAATATCTAAAAGAATTGGAGCAAACATTGTAGAGACTGTTGATCAAGTAAAACAATTAGTGAAGGAAGAGCAAAAAATTCTTCCATCAAAGGTAAACATAACTTTTTCTGGTGATGAGTCTATAAATATAAAAAGCATGTTAGGAGATCTTCAAAACAATGTAATTTTTTCAATAATTCTTGTTATGAGTGTCGTTGTTATCTTTCTTGGTATAAGATCTAGTTTACTTGTAGGTTTAGCAGTACCGGGTTCTTTTTTATCATCTATTTTAATCCTCTATTCACTTGGCTTTACAATCAATATGGTTGTCTTGTTTGGATTAATTCTTTCAGTTGGGCTACTTGTTGATGGGGCTGTAGTTGTAGTTGAATATGCCCAAAGAAAAATACAAGAAGGTATGGGACTAGCAGAGTCATACATAAAGGCTGCATCAAGAATGTCCCTTCCAATCATGGCTTCAACTTTTACTACTATAGCAGCGTTTATTCCTCTGTTATTTTGGCCAGGTACAACTGGTGGTTTTATGAAATATATACCAATAACAGTGATATCTGTTTTAGGTTCAAGTTTAGCTATGGCATTAATAGTTATTCCTATAATAGGAACTCAGGCCTATAAAATTAAAAATCTTTTTTTCTTCTTTATTATACCTTTAATTTTATTTGGTATTATTAATTTTGTTGCATTTAATTTTTTATCCCAGCTAGAATTTGATAGCTACATAAATATGGGCGCAAAAGCCATAACAACAATTTCAATTGGGGTCTTTTTGTTTTTTGTTTTTAGATATATTAAAAATAAAGGTTTTTTTCAGAAAATGATTATTCCTAGAATAAATGCTGATGATGACGAAGACTTAACTGATTTAGAAAAAGTAGGTTTTTTTACTAAAATTTACCTTTTTATTTTAAGGCTCTGTATTAATAATCCTATAAAAATAGTTTTTCTATCTCTTATATTGTTAGTTGGTATCTATGGTGCATATGGAAAGTTTGGTAAGGGGGTTACTTTTTTTCCTTCAGTTGAAGCAGAGAATACCAAAGTAATTATTTATGCTACAGGCAATCTCTCAGTTTTAGAAAAAGATAGACTTGTTGCAAAAGTAGAGTCACAGGTATTAAATATACAAAAAAAGAATAATGAATTTGAGTCTGTCTATACAACATCAGGGAATGTAGAAAATAGACAAGAAAGCTCGCCTGATATTATAGGATTTATAGATATAGAATTCAAAGATTGGGATAAAAGAAGAAAAGCAGAAACAATAATTTCTGAAATAAGACAAGAAACTTCATCTATTCCTGGGATTAAAGTTGAAACAAGAACTTTAAGAGCAGGCCCTCCTAGAGGGAAGCCCATTGAAATCAATTTAACTTCTTCTGATCCTAAAATCACAGTTCAAGAACTCAAAAAAATTGAAAAATATTTATCTAGCATATCTGGTTTAAAGGATTTAGAAACTTCTCTACCCTCTCCTAGTATTGAATATGAGCTTTATGTTGATAGAGAAGAGGCTGCAAAATATGGTGCTAGTATTTCAATAATAGGTAACACCATAAAACTTCTTACAAGTGGGCTAAAATTGAGTGAATTTAGACCTGATGATAGTGATGAATCTATACCCATTTACCTTCGATTGCCAAAAGAACAGAGAACGATCGATCAATTAGACAGTATTAAGATACCAACATCTGCAGGCTATGTACCAATTTCAAATTTTACTAAAATTGAAACCAATCAAGAGACAGGAAATTTGACCAGAGTAGAACAGAATAGAATTGAAACAATTAAATCAGATGTAACTAGATTTTATCAAACTGATGCTTATGTCAGACTTATAAAACATTGGCTTGGAATTGAAAAATTCAATATTCCAAATAACTTTGGTTTAGATATACCTGAATTTAATTCAGCAAATATTGACCCTAGAGTAAAAATAGAATTTAAGGGAGAGGATGAAAGTCAGCAGAAGTCTAAAGCTTTTCTACAAAAAGCTTTTTTGATAGCTGTATTTTTAATGGGTTTAATTCTTTTGACCCAATTTAATAGTTTTAGTAGCACCTTATTAATTTTATTTGCTGTAATTATGTCAACGGTGGGTGTTGTTTTAGGGCTCTTAATTACAAAACAACCATTTGGAATAGTCATGAGCGGGATAGGTGTTATCTCGTTAGCAGGCATAGTTGTAAACAACAATATAGTCTTAATTGATACCTTCGATAGATTAATAAAAAAGACAAATGATGCTAGAGATGCCATTTTAATGACAGGTGCACAAAGACTAAGACCTGTTTTATTGACTACAACTACTACGGTGCTTGGTTTGCTTCCCATGGCTTTAAAATTAAATATTGATTTTGTAAACTTTGAATATAGTTATAACTCCCCTGACACACAGTGGTGGGTAGATTTATCGAGGGCAATTGTTTTTGGACTTCTTTTTTCTACTTTATTGACTTTACTTGTAACTCCATCAGCTTTGATGCTTAAATCAAAATACTTAACTAACTCGTCTAAAAAATTTGATAAAATAGGTAAACAAACTCAATAAAGAAAATAATAAATAAATAAGAGCAACTAAAAGAGTTGTTTGCCAAAAATAACTTATTAAAAATATTAATATAATAACTGTAAATATAATCATAAGTCTAAAATATAGAGTTTTTACCTTTAGATTTTTCACAGAGGGAGTCGGAACTCTACTAATCATCATAGCACCCGCAAATATAATTAATAAGGCACTTACAATAGGATAGTTGATAGTAAATTGTATTTGTTCAATAAAATTTAGATAAAGCGGAATCATTATAATACCTGCTGCAGCTGGTGAGGGTATGCCATAAAATACTTTGCTTTGCTCTCTCATATTTTCAATATTGAAACGAGCAAGTCTAAGAGCTGCACAAATAATGTAAAAAAGACTTATAACCCATCCAATTCTTCCTAGCTCATTTGTAAAACTTAAATTTATAAGCAAAGATGGAGCTAATCCAAAACTAATAAAATCTGACAAAGAGTCTAATTCGGCTCCAAATTGGGATGATTTTTTTAATTTTCTAGCCATCCATCCATCAAAGAAATCGAAGAAGGCTGCTAGCATTATCATAAGCACAGCAATTTTAAAATTACTTTGAATAGAGAACTTTATTGAGGAAATACCTGCAATAAGTGACATTAGTGTAATTAAATTAGGTATAAATTTAGTGAGCGGATGTTCGGTCATCTAAATGTTTAAATCTTTTTATATTCTCTAGATTGTATATTTTTGTTGTTTTTAAAATCTCTTGCAATGATAGTTTCACCACCGATACATTGCTGACCAATACTTACCATTAAATTGTATGAATTGGGAAATTCAATATCTACTCTGCTTCCAAACTTGATAATTCCATATCTTTCACCTTGGTTTACTTTCTCACTAGTTTTAAGATAACAAATTATTCTTCTGGCAATTAAACCAGCAATTTGTGTTATATATATAACGTTAGATCCAGATTTAAGAGTTAATCTTAATCTTTCATTTTCTTCACTTGCTTTATCTAAAGTTGCATTGATAAATTTACCCTCGATATAATCAATTTTTGTAATTTGACCTGAAAGAGGCAATCTTTGGATATGTACATTAAACACACTCAAAAAAATTGAAACTTTGGTATAACTTTTTTTTCCCTCTTTGTACTCACTAATATTTGTAATTAATCCATCTGCTGGGCTAACTAAAATATCATCACCTAATGGAACGACTCTTTCAGGATCTCTAAAAAAATAGAATGTAAAAATAAGTAATATGAAAAAAATTAAAAATAAAGGTTTATATATAAAATAAAAAAAAATTACTAATAAAAATAGTATTATCAGCGCAGCTGAAATTTCTTTATGAAACCTAAAGTACATAAGATGGAATTAATATCTGAATTGTATAATTTGATCAATAAAATAGATTTTTTTTATTAGTTTAATCTGTTATACAATCAATATCTCTATATAAATGGCAAAAGTTTCAGTAAAAAATCCTGTGGTCGAATTAGATGGCGATGAAATGACAAGGATTATATGGGATTTTATTAAACAAAAGCTCATTCTTCCATATCTTGATATAGATCTAAAATATTACGACTTATCTGTACAAAATAGAGATCAAACAAATGATGAAATTACAGTTGAGGCTGCAAAAGCAATAAAAAAATTTGGTGTTGGTATAAAATGTGCAACGATCACTCCTGACGATAATAGAGTATCGGAATTTAAGCTAAAAAAAATGTGGCGTTCTCCAAATGGAACTATAAGAAATATTTTAGATGGAACTGTTTTTAGACAACCAATTATATGTAAAAATATTCCAAGAATTGTAAGGACATGGGATGCCCCTATTGTTGTTGGTAGGCATGCGTTCGGTGATCAGTATAAAGCTACAGAAATGAAGATCGACAAACCAGGGAAACTCTTTATGAAATATGTTGATGAAGAGGGAAAAGTAGAGGAAAAAGAGGTTTTTCAATTTCAAAATCAAGGTGTTGCCCTCTCTATGTATAATGTAGACGAGTCAATTAGAGGTTTTGCAAGAGCTTGTTTTAATTATGGATTAAAATTAAAATGGCCTGTATACCTCTCAACAAAAGATACTATTTTAAAAAAATACGATGGAAGATTTAAAGAGATATTTAATGAAATTTTTCAGAAAGAATTTAAAACTGATTTTGAAAATAACCAAATAGTTTACGAACACCGTCTTATTGATGATTTAGTTGCGTCTTCAATGAAATGGTCAGGTAACTTTATTTGGGCTTGCAAGAATTATGACGGAGACGTTCAGTCAGATGCAGTTGCACAGGGGTTTGGTTCTTTGGGTATGATGTCTAGTGTTTTAATGACACCCGATGGGAAAACAATTGAAGCTGAGGCTGCTCATGGAACTGTAACTAGACATTATAGACTGCATCAAAAAGGAGAAAAAACTTCAACAAACCCTATAGCATCAATATTTGCTTGGACAAAAGGTTTAAATTTTAGAGGTGAGTTCGATGGCAACGATGAACTTATTAAGTTTTCAAATGCACTTGAAGAAACCTGTATTGAAACTGTTGAGTCTGGTCAAATGACTAAGGACTTAGCAATACTTGTAGACAAAAATTCGCCGTGGATGAATACTGAAGAATTTTTAAATTGTCTTGATAAAAATCTTCAAACTAAATTAAATTAAATCTGATTTTTAATACTTAAAAAAGCTTGATTTAATTGATCTTTTTTGTTGCCACCAGCTTGAGCAAAGTCAATTCTTCCCCCGCCACCTTTTGATCCGAGTATATCAAAAGTACTTTTTATTAGTACTCTGGCATCATAACTATCTATTAAATCGTTAGTTAACCCAACTATAATGGATACCTTATCTTCATTTGTGGTAATACAAGCCAAAATAGATTTAGATTTTTCTAATTTAAATTTATCAAAAATTGATCTGAGTTCTTTGGGAGGCAAGTTTTCTATTAATTGAGACACAAAATTAATTCCATTTATATTTGTTTCTTCTATTTTATTATTCTCCTCATTTGAGAGTATTGATTTATTTTTTAAATTATCTAAATAATTTTCCAACTTCTTTATATAAAGGTTTTTATTTTCCTCATTAAAACTTATTTTTCCATTTAATTTGTTTATTTGTGAGATTAAGCTAATTATTTTATCATCAAGTTTTTTTTCAAGTAATTGATCCTCTTTTAGTTTATTACTAATAAATTCATCTACCTTATTACCAGTGCAAGCCTCTATTCTCCTTACTCCTGATGAGACAGACTCTTCACTTATAATATAAAATTTCTCTATATCCTTAACATTTGATACATGCGTTCCCCCACATAGCTCAATTGAATAAGGTTTATTATTATGTTCTCCTAGTGTAACAACTCTTACCTCTTCACCATATTTTTCTCCAAACAAAGCCATAGCCCCTAGTTTTATTGCCTCTTCTTGAGACTTAATATCAATTTGTGTTGCACAAGTATTAGAAATTATATTTGTTACCTCTTTTTGAATAGTATCTATTTGCTTTGATGATATTTGTTTATTATGACTGAAATCAAAACGTAATTTATTTTCATTAACTAAAGATCCGCGCTGAGCTACATGTAGTCCTAAGTTATTCCTTAATGCTGCATGAAGCAAATGTGTAGCAGAATGATTTTTTTTAATTAATTCCCTTAAACTACTATCTATTTTAAGTTTAACTTCATTTCCTATTTTAAAATTGCCTGAAATTACATTACCAAAATGGATAAAAATGCCTTGAGGAGTTTTTCTTGTATCTGTCACTTTAAATTCTGCATTTTCTGTGAAAATTATGCCTTTATCTCCAACTTGCCCACCAGACTCTGCATAAAAACATGACTGATCTGTGATAATTGCTGATTTTTTTATTTGATCACTTAATTCGTCAACTACTTCTGAGTCTAAGACTAAAGCAGTTACATTTGCCTTTAAAGTAGTTTCATCGTATCCTTTAAATACTGTTGATGTCGTTTTTCTTGCAATATCAAACCATAGCTTTTCAGTATTTCCATCACCGCTACCCTTCCATGAAGATCTAGCTTCCTCTTTTTGTAGCTTCATTGATGCATCAAAAGACTCTACATCAACATCGATTTTCTTTGATTTAAGATAATCTTGTGTTAAATCAAGGGGAAATCCAAAGGTGTCATATAATTTAAATGCGATTTTGCCATCTAATTTATTATTTTTGATATTAGGTATTTCTTGTCCGAGTATCTCTAAGCCTTTACTTAAAGTTTCTCTAAATTTTATCTCCTCATTGTAGAGAGTTTCCTTGATAGCCTCAGCTCCAGTGTTAAGTTCTCGGAAGAAATCGCCCATTAAGTTTTGCAATTCATCAAAAATTTTATGAAATAATGGTTCTGAGGAGCCTAATGTATAAGCATGTCTTATTCCCCTTCTTAATATTCGCCTTAATACATACCCTCTCCCCTCATTTGAAGGTAAAACCCCATCAGCTATTAAAAAAGAGGAAGCCCGTAAGTGATCTGCTATGACTCTAAAACTAGATTTATTTTGTTCAGATATTTTTTTTTGTATAAACTCTTGAGTTACATCAATAATATTTGAAAATAAATCAGAACTATAATTGTCATTACTACCATTTAATAACGCTGTTATTCTTTCTAGACCCATCCCAGTGTCTACACATGGTTTAGGTAAATCAAGTCTAGTATTTTTGTCTACCTGCTCATACTGCATAAAAACTAAATTCCATATTTCAATGAAACGATCACCATCTTCGTCAGCTGATCCTGGGGGGCCACCAAAATATTTATCTCCATGATCATAAAATATCTCCGAGCAGGGTCCGCAAGGTCCTGTGTCACCCATTGACCAAAAATTATCAGAACTTGAAATTTTAATTATTTTACTATCGTGTAAATTAGCTATCTTTTTCCAAAATTTTTCTGCAACTTCATCATCATGATATATAGTAACTAATAATTTATCTTTATTTATTTTAAACTCTTTAGTTATTAAGTTCCAAGCATATAGAATTGCTTGTTCTTTGAAATAATCGCCAAAAGAAAAATTACCCAACATCTCGAAGAAAGTATGATGTCGAGTTGTGAATCCAACATTCTCTAAATCATTATGTTTTCCTCCTGCCCGAACACATTTTTGAGAGGTTGTAGCTCTTTTGAAATCTAACTGTTCCATGCCTGTGAAAACATTTTTAAATTGAACCATTCCTGAATTAGCAAACATTAAAGAGGGGTCATTTTCCGGCACTAAAGATCCGGATTTGACATGCCTATGCTCATTTTTTTTAAAATAGTCAATAAATGCATTTCGGACTTCATTAGAATTCATATTCATGGAATATAGATTAATTTAACTGAAATTTAATATTATTCTTTAGAGTTTTTTTCGACGGTTTCTTCTGTTGTGGAAGGAGGTGGATCAATCATCAGCTCTTCAACTGTGTCAGAATTTGATCTTATTCTACTTTCTATTTCATTTAATAATTCAGGATTGTCCTTTAAAAACTGTTTTGTATTTTCTCTACCTTGGCCAATTTTTTCGTCTTTGTAGGAATACCATGCTCCAGACTTATCAATGATATCAGCTTGAACACCTAAATCTATAATTTCACCAATTTTAGAAATTCCTTCACCATACATAATATCAAATTCAACCATTTTAAAAGGAGGAGCCATTTTATTTTTGACAACCTTCACTCTTGTTTGATTTCCAATAATATTATCTTTATCTTTGATTGCGCCAATCCTTCTAATATCTAGTCTTACGGAAGAGTAAAACTTCAGAGCATTACCTCCAGTGGTGACTTCAGGACTACCAAACATGACACCTATTTTCATTCTAAGTTGATTAATAAAAACAACCATTGTATTTGTCTTTGAGATAGAACTAGTCAGTTTTCTAAGCGCTTGGCTCATTAGCCTTGCCTGAAGTCCGGGTAAAGAGTCTCCCATTTCACCCTCTAATTCTGCTCTTGGGACTAATGCTGCTACTGAGTCTATAACTAATAAATCTATACCTTCAGATTTTACGAGAGTATCAGAGATCTCTAAAGCCTGTTCACCAGTATCAGGTTGAGATATCAATAATTCATCGATATTCACTCCAAGTTTTTTTGCATAACCTGGATCTAATGCGTGTTCCGCATCAATAAAAGCACAAGTTCCTCCAACTTTTTGAGCTTCAGCGATTATATGTAATGTTAGAGTTGTTTTACCTGAACTTTCTGGACCATAAACTTCTATAACTCTTCCTTTCGGTAAACCGCCTATTCCTAAAGCTATGTCTAGACCAAGAGAGCCAGTTGAGTATACATCTATATTCGCATCGATATCTTTCTTTCCAAGCATCATTATGGAACCTTTTCCATATGATTTTTCAATATTACTGATGACAGATTTAAGTTTGTTTAAATTTTCTTTTTTATCCATTTGATTCTATAGTAAATAGTAAATATTTGTTTGCACTAAACAAGAGTAATAATGGAAAATAACTATAATTTTAGCGATTTTATACCAGGTACTATAGTAGAGTGCCCATCTCAACCTGATTGGGGTCTGGGGCAAGTTCAGTCTTGTATAAATACTAAAATCACTATTAACTTTGAGAATGTAGGAAAAAAAGTTATAGATTTAAATGTCGTTGATTTAAAGGTACACGAAAATGCTGACTGATAGTTTTAAAAGAAAAATTGATTATTTGAGAATATCTGTCACTGATAGATGTGATTTACGCTGCACTTATTGTATGGCTGAGGATGTAACCTTCTTACCTAGACAAGAGGTTTTATCAATTGAGGAAATTATTAAACTCACAGATATTTTTAATGAGATGGGTGTAAAAAAATTTCGATTAACAGGAGGCGAGCCTCTTGTAAGAAAAAATATAATTTCAATTATAGAGCATTTAAATAACCTCAAAAATCAAGGTAAAATTTTTGAACATACTTTAACTACAAATGGTACAAATTTATCAAAATATGCATCTATTCTTAAAAAGAATGGTGTTGA
>CACDTV010000012.1 GCA_902555695.1 uncultured Alphaproteobacteria bacterium | reverse complement strand
GCAAACATGGTACTCCCCCACCTTTCAGGTACTCTCCTCTTACTGTATGGCCTGGACCTTTTGGAGCGACCATAAAAACATCTAAGTCTTCTCTAGCTGTAATGAGTTGAAAATGAATATTTAAACCATGAGCAAATGCTAAAGCAGCACCGTTTTTTATATTTTCGTGAATTTGAGTTTGATAAATTTCTTGTTGATTTTCATCAGGGGCTAAGAACATTACAATATCTGCATCCTTTACTGCATCTGCAGGTGTTTGTGTATTTAGACCTACATTTTTTGCTTTTTCAATTGATGATGAGCCTTCTCTCAATCCCACTACTACATTAGAAGCCCCAGAGTCTTTTAAGTTTAATGCATGAGCATGACCTTGCGATCCAAAACCTATTATTACAATTTTTTTGTCCTTAATTATGTTAAAATCAGCATCTTGTTCGTAATAAACCTTCATATTACCCCCTAAAAACGTTATATTCCGAGCCCTATAGGGCCACTTCGAACTAATTCGACTTTTATACCACCGATTGTGTCTAAGTCATCTAAAAATTTGTTTATTCGCTCACTTGTGCCCGATATTTCATAAACAACAATATTTTGTCTTTTTTGAACAGTTCTTGAACGATAAATATCTGCAAAATTTAGTATTTTTTGATCTTGTTCCTCATTTTCAAATTCGATTTTAACTAAGCAAATTTCTGCCTCATAAGACTCACTTAAATTTGCTAAATTAGTAGCACTATGAACGGGAACAAGTTTTTCTAGTTGTGCTATAATTTGACTAATTACTTTTTCTTCACCTAAAGTTTCTATAGTAATTCGAGAAATATTTTTCTTTACGTCCACAACTGTTACGTTTAAAGCTTCAATATTATATCCTCTTCCTGAAAATAAACCTACTATACGTGCAAGAATACCAGGTTCGTTATCAACAATAACAGAGAGAACGCTTCGCTTTGACTGTTTGAAAGCGTTTATAGGTGTAGGATAAACTGAAGTAGAAGACATTATGAAAAAATTATTATACTAGCACTTTTCCTTTTTCCTGATTTTCTGGATTTTCTTTATCATATTTAGATAGCAACATTTCGTGATGCGCAGCTCCACTAGGTATCATAGGAAAACAATTTTCTTTTTTATCAACCCAAATATCGGCTATAACTGGCCTGTCAATTGAAATCATTTCATTAATTGTGTCGTCTAATTCTGAAATATTTTTTGCCCTTACTCCAACAGCATTGAAGAGCCACCATTTTTTAAAGATAATTTCAATACAAATTTACAAGAGCTTAATAACTTAGATATTTCAGCTTTTTTAAGTGTGTGTGTAAGTCTTTGAGGATTTAACCTTGAGTGAAAAAGAGCCTCATTAGCGTATATGTTTCCAATACCCACTATTAAACTTTGATCTAGGAGAGCTTGTTTCAAAGAAATTTTTTTCTTTATAAGTATATTATATATCTTATTTAAATTAATCTTATTGTTTAGTAAATCAGTGCCGTATTTATTAAAAAAAAATTTAACTTCATTTGAATCTTTAAGTCTAAAAAACATGCCAAACCTACGAGGATCATTAAAAATAATTTTAAATTCGTTAAATTGCAGAATAACATGATCATGTTTTTCTTTTTTATAATTCTCGTTTAAATAAAACTTTAAACGACCGCTCATTCCCAAATGAATAATTATGTAATTATCATTTTCTAATCCTATGATTATGTATTTTGCAAAACGTTCAACGGATATGATTTTTTTCTGAGATATTTGCTCAAGATCTTTAAAGTTTAAATTTTTCCTTAGTTTTTTTTGTGACCTATTGATAGAAATAATTTTTTTTCCTTTAACTTTTGACTTTAAATATCTTATTGTGGTTTCTACTTCAGGTAATTCAGGCATGATAACTAAAAATAATTCAAATCATTATAATATTATAGATATTTTTGAAAATGTATCTCATGCAAAATATGACTTAATGAACGATATTATGAGTTTTGGCATACATAGACTTTGGAAAAAATATTTTGTTGATCTTGTATTGTCAAAACATACTGACAATGAGAAAATATTAGACATTGCAAGTGGCAGTGGGGATATTTTTAATTTGCTTCCTATTTCAAAAAATCTTTATGCTTTAGACCCCGTTTCTGAAATGCATAATATATCTAGAAAAAAAAATAGTTCTAAAATAATTAATTACGAAGTTGGTTATGCAGAAAATTTGCCGTATAAGAAAAATTTTTTTCAAATTATAACATGTACTTACGGTGTAAGAAATTTTAAAAAACGAAAAAATGGTTTTTCTGAGATTTATAGATGTCTTAAAAAAAATGGTTATTTTTTTATTATGGAATTTGGTATTCCAAAAAGAGATTTATTAAAAAATCCATACAAAAAATTTTTAAAATATGTTTTACCTTTTACCGGTAGCATTATCTCCAATGATAGACATAGTTATAAATACTTAGCTGACAGTATTATTTCTTTTCCTAATCAAAATAACCTTCTTAAAGAACTGATAAATACAGGTTTTTCTCATATTAAAACTATTGATTTCATTTCTGGAGCTAACAGCATATATATAGTGCAGAAAAAATGAAAATTTTAATAATAATAACGGGGAGTGTTGGCTGTTATAAATCTTTAGATCTAATTCGTGAGTGCCAAAAAAAAGCCATTGAATATGAAGTTATTGCAACAAAAAACACTTATGAGTTTATTTCTAAACTACTACTTGAAACAATTTCCAATAAGCCAGTGTATTCAGAGCTCTTTGATTTGGATATGGAAAAAAAAATTGGTCACATAAAATTAGCACGAGATAATAATCATATTATTGTTTACCCTGCGACAGCTAATATAATTTCAAAATTTGCAAAAGGTTTTTGTGATGACCTAGCTCTAACATGTATGATTGCTGCAAACAAACCTATATATTTTGCACCTGCAATGAATAAAGAAATGTGGGCTAATCAAATTATTCAAGACAATGTTGACTATTTAAGGAAAATTGGTCATCATTTTATTGGCCCAGATGATGGATCTTTAGCTTGTGGTGAATATGGTAGTGGTCGATTAGTTGATCCTAGTGAAATAATTAGTCAACTTAAGTAATTGAAACACGCATTAATAACTATTGGGTGCACTCGAGAGTATATAGATCCAGTAAGATATATGTCAAATGAGTCATCAGGTCGGCAAGGCATAGCTTTAATAAAAAGCCTATTAAAATTTAATTATAAAGTTATTTGTTTACATGGATATCTTCAAACAAAACAAATAGTTTCAAAAAATGTTAAATTTATCTTCACTCCTACAGCAGATGAAATGTTAAAAGAAGCAAAAAAATATAAGTCTATCGACTTAGGAATTTTTAATGCTGCGGTAAGTGATTATAAAGCTAAAAAATATAATAAACTGAAAATTAAGAAAAAAAATGAAATGTCTTTAAAATTAATCAATAACCCTGATATTTTAAAATCAATGTCATTTGGAAAATATAAACCTAAGATTACAGTCGGATTTGCTTATGAAACAGATGATGTATTTCAAAATGCAAAAAAAAAATTGCTTTCAAAAAATTGCGATTATCTAGTTTTGAACTTTCCAACAGCGGAAGATAAAATTTTTAATTCAAAATACAATAATGGTATTTTAATTGGAAGATCAGGTGACTTTTTAAATTTAGGAAATGTTAGTAAAACAATTTTTGCAAATAAAATTGTTAAATATATTAGCAATAGAAAGAATTAGAGTGGTTTATATAAAAGTAAAAAAAATAAATGATAACGTTATTCTTCCAACTTATGAGACATCATCTAGTGCAGGTATGGATATTAGAGCATTCTTACCTAATGGAAAAGTTAGCATACTACCAAAAGAAACAAAACTAATTGGAACTGGATTATTTTTTGAAATTCCAAATGGATTAGAAGTTCAAATTAGACCTCGAAGTGGACTGGCTGTGAAAAACTCTATTACTGTTCTTAATAGTCCAGGAACTATAGATGCGGACTATCGAGGGGAAATAAAAGTAATTTTAATAAATCATGGATCGAAAATGTTTGAAATTGAAGATAAAATGAGGATTGCACAAATAGTTCTGTCAAAATATGAAAAGTTTAATTTTGAACTAGTAAGTGATTTAAGTGAAAGCGAGAGGGGGAGTGGTGGTTTTGGATCAACAGGAACAAAGTGAAAAACTAATTGAAGAGTTTGGAAGACAAATTTTAGTTCCTGGGATAAATGAAGAGGGGCAACTAAATATTTCTAAGAAAAAAATTTGTATAATTGGCTTAGGTGCTCTAGGAACTGTTGCATCACAATATCTTGTTCGAGCTGGGGTTGGTGAAATTCACCTCATTGATTATGATATAATAGAGAAGTCAAATTTACATCGTCAAATTAATTATGATAAAGGTGATGTTGGTAAATCTAAATCAAACATTTCAAAACATAAGCTTAAAAATATAAATGACTCAACAATAATAAAAGAGCATTCTTTAAATTTTGAGTCTTTCATAAAAAAAAATCCAAATAATAATTTTGATTTAATATTTGATTGCACGGATAATCATCAGAATAAAATTTTTTCTTCAAAATATTCTAAAGCTAATAAAATCCCATTTGTATCCGTATCAATTAACTCATCAGAAGGCATATACTTTGCACAAAATAATCAAGAAAATAATCCATCATGTTTTGAGTGTCTTTTTCCTAAAGCTGATCAGAATCACCGTTGTCTTAACAGTGCAATGGTAGGTCCAGTTGCAGGATTTGTTACTAGTTTTGCTTGTATGAAAATAATATTCGCCCTTGCAAAAATAAAAACACAATTGAAAAGTGAAATCAATTTGATAGACCTTTTGACTTCAGACATAAACAAACTACAATTAAGTTATAAAGATTGTCCTCATTAAGATGAATACATTTACACCTCAATCTAGTTATAGTTACGAAGAAATAATTGAATGTGGTAAAGGAAATTTATTTGGAAAGGGAAATGCCCAACTACCAGCACCTCCTATGCTTATGTTTGATCGCATCACTAATGTCAATAAAGATGGCGGGGTACATGGGAAAGGAGAAATAACTGCTGAATTGGATATAAAAGCAGATTTATGGTTCTTTAAATGTCATTTCTTGGGTGATCCAATTATGCCAGGGTGTTTGGGTCTTGACGCTTTATGGCAAATGTTGGGTTTTTATCTAGGTTGGCTTGGATATCCAGGGAAAGGTCGTGCTTTGGGTGTTGGAGAAATAAAATTTGTTGAAGAAATAAAACCGGATAAAGAATTAATAGAATATAAAGTTAGTTTAAAAAAATCTTTAAATAAAAAAGGGTTGTCAATAGGGTATGGAGATGGGCAGATAATTTACAAAAAAAAAATAATTTACCATGCCAATGATTTAAGAGTGGGTTTATTCAATGAGCAATAAAAGAGTTGTTGTTACTGGATACGGTATTGTTTCTTGTATAGGAGATAATAAAAAAGAAGTTTTACAGAGCCTAAGAGATGTGAAATCAGGGATTAGTCATTGCAAGGAATATGAAGAACTTGGAATGAGAAGTCATGTACATGGAAAACCTAAAATAAATATTGAAGAAAATGTAGATCGAAAAATTTTGCGTTTTATGGGTGAGGGAGCAGCATACAATTATATTGCAATGAAAGAAGCAATTGAACATTCAGGTCTTGATGAGGAACTTATATCCAATGTTAATACCGGGTTAGTGATGGGATCAGGTGGACCTTCAACTTATCAATTGCAACAAGCATTTGATATAGCAAGAGAAAAAGGTGTTAAAAAAATTGGACCTTATATGGTTACTAGAACAATGGCATCAGGAAATTCTGCTACTTTAGCAACTCCTTTTAAAATTAAAGGTGTAAATTACTCCATTAGTTCAGCTTGTTCTACAAGTTTGCACTGCATTGGCAATGCTTATGATCTCATTAGACATGGGCAACAAGAAATTGTATTTGCTGGTGGTGGCGAAGAAACACATTGGACAATGTCAATTTTATTTGATGCTATGGGTGCTTTATCAAGTAAATATAATGAAACACCTGAGGTTGCTTCTCGAGCTTACGACTCTTCAAGGGATGGGTTTGTCATTGGGGGCGGTGCAGGTGTTTTAGTAGTTGAGAGCCTTGATAGTGCAAAAGCAAGAGGTGCCAATATCGTTGCAGAAATTCAAGGTTTCGGTCAGACTTCAGATGGATATGACATGGTTCAACCCTCTGGAGAAGGGGCAGTAAGGTGTATGCAGATGGCAACACAGGGTAGACCTGTTGATTATATCAACGCTCATGGAACATCAACACCTGTCGGAGACATGATTGAATTAAAAGGTATAAAAGAGGTTTTTGGAGATAAAATACCTCCAACCAGCTCTACAAAGTCGCTAACGGGTCATTCATTAGGAGCAACTGGTGTACAAGAAGCCGTTTACTCTCTTTTAATGATGGAGAATGATTTTATGGTTGAGTCAGCCAATATTACAAACTTAGATGAAAAGGCTGAAGGAATGAACATTCTCTTAGAAAATAAGAATGATATTAAAATCAATTCTATACTTTCGAATAGTTTTGGTTTTGGCGGAACGAATGCATCTATTTATCTATCTAGCTTTAATGAGTAAAATTTTAGAGGGCAAAAAAGGATTGGTTGTAGGTATAGCCAATGATCATTCGATTGCATGGGGTATTGCAAAGTCCTTGAGTGATGAAGGTGCAAGTATGTATTTAACCTATCAGAATGAATCAATCAAAAAAAGAGTTGAACCCCTATCTGAGAAAATTAATTGTTTAGGAATTATGCCTTGTGACGTCTCTGAAACATCTTCACTTAAAAATGTTTGTAATGGCATTAAAGGAAACATTGACTTTTTTGTTCATGCAGTTGCCTATTCAGATAAAAATGAACTATCAGGTAAATATTTAAATACCACTAGAGATAATTTTCTTAAAACACTTCATATTTCTGCGTATTCATTGACTGAAATGGTGAGGATGCTTTCGCCAAAAATGCATGATGGTGCATCAATTATGGCCCTTACCTATTATGGGTCCACAAGATATATGCAAAGTTATAATGTAATGGGTGTTGCAAAGGCTGCATTGGAAACATCTATAAAGTATCTTGCTGTTGATATGGGTGACAGAGGAATTAGAGTTAATGCAATTTCAGCTGGGCCCATGAGAACTTTAGCAGGTGCCGTTATAAACAAATCAAGAAAAATTTATAATTATACAATTGAAAATTCTCCTATTAAAAAACCATTATCATTAGATGATATTGGTAAGTCATCTGTTTACTTAATGAGCGATCTATCTAAAGGTGTTACGGGTGAAATACTTTACGTAGATAACGGATATAACAATGTAGGAATGAGCGTTCAAGAGCTATAGTTTAAGATCAGGGGCAAAAGCCCCTTGATTATTGATAATTATAATTATTTAGAGAGGTAACTAGTTTAAACTTCTTTCATGCTAAGCTTTACTTTGCCCGCACGATCAACATCAAGTACTTTGACTTGAACCTCTTGTCCCTCAGATAAAACATCGGAGACATTCTCGACTCTTTTTTGTGAAATTTGTGAGACATGAAGTAATCCGTCTCTAGCGCCCATAAAGTTTACGAAAGCTCCAAACTCAACAATTTTAACAACTTTACCTGTGTAGACTTTTCCAACTTCAGGTTCTGCTACAATGTCTTCCACCATTTGTTTAGCTTTATTAATTGACTCTTCATTGCTGGATGCAATTTTTACAATTCCATCATCATTGACTTCTAGTTTTGCTCCAGAAACTTCGACTATGTTTTTAATTACTTTACCGCCTGAGCCAATAACATCTTTAATTTTAGCTTTATCAATAGTGATTGAGATTACTTGAGGAGCATGCTTAGAAAATTTTGTTCGAGCTTCTGGTAAGGCATCTGACATGACACCAATAATGTGTTTTCTTCCACCTGATGCTTGATTTAAAGCAATTTCCATAATTTCTTTAGTAATACTGGTAATCTTAATATCCATTTGAAGAGAAGTAATACCATCCATAGTACCAGCAACTTTGAAGTCCATATCACCTAAATGATCTTCGTCACCTAAGATATCGCTAAGCACTACAAAGTCTTCGCCTTCTTTGATTAGACCCATCGCTATGCCACCAATATGTTTTTTAATTGGTACACCGGCTGCCATCAAAGCAAGGGATGAGCCACATACTGTAGCCATAGAACTAGAACCATTGGATTCAGTTATCTCAGATACTAATCTTAGTGTGTATGGGAAATCCTCTTTTTTTGGTAGCATTGGATGAACTGCACGCCATGCTAGTTTTCCATGACCAATTTCTCTTCTGCCAGTTGCTCCTACTCTTCCTACTTCTCCTACAGAGTAAGGAGGAAAATTATAATGCAACATAAAATGTTGTTTATGCATAGGATCAAGAGAATCAATCATTTGCTCATCATCGCCCGTTCCTAATGTGGTAACAACTAATGCTTGAGTTTCTCCACGAGTAAAGAGACTTGAACCATGAGCTCGAGGAAGAATGTCTAATTCACATGTAATTTGTCTTACTTCATCTAATTTTCTTCCATCAATACGGCTTTTATTTTTGATGATATCGCCTCGAACTACGTCTTTTTCTAAATCTTTAATAATTGTTGTAGCGGCTAAAATCTGATCATCTTCAACATTATCGATAATAGAAGATCTGATCTCTGTAAGTTTTTGACTTCGTTCTTGCTTATCAACTAAACCGTATGCTTCACGAATAGGATCTGAAATTTTACTTTCAATGTCTTTTTGTAAACCTTCATAAAAATCAGGTAGGCTTGGGACTTCAAAAGTCTTAATTTCTGTTTTACTTGCAAAGCTTTGAATTTCTTTAATAAATGTCTGATAAAAATCATGTCCAAACATTACTGCCCCTAGCATTATGTTCTCAGAGAGTTCTTGGGCTTCAGACTCAACCATTAGGACACCCTCTTCTGTTCCAGCTACAACAAGATCTAGTTCAGAGTTTTCCATATCTTGGATAGATGGATTTGCAACTAGCTTTCCATCTATATATCCAACTCTAGCGGAACCCAAAGTACCTGCCACAGGAAGACCTGAAATCGCTAATGCTGCGCCAGTTGCATACATAGCAATAATATCAGGATCAACAACGCTATCGTAAGATAGGACAGTTAATGTTACTTGAGTTTCATTTTTAAAGTTTTTGTGAAATAGAGGCCTAATAGGTCTATCAATTAAACGACTTGTTAATGTTTCTCTTTCAGTCGGTCTTGCCTCTCTTTTAAAAAAACCCCCCGGTATTTTACCTGAGGCATAATATTTTTCCTGATAGTTAACTGTTAATGGGAAAAAATCAATATCAGGTTTTTGTGTTTTTGCAGCACAAATATTAGCCATAACCATTGTTTCGCCACAGGTTACAACCACAGATGCATCTGCTTGTTTTGCTATTCGATTTGTTTCTATTGTAATTTGTTGGTTACCCAACTCAAATTTATGTTCTATTTTCATCTTCCTCTTTCTTTATAGCTAATTAAAAATTATTTTTTTCTTAGCTTTAGTTTATCTGCTACTTCTGTGTACTTTCCTACATTCCTCTTCTTTAAATACGCCATCAATCTATTTCTTTTACCAACCATCATCAGCAGACCTCTTCGAGAATGAAAATCTTTCTTATGGATTTTGATATGTTCTGTTAACAGATTAATTTTCTTTGTGAGAAAAAAAATTTGGGACTCTGGTGAACCAGTGTCATTATCAGCACGAGCTATATCGTTTATTTGTATTTCCGACATCAATACTCCTTTCAAAGTATACATCATCTGACCAGGATGTCGCCCAGTTCAAATGGTAATCAGATTGGTATGTAAATCATTTATACTTGAGAAATCAAGGATTTTTTCATAAGGAGTAGCTTGATTTATATCAAAAGTCCCTATTTTCAATCTTTTAATCATACTTGCGTAAGCTATATCACCTAGGGAATTTGCAAATTCCTCTGCGAATGCCCTCACATAAAACCCTGAATGGCAATTCAACTCAACCCTCATTTTTGAGTTATTTGAAAATAGAATTTTTAAACTTTGAACTGATACTTTTTTATAACGATCTTCTATAGATTTATTATCTCTAGCGAGTTCATAAAAATTTTTACCATTTAATTTATGCGCAGAAAAGTCTGGTATTTTTTGTTGATATGTTCCTATGAACTTTTTTAAATGTAAAACTCTTTCATTAATATTGTGTGAGGCCGACTCCATTTTAAAGAATCTACCCTCTGAGTCTAAAGTATTTGTTGAGGCTCCAAATCGTATCTCAACCTCATAACTTTTTTTTTCTTGATGTATATCTGGTATTTTCTTCGTAGCTTTATTTATGCCTACTAATAATAAACCAGAAGCTAAAGGGTCTAGAGTTCCAGCAAAGCCAATTTTTTTAAATGAATAACGAAATTTTAATTTTCTAATAACCCCAAATGATTCTATACCCTGTGGTTTATTTATTAATAACCATCCATCACTAAGAAAGTTTTCTTTTACCAAGATCTATAATTTATCTAAAAGTGATTGTACTTTTAATGACTCTTGAAAAGATTCATCAAAAATTAAAGATATTTTTGGAGTATATTTGCTTGTAAGAGTTCTTGCGATTAAACTTTGTATTTCTCTTAGATAAAGTTTATTAAATTCCTTAAAATCTTCTTCTGAAATATTATGAATAAGATAAATTTTTGCAAATCTTAGATCTTTACTTACTTTTACTTCAGTAATTTCGAAACGAGCGTTTGGAAGTTTTAAAAGATAATCTTTTTGGGTTACGAGATATTCAGAGACAAGTCTTTTAATTGAAAGCTCAACCTTTTTGGTTCGAAAACTTGGCTTATTGTCCACACTATAATTCTTTTTGAACTTCCTTAGTTACATAAAATTCAATTTCATCTTTTTCCAAAATATCTGAATAGTCTTTAAATGAAATACCACACTCATAGTTTTCTCTAACCTCTTTGACATCATCTTTAAAACGCTTAAGGGTTCCAACTTCTCCTTCGTGTATGATTTTACCTTCTCTAACAAGCCTGATTTTAGCAGAATTTTGGACTATACCGTCAGTAACAAAGCAGCCTGCAATTGTACCAAACTTTGAGGATTTGAAAGTATCACGAACCTCAGCATGGCCAATAATTTCCTCTTTAGTGTCTGGGGTGAGGAGACCAGAGAGCATTTTTTTCATATCATCAATTAATTCATAAATAATTGAATAATATCGTATATCTACTTTATCACGTTTTGCGATTGTTCGGGCTTGTGGGATAGCTCTGATGTTAAAACCAATTACTAGACCTTGTGCAGAACTTGCTAAACTCACATCACTTTCATTAATTGCACCAATAGCGTTATGGACGACATTGATTTTAACTTCTTCATTGCCGACTTTTTCTAGTGAAGAAACTATTGCTTCAAGAGACCCTTGAACATCTGCTTTGACAATGATTGGAAGTTTTTTCATATCTCCCTTTGATACATTAGCCATCATTTCTTCCAGTGATGATTTTTTAACAGCTTCTGTATTTTCTAATTTTTTTTGGTCTTTTACTTTTTCTGTAATATCTTTTGCGGTATCCTCATTTGGCATAACATAAACTGTATCTCCTGCTTGTGGCACCGAGTCAAAGCCCAGTACTTCAATAGGCATTCCAGGACTGGCTGATTTAATCCTACTACCATTTTCATCAAGTAAGGCTCTAACTCTTCCGTAAGATGAACCACATGTAAAATGATCACCTTCTTTAAAAGTTCCATTTTTTACTATGACTGTTGCAACAGGTCCTTTACCTGTTTCTATTTTAGACTCAACTACAATTGCTTCAGCGAGTTTGTTGTGTTCGACATTAAGATCTAGGATTTCTACTTGTAATAAAATGTTATCTAATAATTTTTCTAGATTTGTTTTTTTAATTGCAGATATTTCAGTTTCCAATACATCTCCGCTGTAGCTTTCTACAACTACCTCGTGAGTTAACAAATCATTTCTAACAATACTTGGGTCAACATCTGGTAAGTCCATTTTATTAATTGCAAGAACAATTGGTACTTTTGCTGCTTTAGCATGTGAAATTGCTTCAATTGTTTGAGGTTTAACACTATCGTTGGCAGCAACTACTAGTACAACAAGATCTGTTAAATTTGCTCCCCTCGAGCGAATATTTGAGAAAGCTGCGTGACCAGGTGTATCCAAAAAAGTAATAGGATTGTTTTTATGTTGAATTTGATACGCACCAATATGTTGCGTAATTCCACCAGACTCTTTTGAAGTTACATTTGTATTTCTTAGTGCATCCAACAAAGATGTTTTACCATGATCAACATGGCCCATTACAGTTACAATAGGAGGCCTGGGTGAAATTTTAGATATTTTTGTTTTTTGATGATTTGCGATTTCATCTTTTAAACTGATCGCCTCTTCTCTTTTCGGTGTATGTCCTAATTCTGTAACTATAAGCTCAGCTGTATCTCCATCTATATATTGATTAGCCGTAGCCATAATTCCACTTTTCATGAGAGCTTTTACAACATCACCTGTTTTTTCAGACATTCTACTTGCTAATTCCTGCACAGAAATTTTTACAGGTATGTCAACTTCACGAACAATTTTTTGAGAGCTCGTTAAATTTGGTTTAAATTTTGTTTTTTGTTTTTCTCTATTTCTTTTAGTCTTTGCAAGACTGGGCATTTTTTCGTAGTCTGGTTCTTCATCTAAAAGATTATTAACTGAAATGGAAGACAGTTTTTTTTGAAATGCTGTTGTATTGAGAGTCAGTTTTTTTCTAGGAGGAGCAGATGTTGTAGAGGTAGGCGTAGAAGGTTTAGCCGAAGATGTATTTGTATTCTTTGTATCTTTTGTCATTCAAAAATTAGCTATTTAGGTAAATCTCCCTAGCATCCATTATAATTTTTTCTGCAGCAGATTTTTCAACTCTTTTTTGTAGTATGCCGTCTCTGCCCACTAATTCATCAGTAGCTAAATCTGCAAGATCTTGACGTGAAAAGATATTGTTCTCAATCAATGTAGCTAAAATTTTATTATCAAATTCTGAAATTCCTTTGACATAATCATCTAGTTTCGAGGATTGAATTAATTTCTCAAGTTCTGCCTTCTCGTTTTCCATATACTGCGTTGCACGCGCATATATCTCTGCGGCAAGCTCGTTATCAAAACCTTCAATTTTTTCTATATCTTGAATTGAAGCATTGGCAATTTTTTCAATACTTGTGTATCCCTCGACCGCCAATAATTGTGCAATCATATCTTCGAGGTCAAGTTTTTCAGCGAAAAGAGAAGTAATTTTTTTAAATTCCTCTTGTCTTCTTTCTGCGTCTTCTTTTTCAGTTAGTATATCAATTTCAAGATTGGTAAGTATTGAAGCTAATTTTACATTTTGACCTCTTCTACCAATAGCAATACTTAACTGATCCTCGGGTAAGACGATCTCTACTCTATTTGAGTCTTCAAATTCATTGACCTTTGCGACTTGTGCGGGTGCTATAGCATTTTGAACATACATCGACTTTAGCTCTGACCAATTTACGATATCAATTTTTTCACCTTGTAATTCATTAACAATAGCCTGAACTCTTGAACCTCTCATACCTACGCACGCACCAACTGGATCGATGGACTTATCGTTCGCACGAACTGTAATCTTTCCTCTACTACCAGGGTCTCTTGCAACAGATAAAATTTCTATTTGACCCTCATATATTTCAGGTACTTCCTGTTCAAATAATTTTGCCATAAATTGAGGGTGAGTTCTTGAAAGAAAAATTTGGTGTCCTTTGGCTTCTTCTTTTATATCGAAGAAATAAGCTCTAATGCGATCACCATTTTTAAAATTCTCTCTTGGAATGAGTTCATCTTTTCTTAAAAATCCCTCAGCTTTACCAAGATCAACAATAATATTTCCAAACTCAATTCTTTTTACAATACCCGACAAGACTTCTCCCACACGATCTTTAAAATCATTAAACTGTCTTCTTTTTTCAGCTTCTCTAACTCTGGAGTAAATAACTTGCCTTGCCATGTTGGCTGTAACTCTTCCGAAGTTTACGGATGGTAAAGGAATTGTTATTTGTTTTCCAATTTCAGTATCAGCATCATATTTTTTAGCATGATCTAATAAAATTTGATTTGCCTGCAAAACAGGATCAATTTTTTCAACCACATCTTTAATATGAGATAAACTTATATTTCCTGTGAGACGGTCAATAGATGCTTTAATGTTATTGTCCATTCCATATTTTGATTTTCCAATAATTTCAAAAGACTCCTCAAGAGCCTCCATTACTATATCCATTTCGATGCCCTTCTCTTGTGAGACGACTTCGGCAACTTTTAATATTTCTGTGTTATTTAGCATTATCTTTTCTAGTTAAAAAAAAAGGCGGGATAACCCACCTCCTCATCGTTGGTTAATAATTTTTAAGAACGCTAAAATAGAATAATTTATGATTTTTGTCTAAGGCTTTTTTCTCAAATTTGGTGTGCAAAGCGTTGGAATCACTATATTTCCAAAATTTAGGGGTAATATCTGGCATGGTGTATTTGAACTTTTTCATCAAGGCTAAAGCTTCAATAAAATAATCACCATGATCAGTTGCAAAACGAACAAATCCATTTTTTTTTAGTTTTTTAGTGAGATCTTTTACAAGTGATTGGTTAACAGTTCGTCTTTTTTTGTGTTTATTTTTTGGCCACGGATCTGGAAAATATATTCTTATTTCTTGAAGATAATTGTTTGGTATGAATGGTAAAAGATCTTGAATGTTTAAATGGAATACTTGAAGGTTTTTCAGATTATCATCAACAGAGTTTCTGATAGCTCTTAGAACTCCATCAGCAAAAATATCACAACCAATAAAGTAAATTTTTGAATATAGTTTTGCATCTTCACTAATTTTTTCTCCATCACCAATTCCAATTTCTAAAATTCTTGGTGTTTTGATTTTATTAAATAATCTTTTGTTTGGTTCTTTAAGAAATTTCGAGTATTGCTCGAGTCTTACAAATGACTTTCCTTTTTTTCTACCAAAGTATTTATTTTTTGATTCGAACATATAAAAAACTAAATAAAAAAATTAAGAAAATCAAAAGACATACTGAAAATAAAGTTGATGAACAATTTGATTTATATTTATTAATTGGATGTTGATAATAGAGGTAACCTTTTTTGTTTGTTGGAATAGTCTCAATAATTTTACCCGAATAATCAACAACAGATGTAATACCTGATGGAGTTGATCTTATGAGAGGTTTTTGGAATTCAACACTTCTTAAAAGGGAATTAGCCAGGTGTTGATGTGGCCCGTACCATTTACCAAACCAAGAGTCATTTGAAATTTGTATAACTATATCTGCATTACAAACCTCAGTATTAATTGATTTGTAATTAAAAATAGACTCAAAACAAATCATTGGAACAGCGTTTATATTTTTAGGTAATTTTAAGATTTTTTGATTAATTCCAGGAGTATAGTTCATTCCTAAATTTAAAAACTTGCTTACAAAAGGTTTTACAAAGGGAATGTATTCTCCAAATAAAACCAACTTTTGTTTATCATAAAAATCAATAATCTTTCCTTGATGATCGATGATATATAGACGATTAAATAATTGGTTTTCCTCGATAGCACTCGACCCAACTATTATTTTTTGATCCTCATTAATTAAAGAAGATAATCTACTAAGAAGTCCGTCCCTGTTATTCAAATCAATTGGTAATGAGCCTTCAGGCCAAATAATTAAATCTGCTTTTGGAGTATTTGTAAGAGCTTCTAGGGTTAATTTTTCATATATTTCAAGGTTTCTTAGAACGTCAAATTCTACTAATGACTCATAAAGATTAGGTTGAATTAAAAGAATGTTTAGAGTTTCATTGTTTGTTTTTCTCTCAGTATTATTTTCAAAAAAACCAAATGCATAAATTAAAACAAGCACTGATGATAAACTAAAAGTTACAACTTTATTTTTGTAATAAAGAAAATAAATAATTAAACCCACAATCAAATGGATAACTAATCCCAAACCATAAACGCCTAAAAATGGTAGTGACTTTAAGATCCAAATATTTTTGTAATATATAATTGCACTAGGATTCCAAGGGAAGCCTCCAAAAATAAATTCCTTTAGTATTTCTACTATAGATAAACCTAGTGGTAATAAGAAAATCTGTAATAATTTTTTTTTAAATGTAACTAAGATGAGAATTGTTGCTGAATAATGTAGGAATGCAATAAATATAGAGAGTACACCAACTAAAATAATACCTAAGAATAAATACCCAAAACCTCCTGAATAAAAGGACTGAGTAATCCAGCTTAATGTAATTATTTGAGTAAATAAGAAAAAATAAAATATATTTTTTTTCGAAAAATTATCATTAGTTAGAATATTATAAAAAATGATTGAAAATGATATGTAATAGAAAATAGATACTCCGAATGGAGGAAGAGAAAATACATAAACAATAGAAAAAATAATTATTAAGTTTATTGGCCTAGAGAGATAGGGCAGTAGATTATTGAGATTTGACACCACTAACCACAACTTCAAGAATTTTTCTTGTTGATACCTTGTGAATGGTGAAAGATAATTTTTTATTTATTGTAAATTTTTCTTTTTTCTTTGGTATGCGACCAGCTATATTAAATATGATACCGCCTATAGTTCCTACATCCTCTTTTAAATCATCTGGGATATTGACATCAAATTCTCTTTCAAAATCATCAACAAGCATTGCGGCATCCATAATTATATTATTGTTTTTTTGTCGAAACATCGGTGCTTCATCCTTATCGTGTTCGTCTTCAATCTCACCTACTATTTCTTCCACTAAGTCTTCGATGGTAACCAAACCAGTAACACTATTAAATTCATCCATAACAATTGCTAAATGGATGTTTTGTTTTTTCATTTTTTGAAGAAGATTAAAAACAGGTGTAGCGGAGGGAATATAAATGACCTCTCTTAACAAACTCTTGATATTAAAAGACTTATTGTTGATTTTCTTGAACAAATCCTTGATATGAACCATTCCCAAGCAATGTTCTAAATCCTTTTTTACGACTGGCATTCTTGAATGAGCTTCTTTATTGATAATTTTAATGATGTTTTCTTTATCGATATTTTGATCAATAAAAATTATTTCACCTCTTGGAACCATTACATCATCAACAGTTTTTTTGTGTACCTTTAAAAGATTATTAAAGATTTTCTTTTCTTCATTCTTGGCAATACCTGAACTATCTGAAGTCGCTGAGATAAGATCAATAATATCTTTTTTAAAATTCTCGTCTTGAATCAGTTCTTTGACTAACTTTATCGCTAAATTTTTTTTAATTTTCATGTACTTTTTTTAAACCTAATAGTTTCATCAGTGTGTTTTCTAAAAATCTCATATTACTTCTCGATTGTTTATCGTAATGATGATAACCAAATAAATGATGTAATCCATGACTTACTAGCATAAAGAAATTTTGTTCATTAATTTTTTTATTGCGATTTAAAATATAACTATCTGCAATAGCAATATCACCAGAAAAGTCTCCGTCAGGAAAAGATAACACATCAGTTATTTTATTTTTATTTTTAAATTTTTTATTCATGCTTTTGATTTCTTCATTAGAAACTATTTTTATTGTCAGTTGTGTTTGATGATCAGCTTGATGGATTGTTTGAAAATATTCTGATAACTTTTTTAACTTTTCTTTGGAGGATTTTAGAAATTGCTCTAAATTCTTGTCTCCAATTATCTCAATCACAAATTTTTTATTACTAATCCTCAAAATTACTTATCGTAAGCATTAATTATTTTTTCTACTAGTGTGTGTCTGCATACATCACTACTATTTAAATGAACAAACCCAATGTCTTTAACTTTTTCTAATTTTTCCATTGCATCCTGCATTCCACTTTTTGCATTATCGGGTAAATCTTTTTGACTTAAATCTCCCGTGATAACCATTTTTGAGTTTTGTCCTAACCTAGTTAAGAACATTTTCATCTGTGTCGATAGGGTGTTTTGTGCTTCATCTAAAATTATAAAAGATTTATTTAAAGTTCTTCCTCTCATAAAGGCAAGAGGAGCTATTTCTATTAGATTATTTACCATTTTTCGGTCAATTTCCTCACCTGGCATCATCTCATACAAGGCATCGTAAAGTGGTCGTAAATAGGGATCAATTTTCTCTTTCATATCTCCAGGTAAAAAACCTAATCGTTCACCCGCTTCAACTGCTGGTCTTGATAATATTAATCGATTAATTTTTCCTTCTACAAAAAGACTAACTGCATATGCAACAGCTAAGTACGTTTTTCCTGTTCCCGCTGGACCAACAGCAAAAACGACATCTTTTGATCTCATTTCTTTTAAAAAGAGCTCTTGGTTTTTAGTCTTGGGATAAATTGTTTTTAGTTTTGTATTGATTTGAAATTTCTGATCTTGTTCGATTTGTTCTTTGATATATGTAGGTTTTGCTAAATCAATATTGTTTTCTATTTCTTCTGCAGAAATATCGTTATTCTTCAATTTTTGATATAAGCCTTGAATAATAAAGTAGGCTTTTTCAACTGGATCTCTATTACCTTTTATAGATAAAAGGTTGCCTCTTGTGTATAGCTTTACTTTAAATTTATTCTCTAAAACCTTTAAATTTTTATCGTGGTAACCAAATAGGCTTGATAGAAATTGATTATCCTCAAACTCAAGTTGTTTTTGATGGGAAGAAATATTTACAGGACTCAACTAAATTTTTTCTCCTAATAATGAGTGTGTTAAAACCTCTTTGATTTGCACAGGAATTATTTGTCCAATTATTTCTTTTTCTCCCTGCAGGGCTACACTTTGATTAAATTGTGACTTGCCTTTGATTTGTCCCGTGTGTTTACCAGCACCATCAATTAATACTTGCACTGTTTTTTTTACAAATTGGTTGTTGTATTCAATTTGTTGTTCATTGAGTAAATCTTGTGTGATCTTTAAACGCTCGTTGAGAATTACTTGATCTATTTCTTCACGATCGGCAGCAGGCGTACCTGGTCTTGGGCTGTACTTAAAAGAGTAAGAATTCATGTATTTAACTCTTTCAATTAGATCGATTGTGTCTTCAAAATCTTTGTCTGTTTCTCCAGGAAAACCAATAATAAAGTCCGAGGAAAGTGCTATATCGGGTTTTACTTTTCTGACCTTTTCGATAATTTCAAAATAATAATCCCTAGTATGTTTTCTATTCATTAATTTTAAAACTTTGTCAGAACCTGATTGAACAGGAAGGTGAAGATAGGGCATAAGTTTTGAGTTTTCACCATGAAGGGAAATTAGGTCATCAGTCATATTCACAGGGTGACTTGTAGAATAGGTAATTCTTTCAACTCCATCTATTAAACTAATACTGTTAATGAGAGATGCTAGATTATTTGATTGACCTTGAGTGTCTAAACCATGATAGGCGTTAACATTTTGACCTAAAAGTGTGAATTCCACCACCCCCTGATCAATTAAAGATTTAACCTCATCAGAGATTTCCTTAACTGTTCTTGAATATTCTGATCCTCTTGTATAAGGAACAACACAGAAATGACAAAATTTATCACAGCCTTCTTGGATAGTCACAAATGCAGATTTATTCGATGTATTCGTTTTAATATGATTTAGCGTGTCAAATTTTTCAATCACATCAAATTCAGTGATAGATGTCTTAGGTAAGTTATTTTTATCTAAAAATTTATTTAATGACTGAATAGATTGTGGTCCGATCACTAAGTCCACGTAAGGTGCCCTTTTTTGAATTAATTCACCTTCAGCTTGAGCTACACAGCCGGCAACAATAACTTTTTGATCTTCTTTCCCCTTTTTATGAATTTTTCCTAAATCTGAAAATGTTTTTTCTGTTGCCTTTTCACGGATGTGGCAAGTATTTAAAACTACATAGTCTGCATTTTGAAAGTCATCGGTTTGATTAATATTATGCGATAGAAAAATATCTTTCATTTTATCAGAGTCATAAACATTCATCTGACAACCAAATGTTCTAATATAAAATTTCTTATTTGATGGCATTAAGGGATTTTGCAAACAAAATTGCGTCTTGCGTATTTGGACCTTTTATAGACTTACTCCGATAATAGTTTTTTCTTTCATTGTAGGCTTTATAGCCTAATTTTTCATAAAGTTTAATAGCAAATTTATTAATAGCGCTCGCTTCCAAAAAGATTTTAAATGATTTTCCAGTACTTTTGAATTGTTTTTCAAGCTCTTCTAAAATCATTCTTCCCAACCCTTGGTTTCTAAATTCAGGCAAAACAGCAATATGTAAAATTTCAAATTCACTGACCTTTTGATCTTGATATAAAAAATGTCCTATCAAAGCACCTTTGACGTTAGTTTGATCTAGAAGATAAATATTAAAACTTGTTTCTTTATTGAGGTGAAGCTCAATATCTTTTTCACTCCAATTAATCTCTAGTTGGTCTTTATGATTGATAATCCAATTTTTAGAATCAGATAGAGTATGTGTAAAGTTCAAGCCACAATATTATCATAAAAAACCTTGGAACACTCATACCAGTTAAATTTTTTTGTATATTCTTGACATTTTTTTCGATCGATAGTCAAACAATTCAAAACATTATCTTTTAAGTTATCACCAATAAAACCGTTGACCCCATTAACAATAATATCTTTAGGACCTGTTACATCATAAGCAGCGACTGGTGTGCCGGTTGCATTTGCCTCAGTTACCACATTTCCAAAGGTATCAGTCTTGCTAGGGAAAACCATTACATCTGAACTAGCATAGTAATTCACTAAATTCTGGCCAAACTGGTAACCAACAAATTTTATATCTGTATATTTTTTTTTTAGTTTATTTAACTGTGGTCCATCGCCAACGACAACTTTAGTACCTTCTAAATCTAAATCTAAAAAAGCTTGAATATTTTTTTCAGTAGCCACTCGACCGATATAAGAAAATATTGGTCCTGGGCCTAAGTCTAATTTTTGATAGTTGCCAAATTTTTGATGATCGACACCTCTTGACCAAACAACGGTATTTTTAAAATTCATATTTATTAATTCGGCCTGCATGGATGGGGTAGGAACAAGAACTTTTTTCGCTTTATTGTGAAAATGCTTTATGAAGAAATAAAAGAAACTTGCAGGTATTTTTATACGTTGTTGAATATACTCAGGGAAACGAGTATGAAATGAAGTTGTAAAAATAATTTTTTCTGAAAGACATATTTTTCTGGCCAAAAAACCTAGGGGGCCCTCTGTAGCAATGTGAATATGATCAGGATTGATCTGATCCATCATATTTTTCAATGTTTTTTTGCGAGTAATCACAACTTTAATCTCATTATACGAAGGAAGGCCAAAGCGAACTTTAAATAACTCAGGGTGTATTACCTCTACCTGCATACCCATTTTTTCCAATTGCGGTATGGTATTCAGATAAGAACGGACGACACCGTTTACCTGAGGTTTCCATGCATCTGTTACTATTAATAATTTCAAGCTGCAGATACCTTATTAAGAGTTTGTTTTTCTAAAGACTGGATTTTTTTTTCATTCCAAAAGACTAACTCCAAGTTGCCTTTAAAGTCCTCAACCATTGCACTACAGCTATCTACCCAATCTCCTAGATTATGATATGTCTTATCACCAATTTTTTTTATTTGGGGATGGTGAATATGACCACAAACAATTCCATCACAATTATTTTTTTTTATTCTCTCAAGACATGCATTTTCAAAATTTTCAATATATCGTTGAGCATCTTTTACTCGTGTTTTTAAATATCCTGATAAAGACCAATACGAAAGACCAAGTTTTCTTCGACAGAAATTTAAAATATTATTAAACCAAACAGAGTAGTCATAAAGGACGGCACCTATCTTTGCTAACCATTTTGAATTTAGAACTATTCCATCAAATTCATGCCCATGCATTAAGAGAAGTCTTTTATTGTTCGCTGTTGTATGAATTCTATTTTTTCGAACTTTAATGTTTGCAAATGAAAAACCACAATAATCTGAAAAAACTTCATCATGGTTTCCAGGTATATAATAAACTTTGGTACCTGAGCGTGCTTTTCGTAAAACTTTTTGTATGAAAGTATTAAAATCAGGATTCCAAAACCAATTTTTTTTTAGACGCCATCCGTCTATAATATCTCCAAGTAAATAAAGATGATCACAATCATTATATTTTAAAAAGTGTAAGAGCTCCTTTACTTTTGAAGCACGTATGCCAATATGAATGTCTGAAATAAATATGGATCGATGTTTTTTGATTTGCATAGAATCTAAAAATAGATATATCTACGATTAATAGTATTGAGGATTGTTAAATTTTTATTAAATGGACTCTTCACAAAAGCTTTATATTAGAAAAAATTCTAAAATTCATGCATCTGGTCTTTTTGCAAAAGCTGATATCTGTGCTGGCACTAGAATCATTGAATATCGCGGGTTAAAGATAACTAAAGCTCAATCCGACAAGATTGCTGATGTTCACATAGAGGCAAACAAAAGGGCTAAAACAGTCGGGTCTGTTTACATTTTTACACTGAATCAAAAATACGACATCAATGGAAAAGTAACATGGAATTTAGCAAAATATATTAATCATTCCTGCGACCCTAATTGTGAAACTGATATCATCAAAGGAAAAATATGGATTAGCGCAATTAAAGATATTAAGAAAGGCGAGGAGCTGTCCTACGACTATGGATATGACATGTTTTGTTTCGAGGATCACCCGTGTCGATGTGGGTCTCAAAACTGTATTGGATATATTGTTCGAAGCAATCTTAGATGGAGAGTTAAAAAAAGGTTAATTGAAAATAAAAAGTCAAGATTTAACAAAAACTTCACATAAGTAGTTAAACTTCAGATATGGATTTTAAAAATAAAAATATAGTAGATGCTTTTTGGTGTTCAATTGAAGGCCTAAAAATTCTCCTTCAAGAAAAAGCAGCAAGAAGAGAGCTATTATTGTTTCCCTTGTCTGCTCTATACATCGTAATTTTTCAACCGGCTCTTTTGTTCATACTTTGGCTGATAATTTTACCTTTGCTCATACTTAGTATTGAGGCTCTAAACACTGCAATAGAATATACCTGTGATAAAATTACTATGGATAAGTCAAACAAAATAAAGAAAGCTAAAGATTTGGGCTCTGCTGCAATTTTTTTATCTCTAACAGCCTATGGAATAGTTTTAGTCTTAGGTTTATTTAATTAATTTGGGAAGATTGACATGATTTTTCTACAAGTAGAGGAGGTCTATGTTTCAATCACAGGGGAAATGCCAATCTTCCACCTAATAAATTAATCATTTATATTAAATTAAAGTTTAATTTATATTAAATTTCCAATTTCTTTTATTTGATCGATATTTAATAAGTTGTTTTGCTTATAATTTTGAACTAGTGCAAGACATCTTTTTTTAAGAACATTGAATACTTTTAAAAATTCTATCTCAGCTTCCTCTTCAGTGCCTTTAAATTTTGCAGGATCAGCTACACCCCAATGTGCCTTTAATGTATTTTTGAGATACAGGGGGCAAGTTTCTCCAGCTGCATTATCACACACAGTAATAACCAAATCAAAATTAATATCTGAAAAATCATTCCATGATTGACTTTTAAAATTGTCTAGGAAAATTTTATTTTTTTCTAATGTTTTGATACTTAATGGATGCACATATCCTGCAGGGTGGCTTCCTGCACTATAAGCATTAAAAAAGTCTTTACCATAATGGTTTAAAAGCCCCTCTGTTATAATTGATCGACAAGAGTTACCTGTACAAAGTACAAGAATTTTAATCATTTTAATTTTCTGAATCGATAGAGTAGCCAGCGGATCTAACTGTTCGAATGAAATCTTTTTCTCCTGGTAAATTCAGCTCTTTTCTGAGTCTTCTTATGTGAACATCAACTGTTCTAGGTTCAACGTAAGCGTCATTTAACCAAACATTATCCAATAGTTGCTGCCTAGAATAGACTCTACCTTTATTTTCAATAAAAAATTTTAAAAGATTAAATTCAGTCGGTCCTAAATTTAATTTTCTCTCACCCCTTGATACCCTTCTGTTGGTAAGATTAATGTTAATATCATGAAACTTGAGTGAGTCGTTCTCTTCTCTTGCTTTTGTTCTTTTAAGTAATGATTTAATTCTAGCAAGGATCTCACTTGGAAGAAAAGGTTTGGTTACATAATCCTCCACACCTAATTCAAAACCTCTAATTTTATCATCCTCTTGACCTTTAGCTGTTAACATTATAATTGGAATTTTTTTTAGATTATCTTTTCTTTTAATTCTCTTTAAAACTTCAATGCCCGATATATTTGGTAGCATCCAATCTAATAAAATTAAATCAGGCAGCCAATGTTCGATCTCTTGGATTGCAGATTCTCCGTCGTATGAAAATTTTATTTGGTAGTTTTGTTGTTCTAAATGAAATCCAATTAATTCTGAGATTGGTTTTTCATCCTCTACAACTAAAATCTTGTCTGTCATTCAAAATCAGATTTTTTTAAATCAATATAATGACCTGTAATGTTAAAAATGACCTCTTCAGCTATGTTAGTAGCATGATCACCTATTCTTTCTAAGGACTTTGCAATTAAAATTGGCTTAGTGCCTTCATCAACAACACTTGTTTCTTTATTGTGCATTCTTTCTATTAAATCAGATAATAAAGATTTGTACTGCCTGTCAATTTCTGCATCTTGATTCCATGAGATCCTTGCCTGTACCTCATCTTTTTTAAAAAAACTCTCAAGTGTTTGATTAACCATTTTTTGGACACCTTTACCTAAATTATGCATTTGGTCCGTTAAATCCTCGTCAAATGAAGAAGAAATTGAAATAGCTCTTTTTGCTAAATTTCTAGAGTGATCTCCCATTCTCTCAAGCTCTTTTGAAACTTTGAGGGCAGTGAAAACTAGTCTTAAATCACTGGCAACGGGTCTATGTAAAGTCATAATTTCGAAACTTAAATCCCTAACATCTCTTTCCACTTCATCAACTTGTTCATCAAGATTCTGTGTTGTCTGTGCATCAGATGAGTCTTTAGATTTAATAACATTTACTGCAATTTCAATTTGTTTCTCAACAATATTACTCATTTTAATTAAATTATCTGTAAGATGATTTAACTTTTGTTCAAAGTTTTTATCTGTGTGTGCTGTTTCCATTTTAACCAAACCTTCCAGTTATGTAGTCATTTGTTTGTTCTTTATCAGGTTTTGTAAATATCTTACCAGTTTCTCCATATTCGACAAGGTTACCTAAATGAAAAAACGCAGTTTTAGATGATACTCGTGATGCTTGAGACATAGAATGAGTTACTATAATAATTGTGTAATTTTCTTTCAATTCGTTAATTAAATCTTCTATTTTTGCGGTTGCTATTGGATCTAATGCAGAACAAGGTTCGTCCATCAAAATGATTTCCGGTCTTATAGCAATCGCTCTTGCAATGCACAATCTTTGCTGTTGTCCTCCTGATAAACCGGTAGCAATATCATCCATTCTATCTTTTACCTCTTCATAAAGACCCGCTCTGTGAAGTGAGTCTTTTACTATTTCATCTAATTCATTTTGAGAAGAAGCAATACCATGAATTTTTGGTCCGTAGGCAACATTTTCATAAATAGTTTTTGGAAAAGGATTGGGTTTTTGAAAAACCATTCCAACTTTTTCGCGAAGAGTTTCTACCTGTATATCAGGGCTATATATATCAACATTGCCATTCAACAAAAACTTACCTTTAACATTACAAATATCTATTACATCATTCATACGGTTTAAACATCGCAAAAATGTCGACTTACCACAACCTGAGGGTCCTATAAGAGAAGTTACTTCATTTTTTGGAAAATTAAGAGCAACGTTATTGATTGCCATTTTTTTTCCATAGTGGACATATACCTCACTTGTTTGCAAAGCATAATTGCTGTTTTGATCTACCATTTCACCTCCAATTTTCTTCTTACCAACACTGCCACAGTATTCATTATAATCAAAAAAGATAAAAGTAGCATTATTCCTGCAGATGTTTTTTCGAGGAAACCTCTTTCAGCGCTCTCAGACCATAGATATATTTGTGAAGGAAGACCAGTGGCAGGGTCGAATGCCCCTCCCGGTATTTCCATCACAAAAGCAACCATACCTACCAATAATAAAGGGGCTGTCTCACCCAAAGCTTGTGCCATTCCAATAATTGTTCCAGTAAGAGTACCTGGCAAAGATAAAGGGATTACATGATGAAATACAGTTTGCATTTTAGTAGCCCCCACAGCAAGTGCTCCCTCTCTAATTGAAGGGGGGACGCCTCTGAGCGATGCCCTAGATGCTATAATAATTGTTGGTAAAGTCATAAAACCTAAAACTAATCCTCCAACTAAAGGGACTTGATATGGCATCCCAAAAACTCCAATTAGCATACCTAAGCCTAAAAGTCCGTAAACAATAGAGGGAACCGCCGCAAGGTTATTTATATTTACTTCAATAATGTCAGTTATTTTTCCTGGTTTAACAAATTCCTCTAAGTACACAGAAGCCAAAAGTCCGATTGGAAAAGCAAAACTAAAACAGATCAATAAAGCATAAAAAGACCCCATAAGTGCTCCAAGTATTCCGGCTGTTTCTGGATCTCTTGAGTCTCCATTTGTGAAAAACCAAAAATTGAATGTCTTAGACATTTTACCTTTGGAGTCTAAAGAGTCTAAGATAGAAAGTTGATAATCATTTATTTTTCGTTGTGCTTCGGGAACATTTCTTGGATAGTTTCCTTTGACAATTTGGTCAAGATCTGATGAGGCAGATATATCTAAATTGACAGTTTTTCCAATTACATTTGGATTGTTTGCAATATAATCTCTCAGCTGATAATCAAATTTTCTTGTGTACATTTCTCTGACTTTAATAAAATTTTCTTCATCTAATCCAGGATGGTTTTGGTTAATCACTTGATCAGCAAGATCAACATAAGATGCTTTCATTATTTCTTTTTTGGAGGAGTTACTAGAAACCTCTATAAAATTTGGGTCAAAATAAACATCAGCATTAATAGTTGTTCTAACAAAAGCACCACTGCCGGTAGAAAAAATTTTATACATTAAAATAAGCACGAAGAACAAAGAGAGAGTCATCGCAAACATTCCATAAAATTTGAAACGTTTCTCTGCTGCAAGTCTCTTTTCTAAACTACTCATATTTTTCTCTGTACTTTTTTACTATTGTTATAGCAGCAATATTAAGAATTAATGTCATTACAAATAAAGTTAGGCCTAAAGCAAAAGCAACTAAGGTTTTTGGATTATCAAACTCGACATCTCCTATCAAACTTGTAACAATCTGTGTTGTTATTGTAGTCGCTGGCTCCAAGGGATTAAAAGTAAGATTTGCTCTTAGGCTGGCGGCCATAACGACAATCATTGTCTCACCTATTGCCCTAGATATAGCTAATAAAAATGAGCCCATTATTCCAGCTAGAGCTGCTGGTAAAATTACTTTTTTAATAGTTTCTGATTTAGTTGCTCCAATTGCATAAGAACCCTCTCTTAAAGATTGAGGAACTGCTTTTATGACATCGTCACTAAGAGAGGAAACAAAAGGTATGATCATAACACCCATCGCTAAACCTGCAGCTAGAGCACTTTCAGCGGACACCGGTAATCCAACGCCTTCACCGACATCTTTTATGAAAGGTGCCAGTGATAAAGCAGCAAAAAATCCATAAACAACTGTGGGTATGCCAGCAAGAATTTCAATTATTGGTTTAGCTATATCTCTTACTTTTGATGACGCATACTCTGCTAAATAAATTGCTGTTAGCAGTCCTAAAGGAACAGCGACTAACATGGCAACAGATGCAATTAAAAGCGTTCCGGTAAGCAAAGGTACAAAACCAAAAGCCTCTTTTAAAGCCTCTTGATCGAAGCCTTCTGATGCATTGATAACAAAAGCTCTATTGGGATTCCATGCCGTATTAAAGAAAAAGTCCATAAAATTTACGTACCGAAAAAAATTAATGGCCTCGAAAACAAGAGAAAAGAAGATTCCAAAAGTAATGAATATTGCAATATAAGAACTGCCCTTGATAACATATGAAATTATTTTCTCAACAATTGGCTGTGCATTTAGTTTTCCTGATATTGATTTCGTAGCCAAAAATCCTAAAAGCACAGGTAGAATAATAAATAGAGTTAAATTCGACCATCCGTAGATCTTGTCAAAATTTGCTAAATTTTTTGCTGCAATTATCTCACTCTCACTGGCCATTTTTAAAATTGATTTATCGCCTACGGTCAAATCAATTTCTGATAAATTAACAATTATAGATAGGTTGCTAATCTTATTCATAATTAAACCGAATTTTCCAGAGCTCCATGTAGCGACATCTGGAAATAACACAGGGGACATTACAAACATCTCTTGAAAGTTTGATTTAAAAATAAGTAAAAAGAACCAAATAATTATTGCTGGAAAAAAAACTAAAAGGACAACGTAATATCCATAATAATCTGGAAGAGAGGAAAGATTTTCATTTTTTTTAAATTTTAGGCTTAATGCTCTTTTTTTACCATAGAAGTAAAAAGAGTAAGAAAGTATAAAAACAAAAACAAGTGATAAATAAAGCATACTGTCCTATTCCTCTATAAACTGATTTTGTCTTAGGGGCAAGAAATCTTACCCCTAAAAATAAGATAATTAATTAATGCTTACTTACAAAGTCCGCTTGAAAAAGCGTAACCAGCATCTTTTAATGGATGTTTTTTTTCAGCACATGCTGCAATATCAAATCCCATTGCATCTAAGCTGTCAGTAACGTTTCTTACTCTATTGATAAGGTCTGGTACCATAGGTGCAGCACCAATTTTTGTTAGGTAACCGTTATCACCAATTGCTTCATCACTTACCATCATTTGTGCAAACTCCTGAATGCCAGGTACAACCCCGATGTGATCTGCTTTTAAGTATATGAAAAGAGGTCTTGCCATTGGATACTCATAAGTTGCAATGGATTCAGCAGATGGTACTACTCCCTCAACAGTAGATGGTTGTAATTTATCTCCGTTGTCTTTTAGATAAGAATAACCAAAGTAACCAAAACGTTCTGGATCCTCAACTAGTTTTTGAACAATAAGAGTGTCATTCTCACCCATCTCGATGATTTTTCCATCTTCTCTGTAATCAGTACATCCATCGTCACTGCCAGTTACTGCTTCTAATGTACATCCAGCTTCCATTACTTTACCATCAAATGCATCTCTTGTTCCTGAGGTTGGAGGAGCTACTAATACTTCAATTTTATATGCAGGAAGGCTTGGGTTAATTTCGTTCCAAGTTTGATATGGATTTTCGACCACTTCACCATCAACAACAACTTTTGCAGCCATAGCTGTAAAGATTTCTTCTCTTGTTAGAGAAAAAGGTTCTGCTTCGTTGGAGTGAGAAAAAGTAATACCGTCATTAGCCCACATCACTTCAATTACGTTTGTTACACCGGCTTCAAGACATAATTTAGCTTCTTTAGCTTTCATTGGTCGTGACGCTCCAGTAATATCTGGAAATTCAACTCCCACACCAGCACAAAATGCTTTCATTCCACCACCAGTTCCAATTGGATTGTAAGTGGGGGTTTTAAAACCTGACTCGCCGAGTCTTTGTGCGTTTACTGTTCCATATGGGTATACTGTTGATGAGCCAACAATATTAATTTGATCTCTTGCAAAAGTTTCAGCAGAGAAAAGTACGCTTACTGCTAGAGCAAGAAAAGTTAACATAGATTTTTTCATAGTTAAGTTCCTTTATGTTGTTTAAATTGAGCTAAAAATATCCATTAGAAGTAAATCTTATGTTACAAATATGTTAAAGTTTTATTAAGCATGCTTTGGAATTGTGATTAAAAACTCTGAGCCTTTTCCAACTTCACTTTTTATGTCAATAAAACCCATGTTTTTATTCAAAATATGTTTCACAATTGAAAGGCCTAATCCAGTACCACCAACCTCTTTGGATCGAGCACTGTCCACTCTGTAAAATCTCTCGGTAAGCCTTGAGATGTGCTCTTCTGCAATGCCTATGCCATTATCCTTGAAGGAAATTTCGACATATTCAGTCATATTGCTAGTATTCATTTTTTCACGAGCTTTAATTAAAATTTTAGCACCATCTTTTGAATATTTAACAGCGTTGTTAACGATATTGACAACCACTTGAATAAATTCTTCATGAGGACATCCAACTAAAAGAGATTGGTCTAAATTAATATCA
>CACDTV010000011.1 GCA_902555695.1 uncultured Alphaproteobacteria bacterium | reverse complement strand
GGAAATGCGACAAGAGTAATGAGCCTTCGAGATGGAACTAAAAAGATGTCAAAATCTGATGCATCTGAATTTTCTAGAATTTTATTAACTGATAGTGATGATGATATAAGTTCTAAAATAAAAAAAGCAAAGTCTGACTCAGACCTTATTCCTGATGACAAAGATCAGTTACAAAATAAACCTGAATGCTTAAATTTAATCAATATTTTGTCTGCTTGTTCAAATGAAAGTATTGAAAAAACTCTGGTAAGTTATGCTGGCAAAGAATACTCAAAATTAAAAAATGACCTTGCAGACAAATTAATTCAAGTCATAGGACCAATTAGAACCGAGATATTAAATCTTCTCAATAATAAAGACGAATTAAATAAAGTCCTAGATATGGGCAGCGAAAAAGCATCCACAATTGCAGGCCCAATTCTCAAAGAAGTCTATAAGATAGTCGGTTTTAGATAGACACTTTGGCTTGAAATTTCCAATTTTATAGACATATTATTAGCAATGTTCGTACAAACTGAACCAACGCCAAACCCTGCAACCTTAAAGTTTTTGCCAGGTAAAGAGGTCATGAAAGACGGAACTATGTTCTATCAAAACCAAGAGTCTGCCTCAAATTCACCTTTGGCAATGAACTTGTTTAATATTAAAGGTGTTGAGGGTGTTTTTTTGGGTCTGACTTTATCACTATAACCAAAGGCAAAGATAATGATTGGACGCTTATGAAACCTGCAATTTTGGGTTGTATCATTGAGCACTTTACAATGAACAAACCTATTATCTCAGAGCAATCTGCATCAACTGGACATACAATTGATGAGAACGATAGTGATGTTGTAAAAAAGATCAAAGAACTTCTAGATAGTAAAGTAAGACCAGCTGTTGCTATGGACGGTGGAGATATCATATTTGACAAATATAATGAGGGAGTTGTATTTCTACAAATGCAAGGGGCCTGTCAGGGATGTCCGAGTTCAACGGCAACTTTAAAAATGGGAATTGAAAATATGCTAAAGCATTATATTCCTGAAGTCCGTGAAGTACGACCCGTTGAAGTCTAGTCTTTTACTTTTTTTTTTTGGATTTTTATTAAATTCATCTCTTAACGCAGGAGAATTTCATAATTGGGTTGATTTAAATAAATATTATAAAAAAAATAATTTTATTCCTGAAATTTTAACGCAAGAAAATATTGGTCATCTTCCTATAATATCAGAATTACCTGATGATTTTTCAGAAATACAAGATGTTCCAACAAAGAAAAAACTATTTTACCTCGTAACACTACCATTGATTTACAATACGAATACTTCAATCATGCAAGAACGAAGAATGGTAATCAATATAGAAAAAAAATTTGCTAGGAAAGAATTAAACAAAAACGAAACTGACGAAATTATTAGATTATCAAAAAAGTATAAATTAGATTATAGCGAAATTAACACAAAACTTTTTAGAAAACTCAAACAACGTATTAATATTATTCCAGTGTCACTAGCTCTTGGACAAGCAATTATTGAAAGTGGTTGGGGACAGTCTAGATTTGCAACTGAGGGTAATGCTCTTTATGGTCAGTGGACTACAAGTGAAGATAAAGGAATCATTCCTCAAGACAGGGATGAGGATAAAACTCACGCAGTTTTAAAATTTAAAAATTTATCAGAAAGTGTTGAAGCCTATATGTTTAATATTAATACCCATCAAGCTTATTATAATTTTCGTGTCATTAGACGAATAGATGAGCGCATAAAATACACAGACCCTATTAGTATGAAAGTGAAATATTTAGCAGCCTATGCTGAAATCGGCGATAAATATGTCGATAAATTAGAGCTGATCATTGCTTCAAATAATCTTCAAGAATTTGATCGATTTAAATTTAATTAACTAAGTATTGATAGCCAAACCAGAAAATACCATTATTAACTTTTGTACAATTAAACCTAAGTCTACCTTTTACAGGTAAACGATTAAGTTCAACTAATAATTTATTATTAAGATTTGTAATTGTTGGATTAAATGATCCTTGAAAATCACTAATAAAACAATTTATGTTGGAAGAGTCCTCGTTGAAATCTAAAGCATATCTACTGATAGGCTCACTTTGATAAGGGTTGCCAGGTTCAATAAGCACATTATTAAAAGGTAAAACACTTGATGCATCTTTTATTCGATTAATAGATCCATAATTCTCATTTAGGGGGAATCTTGGAATAAAATATTTTTGATTAATTGAAAAGGCACCTGAATGTTGTCCAAATGCTGCATCAAAATACTGAGAAACTACTTTTTGAGCTATGGTGCTATTTTCACCAAAAGGATAAGCAAATAAATTTGGAGTGATACCTAAATTTTCAAAAATAAGATCCTGAGATTTTTCTATTTCATTTACAATTTCAATTTCACTAAGACTAGATAAACTTGAATGAGAGTGTGTGTGATTTTGAATATCTACACCACGACTTAGTACACTTTTAAGCTGAGTCCAATTCATATAATTTTGTCCACCAACGTTTTCTGTATTTAAAAAAAGAGTGACTGGTATCTCATACTTTTCAAAAATAGGTAATCCCACCTCAAAAAATGATAAATAAGCATCATCTACAGTTATTGAAATAGTTTTTTTTTGTAATTTATCTTCAAACAAAAGATCTCTAGCTAAAATAAAATTAAATCCTTGATCCTTTAAATACTCTAGATGACTTACTAATTGCTCTTCGCGTATATTTGTTGAGGGATACTTATTTTCACCAAATCGATGATACATTAGAATATTATTTGGAATTGTATCATTCACACTTGTTGCATAGGATGTACTAATTGGAAAAGTAAAATTTGACACAAAAATGATCAGTAAAGTAAAAAATTTTGAAATCGGCATCGATAGCTCTTTATCATACTGTTCAATTACTTTATTTAAAAATGAAAAAATCATTTGGGATAAAACTGTAAAAAGTGAGTATGGACATGAAAAAATATTATCGGAATTACTACAAAACTTAGTAACTAAAACAAAAATAAAGGCTGATCATATCAAAAAATTGCATCTAAATTATGGACCAGCACGCTTTACAGCAATAAGAAATTGTCACTCACTTATGAAAGGCTTTTTTATAGATCATAGAGTAGAAATTGTGGGTTATTCTATTTTTGAGCATTTCTTTTTAGGTATTAACAAAAAACTTACTAAAAATGTCTTGTGTGTGATTGACACAAATAGAAAAGATTTAGCTATTCAAAAGATTGATACATCAGGCAAGTTAATTGGAAAGACAAAAACTTTAAAAATTGACTCAAACCTTGTGGATATATTGAGTCAAAACTATTTTTTAATAGGAAACGGATTAGAAAAACTAAAAAAAATTTCTGAATTTGCCTTTATTAAAAATAAAATTATTTCGCCAACAAAATTGAAATCAAATTATTTTATTAAAAAGCATTATAAGAAAAAATCTAATTATAAATTCCCAAAAATAATTTATCCCTACTCTCCGATTTAAAAATTAAAAATTTAAAAAAGAATATTTTTTTTCCATATACTTTTGATGATAATCCTCTGCGGGACAGTAATTCTTAACGGGTTCTATAATCGTAGTAATTTTTTGATTAAATTGGCTTTCGTTCAATTTGTCTGTGATCTGCTTTGCTATTTCACATTGAGTTTCATCATAATAGCCTATCAATGATCGGTATTGAGATCCTCGATCTGGGCCTTGTTGATTTAAAGTTGTTGGATCATGAATTTGATAAAAAAACTCCACAAGGTTAGTGTATGAAATAAGATTTTCATCAAATTTTAAGAAAACGACTTCAGCATGATTTGTATTACCTTTGCAAACTTCTTCGTAAGAAGTTTTATCAGTTAAGCCTTGAGAGTAGCCTACTTGGGTTTCAATCACACCTTTGATCTCAGAAAATTTTTTTTCAGGCCCCCAAAAACATCCTGCACCAAATAATGCTTTAGACATAATCTTTTCCTTTTAGTTGTGTCTTTTGGGCACTTCTTTGGTGAATTCTCTTTCTCCAAATTTCATAGCTTTTTTGTTTAATATTTTTTTTCATAATTTTTTTAACATCACCCTCATCAATTTCATAAATTTTTTTGATTTGACTAAAATCTGTTTGATCGTCCCAAGCCATTTGAATTATTTCACTAATCTGAGATTGATTAAATTTCATACTTAATGATACAAATCGGGGATATTTTCAGATCTATAACAATTTGAAGCATAGCCTTGTTCTTGGGTAACAAACTTAAACAGTTTTCCTGCATGCGGTTGTCTTTCTGCTTCAATGTCGTTGAGACCAACAGATGCAGTTGTAATAAAAAGCTCATTGAGATATTTCCCACCAAAAGTGCAACTTGTTACTTTTGAAACAGGAAGTTGTAAAATTAATTTAAGTGAACCTTTTTTATCAAAACAACAAACCTTGCCACTTCCCCACATTGCTACCCATAAGTTACCATTTTTATCAACTGTCATTCCATCTGGGTTTCCATCGATTTTGTTCATGGAAAGAAAAACTTTTTTATTTATTCCATTGCCTGACAAATTATTGATAGAAAAAATATAAATAATTCTTTTTATAGAGTCAGTTACATAACCTACATTTCTCTCGTAGTCAAAAACTGGTCCATTTGAAATAATATAAGAGTTATCTGAGTATATTGGTTTTAAATTAGAGTCATGACATATAACTTTTCCAGTCTGAGACTTTTGTTGAATATCCATTGTTGATATCCAAATTTGTCCATTTAAATCTATGTCTGCATCATTAATCCTGTTATTTGGACTATCAAAATTGATCTTTGTTAGAAGCTGTTTTTTAGATAATGAGGGATGAATTGAATAAAGAGAGTCGTATGAACTCATGATATAATTTTTATTATCTTGTAAAAGAATATTGGTGACACCGTCTTGTACTGAATATTGACGTTCTTCGTTATTATCTTGATCAGTTTCAATTATTTTATTTTCATAAATATCCACCCATAACAGCTTATCGTGCCTCCAATCCCAAATTGGTCTTTGACCTAGAACACTTTTATATGATTGATGGCAAACAGACGGTTGCTCATATTTAATTCTCACAAAGATGATTATAAACTAAATATTTAGATGAAAAAAGTATGTTGGAGATTTGTTTTGATTGTCTTATCGTGTTTTTAATATAGAAATTGCATGAGCTATTTGTGTTCTTATTGATTTAAGAGTTTGATGAATTTAGTTAAATTATCTAAATATTTTATTTTTATTTCTTTTCTGATTATAGCAACAAGCTGTGAAACAACTGATGTAGAAGAGAAAGTAATAAAACCAGAGCCTGTACCTAAAATTATATATACCCCTGAAGTAGAGGAAACTGTTGAGGAAAGTGATGAAATTGTTGAGCATTTCAAAGGTGTAGAACTATTTTTAAATAAATCGCTAAATGATTTAATTTTAAAATATGGAAAAGTTGATTTTTCAAAAATTGAGAGTGTTTATGAATTCCACAGATATAACACTGATAATTGTAGAATCTTTATACAAAATAGATCTGTAGATAAAACAATAATAAACATTACGATTTACAACTATAAAAAGAATTTGTTTATCGAAACATACTCAAAAGATTTGTGTACTGATATTTAAAATAGATAATTGTTTAATAACAAATAATATAATTCTTAATTATGAAATTTAAGTATGGGATATTTATTTTATTTTTCTCAATAAATTGTTTTGCTCATCATCCAGGAAATCAGATAGATGCTGATAAGCCTTACCCTTCAATTAATTTAACAGTCATCAAAGATAAAATTGATGGTTACAATATTTTTATAGATTTAAAAAATTTTAATCTAAACCCTTCAGAAATTGGAGGTGAAAATATTTCAAACTCTGGATATTTACAGCTTTTTATAAATGATATAAGAATCACAAGAATTTATTCTGACTGGGTACACGTACCTCAACGTTTTTTTAATCTGAAAGAAAACTTTATCAAAATTACAATTCATTCCTATCTCCATGATCAGTTTACTATTAAGGGGAAACCAATAGAACACATAGTAAAAGTTATCGATAATTAAATTTAATTTAAAGAATTTAAAAAAACTTACTCTATGTACAAAAGTTAAATGAATTTCGGATTTTCTAAAAATAAATAGTTACTCAAGCTTTATAAGGAAGTGAAGAGTGATGCAAAACTATTTTTAATATATCGTTTTCAGTTTTTTTATATCCCCAGCTCTTATCAACTTTGACAGAGGTTCCTTCTTTGTTTATCAAAGTTACCCAACCCATCCACATTGCTACATTTTGATCAATAAACACGGATGATGTTTCTGATTTGACTTCGAGCCAATCTTTAATTCCAAAACCACTGTCTGTTGGGTACTTTGGATTATTTCCAACAAAGTATGAAAGTGCTCCCTCTTTGTCTAATCGAAATGTTTGATTACCACCACTAAGAGTTGGTTTAAATAATACTGATCCTAACTCAAAACCGTAAAGATTATCTAACATTTCGTTTGCAACTAAAGTAGCTTGATCAATACCTTTTTTTTCATAAGCCTGTGAAATTGCAATCATGCTCTCTCCCCAAGCAGTACGAGCATTCGTTAAATCATTTTCATTTATTGTCATTGGCTATGTGTTATTTTATATTTATAAAAATGATTATTCATTTAATACGATTAACGATAAAATTAACAAGACTCGACATATATAGCAAGGGTTCCCTCTTTTTATTAAAGAAATTTTGCATTGCTTTGTAATTTCTATTTTGAATCAGTTTTAAATACTTAATACATTCAGTACGATTAAGCTTATATGCAATATTTGCTTTTTGTGAGTCTTTTTTAATTTTCTTTCCAACTTTTTTCTCATTGCCCCATCTATCAAGCATATCATCAGTAACTTGAAAAATTTTTCCAATTGTATCTCCAATTTTTTTTAGCTCTCTTTTTTTATTTAAATTTAATTTTTTTACAGTTAAAAGAAGATTGAAACATAAACTGAATAATGCACCTGTTTTTAAAAGATGCATTGTCTCTATATCCTTTATTATTGAATTTTTTTTCATGTAAATATCCATGGATTGTCCAGCAATCAAACCCTCCAAACCGTTAGCTTTTGAAAGCATCTGTATTGATTTGATTTTCTGGTTATCAGAGAGATTTTTTGACTCAGCTAGCGTTTTTACTGATAAGACTTGAAACATATCTCCAGCTAAGACAGCAGTTGCCTCATCAAATTTTTTATGCACAGTTAATTTACCCCTTCTATAGTCATCGTTATCCATAGACGGTAAATCATCGTGGATTAGTGAGTGCAGGTGAACACATTCTATCGAAAGGGCAAAGTCATCTAATATTTTCGGCTTAATATCTAGATATAAACCCATTCGACAAAGCAAGAACGGTCTAATCCTCTTGCCACCAGTTTTGGCAAAATAAATCATTGCCTTCTTAATTCGTTTATCGGGTGACTTTAATTCTTGTATGTGTCTAATAAGCTTTTTATCAAAATTCAGAGAAAATGATTTAATTTGCTTTTTCTCAAAGTTTTCACTTATTTTCATTTAATTACAAGTTATCCAAGTAATGAGAGGTGTGATTATCGAAAATGAATATAATTACACCTATAAATACAAGGTAAACAAAGAAATTAATGATTTTCTTAGTTTTTTTGTTATTTATGTAGCTTTTATTGAATTTCAGTATTATCCATAGCAATAGTGTGGATAAAAAGAATAAAAACCCATTAAACAGTACACTATCTTGAAAAATAGCCATTTTTTTACCCACTATACTCCCAAAATATATTAATAAAAGTCATATTAGGTATTTTTTTTTTGCAATTTATACCTATAATCCCCTGAAATTAACAAATCCTTACATTTAGGATTCTGTTATAAGTTTTAGAACTTAAGAAAAGGAGTACTCAATGATTAAGTTTTTAAAATCTATGGCTATCCCAACAGCTGCTCTAGTAGCACTGCCAGGAATAGCTTCTGCAAGCGTTGGCTTAGCGCCAGACGACTTTGTTGGGATATCTTTTTGGGTTATCTCAATGTGTATGGTTGCCGCTACTGCATTCTTTTTCCTAGAAACTAACAACGTATCAGGTAAGTGGAAGACATCTCTTGCACTTGGTGGTCTTGTTTGTCTAGTTGCCGCAGTACACTACTTCTATATGAGAGAAGTATGGGTAACAACAGGTGATACACCTACTGTTTATAGATATGTTGACTGGTTAATCACTGTTCCATTACAGATGATTGAATTCTACATTATCCTTGCTGCAGTTGCTGCAGTGTCAGCTGGTATTTTCTGGAGACTGTTAATCGGTACTTTAGTGATGCTTGTTGCTGGTTATGCTGGTGAAGCTGGTTTCATCAACGCATGGGCAGGATTCATTGTAGGTCTAGCTGGTTGGGCATACATTTTATATGAAATTTTTGCTGGTGAAGCTGGTAAAGCTGCTGCTGACAAATGTCCTGCAGCTGTTCAAACAGCTTTCAACACAATGAGATGGATCGTTACAGTTGGTTGGGCAATTTATCCATTAGGATATTTCTTCGGTTACTTAACTGGAGGAGCTGATGCTGTAACTCTAAACGTTATCTATAACGTTGCTGACGTTGTGAATAAGATTGCTTTTGTCGCAGTTATTTGGGCTGCTGCTGTAGCATCTTCAGGCAAAAAAGCTTAATAAAGCTTTATAACCTATTTAAACCAGGCAAGGCTAACTTGCCTGGTTTTTTTTTGTCTAAATTTCATATACTTTAACTATCTTGAGTAAGAAAGTTGTAGTTATTGGTGGGGGTTTTGGAGGACTAGCTGCTGCCTTAAGGTGCAGAAAACTTGGTTTTGATGTCACCCTGCTTGAAAGACTTAACATGCTTGGCGGAAGAGCAAGAGTTTTCGAGAAAGACGGTTATAGACACGATGCTGGACCAACTGTTATAACAGCACCCTTTTTATTTGAAGAACTTTTTGAATTATTTGGTGAAAACTTAAAAGATCACTTAAATTTTAAATCCTTAGACCCTTGGTACAGATTTTACTTTCACAATGGAAAAACTTTTGATTATCGACCATCTATCGAAGATACAAATAATGAAATAAGAAAATTTGATGAAAATGATGTTGATGGGTATGACAAATTATTAAAAACATCAAAAGATATTTTTGAGATAGGTTTCGAAAAGTTATCGGATAAGCCATTTATTTCCTTTTGGGAAATGGCAAAGCAAATACCATCGTTAATAAAACTCAAAAGTTATTTAACAGTCAGTCAATTAGTAAATAGCAAATTAAAAAATAAGTATCTGCGGAAGGCATTTTCGATACATCCTTTATTAGTTGGGGGCAATCCGTTCACTACAACATCTATATATGCATTAATACACTATCTTGAAAGAAAGTGGGGGGTGTACTTTTGCATGGGAGGCACAGGTAAAATTGTGAGAGAGTTAGAAAATTTAATGTTAAGACAGGGTATTACTGTTAATAAAGAAACAGATGTAGAGCAAATTTCCATTATAAATGGTAAAGCGGAAAACGTGGTGCTTAATAACGGAAAAAAAATACCTGCGGATCTTGTGATTTGTAATGCAGATCCCCCTACAGTTTACAGTGAAATGTTACCATTAGAATACTCCAGAGATAGTCTTCTCAAACCTAAGAAATTTACACATTACTCTATGGGCCTTTATGTTCTTTTTTTTGGATCAAAGAAAAAATTTTCTGACGTCGCTCACCACACTATTTGGATGTCTGAAAGATATAAGGAACTGCTTCACGATATTTTTGAGAAAAAGATTTTGACAGAGGATTTTTCACTTTATCTTCATCGTCCAACAGCAACAGATGATACTTTTGCACCAGAGGGATGTGATAGTTTTTATGTTTTATGCCCTGTTCCTAATCTTCAAGGAGATGTTCAATGGAATTCAGAGGGTCCAAAACTTAAGGATAGAATAGTTGAAGCACTGGATAAAACTATTATGCCAGGACTAAAAGAAAACATTGAGGCAGAATTCTGGATGACTCCTGAGGATTTTAAAAATGATTATAGATCAAAATACGGAGCTGGATTTTCTGTGGCACCAATTTTTTCTCAATCGGCATGGTTTCGCTATCACAACAAAGATAAGAAAATACCAAATTTATATTTTTCAGCTGCGGGATCACACCCAGGTGCCGGAATACCTGGCGTATTGTGCTCTGCTAAGGTAATAGAGAAGCTTATAATTAAGGATTTCAAAGTTAGTCATTAAGGTGACATCATTTAAAACAAATACCTATAGCATTAAATCGGAAGGTAAAAGTTTTTATTGGGCAAGTTTTTTTTTACCCAAAAAAAATAGAATTGCAGCTTCAAGGCTCTATAGCATATGTCGATATCTAGATGATGTGGCAGATAATTCGAAGTTAGATACCTCTTCTCAAATAAAAAATATATTTAATCAAATAAAAGAAAATGAGAGCTCTGAGATAAATATCTTTTTTAAAAAAAATAATATTAACATTGGTATTTTAAAAGATCTAATAGATGGTTTGATCAGCGATCAGCAGAACGTCAGAGTTACAGATGAAAAAGAATTAATAGATTACTCATACAAGGTTGCTGGAACAGTGGGTTTGATGATGTTACCAATAATTAATACCAAAGATGCTGAAGCAAGAAAGCATGCTATTGATTTAGGAATTGCTATGCAACTAACAAATATTGCAAGGGATGTTTACGAGGACGCAAAAATGAATAGGTTATATCTACCAAAAGAATGGTTAGGACAAGTCTCAATAAGTGACCTAATAGATAATAAGTTAGATGATCAAAAAAAAAAATTGATTGAATTATCTATTAAAAATTTAATAGAACTCTCTGATAAATTCTATGCAAACGGTTTTTCTGGTATGAAATTTATTCCTCTTAGAACCAGACTAGCAATATTTTTTGCAGCAAAAATTTACAAAGGGATTGGGGAAAAGATTAAAAGCGGTGGTTATGTTTACAAGCTTGAAAGAATTTATTTAAACAAATTAGAAAAGTTATGGATTACAATAATTTCTATACCTGAATTTTTATTTTTAAAAAATATTTTTAAATCCTACAAATCGATTAGGGGCTCATTTAAAAATGAAAATATATGATGTAGCATTTTTGGGCATGGGTGCCAGTGCCCTTGCTACTGCAAAATTAAAGTATAAGGGAACAAGTGTTAGTTTAATTGGCATTGATAAAAATTATCATAGCAAAAGAAATAATTTTTTTGCATTTTGGCTGACAGATTGGATGAAAGATTTTGATAGTCTTGCACAAAAAAAATGGTTTTGCTGGAACTTTTACTTAACAAATAATCATATAAAACATGAAACTAAGGATTTACCCTATTGCACTATAAGATACCAAGATTGGAAAAATTATTGCTTAAAAGGCTTAGAAAACTTATCAATTAAAGAGTTCAATGTTCAAAGTATTACGAATTTAAAAAAATACTATGAAATCAAGCTAGAGAATGGTGAGGAAATTTTTGCTAAGAAAATTTATGATTCTCGTACGCCGAAATTGGAAAATGAAAAAGTAAAACAGCATTTTTTTGGATACCTTATAGAAACTAAACAAATGATAAATGGTAATAGTGTGACCTTAATGGATTTTCGTGTTGAACAAAAAATGGGATTACATTTTATGTATTGTTTACCAATAGATGAAAATAGAATGTTAGTTGAGTCAACAGTTTTTTCTTCAGAAATCCAAGAGGATGAATGGTATCAAAAACAGATATTAGAATACATTGAGACAAAATTAAATTTATCTGAATATAAAATAGTTGATGAAGAAAAAGGGGCGTTACCAATGTATGATATTGAAAACAAATCAAGTGAAAATTATATTCATATCGGTTCAAGAGGTGGTGCCACCAAAATATCAACCGGGTATGCTTTTTCCTTTTTTCTAAAAAACATAATGTTAAATTTTGAAAATATTAATAAAGCTCATCACTCATATTTTGATAAATGGATGGATAAGGTATTTGTGAATTATCTGAAAAATAATAGTGGAACAGAGAAGGTTTTTATTAATATGGCTTACTCTTTAAATGGCAATGAATTTGCATCATTTATGATGGGTGTAGCTGATTTTCCGACAAAATTAAAGGTCATTATGTCAATGCCAAAAATTAAATTTATAAAAAGTGCATTAAGCACCATTCGTAATTAAATGTATGAATTAAGCTTTATATCTTTACTTGCTCTTTGCATGGTTTCATTTATTGGTGTGCCGCATGGTTCATTTGACGGAGCTGTAGCTGCACTGTTAGGTTATAAGACAAGAAAAGATTTTTTTATATTTGTATTCTTATATTTAATTATTTCTGCAGCAGTAATTATATTTTGGATTTACTTTTCCGTAATCGCTTTAATTTTATTCATTTTAATGAGTATCGTTCATTTTGGATTATGTGACTGGTCCTATCTAGGTTTGAAGAAATATAAATGGTCTGTTTCTTTAACGCATGGTTTAAATATTGTATTTGGGATTATTTTTTTTCACACTAACGAAACATTTGAGATATTTACTTTTTTATCAAATCTATCTTTTAATCAATTTCAAGAATATCTATATATTGTTTACATTTGTTACTTTTTTCTTTTGATTAGATATGCATATTTGGCAATTAAATTTACAAGATTAAGATGGGGGATATTAGAAATGTCTATTATTTTATTGGTAATATTTTTAACAGAACCGCTCGTGGCATTTTCTATCTATTTTTGTTTCATTCATACTTTTAAACATGTCAAATCAATATTAAAAGATACATCAAAATATTTATCAAATAACAAATTTATAACGATAACTACCATCTCTTTTACAATCTTAACATGGGTCGGCGGCAGCTTAGCAATTATCTACCTTCATAAGAGTTTTTCTTTTGATGAGTCTTTTATAAAGACACTGTTTATTGGATTAGCGGCATTAACTCTTCCCCATATGACTTTAGTAGATATCTTTTATAGAAGAAAATTTAATTGAGAAAATTAGGTATTTTAAATGTGATGTTTTCATCCTCTTTAAAATTTAAAACTTCGATTGCATAAACTTTTTTTATCTGATCAATGAATAAATTTAATTGTTCTTCAGGAGCAGATGCACTAGCTGTCAAACCTATTGTATTAAATTCTGATAAATTTGAATAATCAAAGTCGTTTATATTTTCAACTAGTTCACTATGTTTACAACCAAATCTTTTAGCAGTTTCGACTAACCTAATTGAATTGGAACTATTGTGGGCACCAATCACATAAAAAGCATCAACATTTTTAGACATTTCTTGTACAGATAATTGTCTATTTGAAGTTGCATAGCAAATATCGGATTTTTTAGGAGCTAGAATTGAAGGAAATTTTTTTTCTAAAGCATCAACAATACTTTGTGTATCAAAAACTGATAAGGTTGTTTGTGTTATATAGGCAAGTTTTTGATTTGATGGGAAATATAATTTTTCAACATCCTCAATATTTTGAACTAAAGTTAAATTGCTAATATCCTTGAGCTGTCCAGCTGTCCCATCAACTTCAGGGTGATGTTCATGGCCGATCATAATTATTTTATATTTATTTTTTTCTAATTGAATTATCTCTTTATGAATCTTACTGACTAATGGGCAGATGGCATCATAAAATAAGAGATTATAATCTTTGGCTTTGTTAATTACTCTTTGTGCAACACCGTGCGCAGAGAAAATTACTGGTTGTTTTGTATTTTTAGGAATTTCTTCTAACGAGTCTACGAATACAACACCTTTTTCTCTCAAATTATTGACAACAAATTTATTATGAACAATCTCATGACGTACATAAACTGGAGCTCCATATTTCAAAAGGCTTTTTTCGACCATTTCAACAGCTCTCTCAACTCCAGCACAAAAACCTCTGTGTTTGGCAGTTATAATCTTTTTAACCACGGTAAATTGTTATCATATTATTAAGAGAAAAATTATTTTATAATTAATAAAAGTTGCTGAGCCTCAATATTTTCACCAGCTTTTACGCACAGTCTCTCAACTATTCCAGGTTGGTCTGCGTAAATAACTGTTTCCATTTTCATGGCCTCAATAGTGCATAATTTAGCACCCTTTGGCACTTTTATTCCTTCAGTAACAGCAACGTCTACAAGTAAACCAGGTATTGGGGCCGCAACATGATCTTTGTTGCTAGGATCAGCAATTTCTTTAGCTAAATCGTCAACTGCAATGGAATTATCTTTGATGTCAACTGATCTGGCCTGGCCATTCAATTCAAAATATACTGTCCTGTAACCTTTTTCGTTTGGCTCACTTAAAGTGAAATATCTTATTATAAGAGTTTTACCAGGTTCTATAGAGACATATATCTCTTCCCCTGTATTCATCCCAAAGAAATAGTTTGATGTTGGGATAACACTAGTATTACCAAATTTCTTTTTGTGTTTTATATACTCATCAAAAACCTCGGGAAAAAATATTTGTGAAATTGTATCTTTCTCTGAAATAGTCTCGCTATACTTCTTTTCCAATTCCTTCGTTCTATTTTTAATTTTTAATGAGGGTAACTTTGATCCAAATCTATAATTAATAGGTTTTTTTCCTTTTAAAATTTTCTTTTGGAGTGCTTTTGGAAAACCTTTATATGGTTGACCTAATCGGCCACTAAAGAATTCGATGACTGATGCAGGAAAGCCAACATCCTTTTTAGGGTCTAAAACATCTTGAATTTGAATATTATTTGCCAACATGTAAATTGCCATATCACCAACAACCTTAGATATAGGTGTAACTTTAATTACATCACCAAATATTTTGTTCACTTCGGCATACATTGATGCAAGTTCTGGCCATCTCTCGTCTGTAATACCCATTGACCTTGCTTGCTCTCTTAAATTAGTGTACTGGCCTCCTGGCATCTGATGTAAATATACCTCTGACATACTAGTGCGAGTTTTACTTTCGAAAGGTTGGTATTGTTTTCTAACACCTTCCCAATAATTTGCAGCAGTCCTGACAACTGCAGAAGAAATTTTTGGATCTCTTTTATTGCCATCAAGAGACTCTAAAACTGCACCAAAACTAGGTTGCGATGTGAAGCCAGACCAAGAGTCAATTGCTACATCAACAATATCTACCCCTGCTTCTGAGGCATTAAGCAATGTTGCAACACCATTTCCACTTGTATCGTGAGTATGGAAATGAATTGGAATTTTTATGCTTTTTTTTAATTCTTTGAATAAAATTTTTGCTGCCTTGGGTTTACACAAACCTGCCATATCTTTGATTGCAAGAAAGTGAACTCCCATTTTCTCAAGCTTTTGCGCCATTTTTAAGTAGTAATCAAGTGTATATTTTTTCTCTGCTGGAGACGATAAATCGCCGGAGTAACAAATAGAAGCTTCACAGATTTTTCCAGATTTTAATACTTCGTCAATAGAGACTCTCATATTTTCAATCCAGTTTAGTGCATCAAATATTCTAAAAACGTCAATCCCAGACTGAGCGGAGAGTTGTATAAACCTTCTTAAAACATTATCAGGATAGTTTGTATATCCAAGAGCATTCGATCCTCTGAATAACATTTGTAATAGGGCTGAGGGCATTTGTTCACGTAACTTTTCTAGACGTTCCCAAGGGTCCTCTTTTAAGAATCTTAATGCAACATCAAAAGTTGCACCACCCCAACACTCAACTGAGAATAGATTTTTAAGTCTTTCTTCATATAAGTCAGTTATGCCTAACATATCTTGTGTTCTCATTCGAGTTGCAATCAAAGATTGATGAGCATCTCTAAAGGTAGTGTCTGTAATCAATAATTGTTTTTCTTTTAACACAGTCTCAGCAACAGCAGATGGACCATTAGTATCTAAAATTTGTTTATATGTTTTATCGACAGTCTCTTGTGCTTTTTTTGATCTAGATATTCCATAGTCTGAGAGTTTTGCTGGTGTTGTCTCTCTTAATTTTGGTCTATTAGCGACTTCTGGGTTACCATTAACAATAACTTCGGCTAAGAAGTTTAATGTTTTGGTTGCCCTATCTTTTCGACCAGAGAATTGAAATAAACTTTTTTCACTATCTATAAATTTTGTATGGTATTTAAAAACATCGAAACCTTTGTGGTTAATTAACTTTAATAAAAAAGGTATATTTGTTTTTACACCTCTGACGCGAAATTCACTCAATGCTCTATTCATTCGTCTCTTTGCTTCAATAGGGGTTTGGCCTTTTGCAGTTACTTTAACTAAAAGAGAGTCATAATAAGGAGTAATAACTGTACCAGTAGATGCAGTTCCAGCATCTAGTCTTATTCCCAAGCCACTTGCAGATCTATAAACATTAATTTTACCGTAATCTGGGGCAAAATCATTAGCGGCATCTTCTGTTGTAACCCTTGATTGGATAGCATGACCTTTCATATGAATGTCTTTTTGAGTTGGCACACCACATATATCATCTCCAATTTTAGCACCAGCTGCTAAGAGGAACTGAGCTTTTACAATATCAATACCAGTAATTTCTTCTGTTACGGTGTGTTCAACTTGAACTCTTGGATTAACTTCAATGAAGAAAAAATCTCTAGATTTAGCATCCATTAAAAACTCTACAGTTCCCGCACATGAATAATTAACTTGTTTTCCTATTCTAACACCTGCGTTACAAATCTCATTTCTCTCTTTGTCAGATAGGTAGGCAGCAGGAGCTCTTTCTACTACCTTTTGATGTCGTCTTTGAAGAGAACAATCTCTTTCAAAAAGGTGAACTATATTGCCATGCGTATCGCCAATTATCTGAACTTCAACATGAAAAGCTTTTTCGATTAACTTTTCAAAAAATACATCATCTTTTCCAAAGGCACTTTTAGCTTCTCTCCTAGCGGTGTTGATTTGATTTTCTAATTCTGTTTCTTTTCTGATCACTCGCATTCCACGACCGCCGCCACCCCAAGATGCTTTGAGCATAATTGGATATCCAATTTTTTTTGCAAGATCTTTACATTTTTTTAAATCTTTTGGTAAGGGTCCTGTGGAAGGTATGGTTGGTACTTTAGCTTTGCCTGCAGTTTTTTTAGCTTCTACTTTATTTCCAAGTGATCGCATAATCTTTGGAGAGGGTCCAACAAAAATAATATTATGTTTTGCACATTCATCAGCAAATTCTGGGTTTTCAGATAAGAAGCCGTAACCTGGATGGATGGCATCACAACCTGAATTAACAGCAATTTGTACGATACCTTTGTAATCTAGGTAAGCCTGGATAGGACCTAATCCTGATCCAACAAGATAGCTTTCGTCTGTTTTGAAGCGGTGCAATGCAAAACGATCCTCGTACGAGTAAATGGATACAGTCCTAAAGCCCAATTCAGTTGCTGCACGAGATATTCTAATTGCAATTTCACTTCTGTTAGCAATTAATATTTTCTTAATTTGTTTCATAATGCTAAATAAGTTTATTTTTATACATTATTCTGTTTTTTTTCATAGACAATCTATAGAAAATTAAGGTTTTTTTACTTTTATAGCCTTTCTTCTGTTTGGATAACAGTCTGTGCAAATTTTGCATTCAACACCAAAGCAGCTTCTAGCTTTGCAATATTCTCTTCCATAAAAAATCATTTGTAAATGAAGTCTGTTCCAAGTTGCCTTAGGAAATAATTTTTTAATATCTAATTCAGTTTGGACTACATTTTTACCATTTGTCAGACCCCACCTTTGTGCTAGACGATGAATATGAGTATCTACAGGGAATGCAGGGTGACCAAAACCTTGGGACATTACTACACTCGCTGTTTTATGACCAACTCCCGGTAAATTTTCTAAATCTTCAAAAGTCTCTGGGACCCTACCATTGTATTTTTTAATTAATATTTTTGAGAGTTTAGAAATAGCTTTTGATTTTTTAGGTGCAAGTCCACATGGTTTAATGATTTTATAAATTTTATTAACAGGCACCTTTGCCATATCATGAGGATTATTTGCCGTTTTAAATAGTAAAGGTGTAATCTTATTCACACGTTCGTCTGTGCATTGAGCACTTAATAAAACTGCTATTAAAAGCTCATATACATTTTTATGTTTTAGAGGGATCGGGATATTTGGATAAAATTTGTTTAAATTATCCAATACCACATTTGCTCTTTCTTGTTTTTTCATATTATTATTGGTGTGCTATTAAAACTATTATAAATATAAATATAATTTTATAAACTTATAGAAATGACAAGAAAGCTTCATATCAAACCAAATAGGAGTCTGACAAATCTTCAAATTCTATTTTTTTTATTCATTACAGGTTTCTTGATCATTTTTATTGGTGGAAGATTTTTATTAGTCGGTGCTTGGCCGATAATTATATTTGGTATTGTTGAATTTTCTATTTTGGTCGTATGTACTTATTTTTTTGTAAAGAGTTTAAAAAAAACAGAAAAAATTTCATTAGAATCAAAATCTATGCAATTAGAGCGGCTTGATGGAGATGAGGTTATTGAACAAAACAGTTATAATTTGAATTGGTTGAAGATAAAGAATGAAAAAAATTCATTAAGTGTAAATTATGCTGGAAAGAAAAAATTCTTCGCCAGTTTTTTGAGTGAGGATAGAAGGAAAAAATTAAAAAGAATTATTGAGAAGTACAGCTCCTCGTCTAGCTAATCATGTCTTTAAAGGTGTAAAAGCCTTTTTCCTTTAATGATAACCATACTGCTGCTTGAATAGCGCCATCAGAAAAAATTTTTCTGTTGTGGGCCTTGTGTGTTAATTCTATAGACTCATTGTCACCGTGAAATATGACCGTATGTTCTCCTGGAATATTTCCACCTCTAATAGATGAGAAACCAATTTCATTTTCTTTTCTTTGGCCTTCTTGATTCTGACGTTTAAAATTAAAATTTGATTTGGATAGCCCAAGCTCTTCTACAATTTCTTCTCCGAGCTTTAAAGCTGTACCACTAGGTGCATCCTTTTTGTGTCGGTGGTGTGTTTCAATTATTTCTATATCGAAATCTTTTAAGTGTTTTGCGGCTTTTCTTGCTATTTCAAAAAATGTATTAACTCCATAACTCATATTCGGCGCGTAAAATACTTTTGTTGAATTACTTGTTTGCTTTAAAAGGTTAAAATGGCTCTCATCTAGTCCGGTCGTTCCTATAACTAAACCAGTATTATTAGAAACGGCAGCTTCCGTGAAATTAAATAAGGCCTTAGGTGTTGTAAAATCTATAACTATATCTGCTTTTTCAAATGATTCTTCCCTAGTGGTAAAAACATTTTCTTGAATTTGATTTTTATTAATAAAGCTAGGGTCAATATCGTTAACATCGAATACTCCAACGAGCTCAACGTTATTATTCGATAGAGCGGAATTTATGAGATTATTTCCCATTCTTCCTAATGCCCCTGCGATAGCTATTTTTGTTTTAGACATGATTAAGACTTGTTATACATAAATTAGCAGATATGGAATAGCAAAATTATTAAATTTTATGCTAAAATTAACTTATGATTAGACTTGCACTTATTCTTCTTATTTTATTACTAGCTAGTTTATTAATATTTAATAAGAAATTTAGGGAGGCTTTTACAATATCAGTGATACCTCTTATCTTACTAGTTGTAGGACTTATCGGATATATGATTTACTATATGTTCAGTACCAACTATTTTTCTTAGAGGTTTTAGAATTATGAACTATATACCTTGCTCGGTTTTAAAACCTAAATTAATCCAATCAATTAAACCTTTGTCCATTTCATAAATAGTACCCTGATAACCTTCGGATACTAGATTATCTGCAACTTTTTTAGAGGTAATACCTGCAGTACAGTGAATAATAATATCCTTATTATCGGGGTTTATGGAGTTGATTTTTTCAACAGTTATTTCTTTAAAAGGTATATTGTGTGAGTTCTCAATTCGAATCATATTATGTTCTTTTGGATATCTAACATCGATCACAATTGCACCCTCTTGAATTCTTTTAAACGACTCTTCGGTATCTATAGGTGTGTATTTCATTGTATTACTCTGAGCAAATAATAAATTAGTTAACAGAAAAAAAAATAGAAAAAAAATTTTTAGTAAATTCATTTTTATTAATTTTTAAAGCGAGAATGGCAACTCTTACAGCTTCCAAAAAGATTTTGGTGGAATTGCATAACATTTTCAAATTCTCCTTCTTGAGCAGAAAGTTTGGCAAGCGCTGCACTGTTCTCGGTCTCTTTTGCAATTTGATTAAATAATTCCCTATTGTCAATTATGTCAGTACTAGCTTTTGACTTACCACCAAAAGAGTCATCTGGAAATAAAGTCGGATATACTCTCATAATCTCTTCGATTTCTTCATAAATTGATGCTAGGTCATCATTTATTTCATTTTCTCTAATCAAGTTATTTGCTGCCCTCATGAGTTTGTTATAATCTCTCATTAATTCTTGTCTATCAGATATTGGGTTTGCATAGAGTAATGACTGTGCAAGAAGAAAAAAAATTAAAATTAATTTAAACATAACTTATTAACGTATCATAAAAAATTATAGACTTATTTTTTTGAAAATTTTTTAATAGTGTCATTAAATATTATCTTTCCTGAGTCCAAAATTACTAAATAGTCTGCAAAATCTTTTATATAGGTTAAATTATGTAACGTTAATACAATAGTTTTATTTTTCATTTTAGACAAAGATGAAAAAAAAGATTTTTCACTCTCAAGGTCTAGATTTTGATTAGGTTCGTCAAGTATAATTAAATCTTGTTCGAAACTCATAAATCTAGATATAAACACTTTCTGCTTTTCCCCTTCCGATAAATTTTGAAACTTACGTTTTTTTAATTTATTTAAATTGAAAAGATTAAAATAAGATTTATTAACCTTGGATCTCTTAATATTGCTTAATAATAAAAAATTATCTTCTAGACTTTTATTTAAAGAAATAGGTTTTTGAAAAAGCATCGGAATAGGTTCAGAGTAGTCAGATTTAATTGATCCTTTACTAGGAAAAATAATCTTATTTATAATTTTTATTAAGGAGCTTTTACCAGAACCGTTTTTTCCAGTGATTACTGTAATTTTGTTCCTTCTAATATTTAGATTGATATTTGAAAGTATATTTTTTCCATTAATTGCATATGAAATATTATTAATTTTAATCATTTTTTATTTAAAAAGTTAAGAGATATTGAAATTAAAAGTGTCAGAGAGATAAGAATAACTCCTAAAATAATACCTAGTGAGACATTGCCTTTAGATGTTTCTAATGCAATTGTAGCTGTCATGTTTCTTGTGAAGTGATCAATTGAACCTCCTACTATCGCAGCCGCACCGTACTCACTAATAGCTCGGCCAAAACCTAATAAAAGAACTGTTATGTAGATATTTGTTTTATTTGAAAAGAGTATGAAAATTGTATCTTTTTTGGACGCTCCATAAGACATTAATTCATCTCTATAAATTGGGTAATCCTCTTCAATGTTTTTAATTATTAAAGTAATCATAATTGGGAAGATAATTACGATCTGGGCAATGATCATTGCTATAGGTGAGTATAAAATTTCCATCCAACCTAAGGGGCCAGATCTACTTATGAGTATATAGACTAATAGCCCTGCGCATACAGGAGGGATAGAGGTAAGAGAGCTTAGGAAAATTACAATTGGTTTTTTTAATTGGAATTGATAAATAGCAATTAAATAGCCAAAAATCATTGATAAAAAAAATGCAATTAATGTTGAAAAAATACTTACATAAATTGTAATAAAAACTGCGGATTGTATTTTTTCAAAAGTTAGCATTTAGGTAATATTAATTGGTATGAAACAACTTTTCACCGTTATATGTAAACCTATTAATAACATCTTTGCCCTCACCTGCAATCAACCATTCAATGAATTTCTGAGATTTATTATACTCAACATGAGGAAATTTTTCAGGATTGACTGCAATAATTCCATAAGGATTATGTAATTCATCACCACCCTCAAAAAGAATTTTTAAATTATTTTTATTTTTAAAAGATAGCCAGGTGCCTTTGTCACTTATCGTATAGGCATCAATTTCAGAGGCAATATTTAATGTATTGGCCATGCTTGTTCCAGTTTTTATATATTTATCAGAGTCAAATTTTTTGATATTTGCCAAACTCCATAATTCTTGTTCTTTTTTATGAGTTCCAGAATTATCATCTCTTGAAATAAATTTGTATTCTGAGTTATATATTTTTTTTAATGCGGATAAAATATCTTCCTCTTGTGATATTTTCAGTGGGTCAGATTTTGGACCAACTAAAATAAACTTATTGTACATAACCTCATATCTTTGAACACCGTAGCCCTCATCTATAAATTCTAATTCATCTTTTTTTGAATGAACAAATAATAAATCTCCATCGCCCCTTTTTGCGTTTGCAATAGCATTGCCGGTTCCAACTGCAATAGGTCTTATACTTATTCCAGTTTTATTTTTAAATTCTGATGCTAAGAGATCAAGCAAACCCGTATTCGCAATGCTTGTTGTAGACTGAATGATTATAAAATCTTTAGAATAAACACTTATGGAAAAAAATAAAAATAACGATAAAAATAAATTTTTTAATTTCATTTATAATCAACAATATTAACATACATAATTGAAGATAATGAAGTTAGCAAACAGCGCAGATAATTACGGTTTAATTAGCAAGTTATTTCATTGGATTATGGCTGCTCTTATAATTGCAACATACTTACTAGGCAAAAATTTAGAGAATAATTTCGAGTATTACTATGAGATATTGATGATACACAACACACTAGGCCTTTCAATTCTTGTCCTAGCCATTTTTAGATTAAGCTGGAAATTTATCAATATTAGGCCCAAGCCCATCTTAAAAAATAAAATATTAATTTATGTTGCTAAAACTAACTATTTTTTATTTTACTCAATATTTTTTTTACAACCAATATCTGGATACATCCTTACAAACTTGCAAGGTGACACGGTAATGTTTTTAAATTTTGAATTAATAAATTTGTTAGATCACAACAGTGATTTAAGGTACTTGTTCAAAAGTTTCCATGAATATTCTAGTAATGTTTTATTAGTTTTATTTTTTATACATTCAGGAGCCGCACTTATGCACCATTTTGTTTTTAAAGATAGAACTTTAAAAAGAATGACTTTTGATAGTGATTAATATTTTAAAGCCACTCGGGTACGGGAAGTTTTTTTGATATCAGATATTCTTTGTTATATAACTTACTAAAATACTTGTTAGCATCATCACACAGAATTGTAACAATGTTTTTACCTGGTCCCATTTCTTTAGCCATTTCGATAGCCCCTGCTACGTTTACTCCAGAACTAGAGCCAAGAAATAAGCCTTCTGTTTTGACCATTTTATATAAAAGTTCAAACGCTTCATAATCCGTAATATGGTATGAGAAATCAATAAGGGAAGGTTCAACATTTTTTGTCACTCTATACTGGCCTATTCCCTCCGTTTCTGATGGATCGCCTTTAACTTCCAATTTAGAATATTTAAAATAATTATACATTTGAGCACCTTGTGGATCTGTGCAAGCTATTTTTATATTTGAATTTAATTCTTTGAGCCCAATAGATGTACCTGCTAATGTTCCACCCGACCCAATTGCACAAGTAAATCCGTCAACTTTTCCATCAAGCTGATTGAATATTTCTTTAGCTGTGGTTTTTGAGTGAAATTTGTAATTTGCTGTGTTGTCAAATTGGTTTGCCCACATAACTGAAGTCTCTCCTTTTGATTGTAGATCTTCAACTAACCTCTTTGATACATGCTGATAATTACCTGGATCAGAATAGGGTTTAGTTGGTACAACTTTTAGCTTTGCCCCCATATTCCTTAAAATACTTTGCTTCTCCTCTGATGCACCGTCAGGCATTACAATTATAGTTTTGTATCCTCTAGCATTGTTAATCATTGTTAAAGCAATACCTGTGTTTCCAAAGGTACCCTCAACAACAGTGCCGCCTGGTTCAATTAAATTATTCTCTTCAGCATCAAGGATTATACCCAATGCCGTTCTATCTTTGATAGAACCAGCTGGATTCATAAATTCTGCTTTACCATAAATATTACAGCCCGTAATTTCAGATGGATATTTGAGTTTAATAAGTGGCGTATTGCCAATAAAGTCAACTATGTCTCTCATCTTAAATCTTTGATAGGGCTTGTTCTAAATCTGAGATCAAATCATCTACATCTTCAATACCCACAGATATTCTTAGTAATGTTTCTGATATGCCTAATTTTTCTCTAATTGATGGATCTATAGAAGCATGGGTCATGATGGCTGGATGCTCGATCAAACTTTCGACTCCTCCTAGGCTTTCCGCGAGTGTAAATAAATTTAAATTTTTTAGAAAAGTTTTTACCCCATTAATATCTGAGTCAATTACAAAAGACATCATTCCACCAAAACCATCCATTTGTTTTTCTGCGATTTCCTTGTGCCTTTTATCATTACCTGGAAAAAAAACTTTTTCTATCTTAGGATGATTGGATAAATAATTAGACACAGCAATAGCATTTTCATTATGTTGCTTCATTCTTACAGAAAGTGTTTTAATGCTTCTTGTTAATAAATAACAATCAAAGGGAGAGGGGACAGCCCCAACTGCATTTTGAATAAAAGAAATTTTTTCAGCGTATTCCTTATTCTCTTTAATAACAATAGACCCGCCAACAATGTCTGAGTGGCCTCCTAAATATTTTGTTGAAGAACTCACTACCATATCTGCACCTAATTCAAGTGGTCTCTGATTATATGGAGAGGCAAATGTGTTATCACATATCACAGGTAATTTAAACTCACTTGCAATATTAACAGTGTTTTTAATATCAATAATTTTCATTAAAGGATTTGATGGTGTTTCAATCCATATAAATTTTGTGTTTTCTTTTATTTCATCATTCCAGTTTATATTTTTATCAAAGTCGATGTAAGTTACGTCAATATTTGATTTAACTTTATCAAATAACCTACGAGTACCCCCATATACATCATCAGAACAAACTATATGGTAGTTTGTGCCAAATAGGTCACAAACTGTATTAATTGCTGACATGCCCGATGCAAATGCAAAAGCTTTATCTCCAGACTCAATTTGTGCTAGTAATTTTTCTAGTACATCTCTAGAAGGATTTTTGGTTCTAGCATATTCATACTCAAAATTTCCGGGTTCCATTTGTTTGAAGGTTGATGAAAGATGTATCGGTGGCATAACGGCTCCCGTTTCTTTATCTGGGCCATGTCCAGAATGAATTACTTTTGTGTTAAATTTTTTTTTCACAGCTCAATTTATAACTAATTAATTTTTAAATAACATCTATAACGATATTTTTCTTATTTGATAGGCTTTTTAAATTATAAGAAATCTGTTTCATATCAACCAAAATTCGAATATTATACCCGTCCCCTAGCCGCTTGGGTTGAGACATTGTCGAGGAGGAAGGTGGCAAGGGGCAATAAATTTCATTATTTCGTTAAACTATATTCTTAACCAATTGGTTAATTTAAGTTTCCTTTGACACCATTTGATTTAGATTTTCAATTTTCATATCAACAGACAAATCATTTGGCATTAACTTTTTCATTTCTTGATAAACCTTAAGTGCTCCATCATAATTTTTGTAGCTTATAAGAATTCTACTCAAACCATCTAATGCACCAAAATGTCTTGGTTCAAGATATAATGTAGCTTCAATATCTCTCATAGAATTTTCATAGTCTCCCATCATAAAATAAAAAGTTGCCCTTTTGTTGTAGGCCTCCGCGTAATTTGGCTCTAACTCAATAGCAAGAGTTAAGGCTGATATCGCAGATTGGTAATTTTTAGATTTAAAAAAATCTGAAATATTTTCCATTACTATTTTTACATCTGGATTTTCAATTTTCATCCATTCTCCCCATATTTTTGATATAATTAGACTTTGTTCTTTTGAGTCCTTTACCTCGGAGAGCTGATTGAATAATTCATCAAGTTTTGGGCTATTTTGATCTGCGTAACTATAGGATATGTTCAAAAACAAGGCGAATATAATTAAAATGATTTTCATCTATATTGTTTAATTACGCATATATATAGTATGCAGTTTAAAAAATTAATTTACACAAGTTTATGCCTTTTACTTTTTAACACCATATCTATTGCAGAAACTATTGATAAAAATGAGTTTAGTGAAACGCAAGCAGTGATTGAAAGTCAACTAAAGGCCTTCATTAACAAAGATGCTGAAGGAGCTTTCTTTCATGCCTCACCTTATATCAAGATGAGGTTCAATAATCCTCAAGATTTTATGAGTATGGTTAAAAACTATTATGAGCCTGTTTATAACCCTAAAAATTACTATTTTATGGAATCAAAATTTTTTGAAGGAGCTATATATCATCAACTACAAATCGTCTCGCAAGATAATGTTTCTTATTTAGCAATGTACTCGCTCATTAAAGATAAGGGAGAGTGGAAAATTTCAGGTTGCTCTATTTACCCAATGGAAAAGCAATCAATTTAGCTTTTTTAATTTAGAATAAACAAGATATCCAGAAATTATTATTAAAATAGCTCCGCATAATTCTATAATTGAGGGGTAGTGATTGAAAACAAAAATACTAATTACTATTCCAAAAATGATCTGTGAATAATGTGTGATGCTAAAAAATGAAGCTTCTATTCTTCTAAGAGAATAGATTAAGATCATCATGGCCACACCATCAATAAGCCCTGCACCTACCATTATTAAAAAATCGTACAAAGCGATATCTTTGTAATGGTTGATTGAAAATACTGTGAAAATTATGCCAGTAATTCCCATACTATAAAAAGTCAAAGCCATAGTTCTTTCAGATTTCCCATAAACTCGCACTGTAAAGTCTAGACACGCTAATGAAATTACACCTAATATAAGAAATATTACTCCCAAAGCATTAAAACCTGCGTTTAAACTAAAACCTGAGACCATAAAAACAGCAATCATAGCTAGTATTAAAGAAATTATTTTGGAAAGGTAAATCGACTCCTTTAAAATTACTATTCCCATAATTGAGAGTAACACAGGAGCTGACAAAATTATTGGATAAGCAATAGATAAAGGTAATAAAATGATACCTTTTACAACAAAATAATAGGTCAAAGTCATTAAAATACCTCTTATAAAATGAAGTTTATAATTGCTTGTTTTTATTTCTTCTAAGCTCTTTCTGTACAGTAAATAAAAGAGCACTGGGATTATTGCGGAGAAACTCGCTATGGAAAATATAACTGTGTCTTTATATAAATCTCCAATTAACTTTATAATAGTGTCTGCAATTGAAAATAAGAAGAAGGCAACAGTGCCTAGTATGTAAATTAGGTGTTTTTTACTCTCTAATTGAGACATTGAATTTACTTCTATATCTCATTACTAAGATTAATACGAACAATTTAATGGTAAGCGGTATAAAAAAATAAAAAATCATAATATTTGGAATATTTGGGTGAATTGTAAAATTTATTGATTGTAAGTAACCATATCCCGTTAGTGCTATACCAGCAGCAATTCCTATAGCAGCTTTTCTTATAATTGAGAAAAATGAGGTAAAAAACTGTGATAAACGATTTTCATTATTTACATCTAATATGTCAGCTAACTCAATCTGGGGTATTATAAGATCAATTCCAATTCCAATTCCTGTAATAAGTATGACAAATATATATATTTGCCAATAGTCACTGCTAGTGAAAATAACAAATAAGAAACCAAAAATAGTTATACTGGTTCCAATCTGTAATAAAAACATATTTGAAAATTTTTTTCCAAAAAAATACCAAAATGGCGTGGAAATTAATGTTATAAGAAAATACAAAATTAATAAATGGCCTGCATAATCACTAAGACCCAGATATTCAGATACAAATATAATAAATAAATTTGCAGTAAAATTATTAGCAAGTAAATTAAAAAATGTAATGTAAGAAAAAGGTAAGATTTTTTTATTTTTTTTAATGAAAGTTTTTAATTTTATCCAAGAAATTTCATTTGGCTTGTAATTCAGTTCATCATCATAGAAAAAATAAAAAATTAATCCCCCTATAATTGCAAGAGAAATAAAAATAAAACCACTTGTTTTTATAACGTCTGGGTTTAATAGCTCAACATTATTTAAATTTGAAATAGTCGTTGGAATAATAAGAGCTGCAAGAACTCCTAAAATTGCAAATACTTCTTTGACTGCTGCCAAACGAAATCTTTTTTTTAAAATTTTTTTTTGATCGATAACTATGGAGTCGTAAGGAATGATTGCAATTGAGTAACTTATCAATGCTAAGTTATAAAAAAAAATAAAATAATAAATATTAGAAGATTGGAAAACGTAAAGGCCAAATAAGGAGAAAATAAATATTATTATTCCTAAAAGAATTTGATTTTTTCTTGATCGACCTGAAATAATTCTTTTTTCTGTTAAATAACCAATTAAAAAGTCTGAGAAGACATCAAAAAATCTAGATATCAGTATTACTAGACCGATAACACTTAAAGAGATACCAATTGATAAATTGTAAAATGTGGGCAAAAAAATAAATAATAATAAAAAACTCCCAGCAAGGTAAAATGACTGAAAACTATAGGATAAAATCGATTTTAAACTCATTTTTGGATATTTAATACTTGAACAACTTTGACTATATCAAAATATTTATTAGTGTTCAGTTAGCATTCATGCGGGGGCTGATTCGGTATCTCACTTTCCTCCTCTATATGTCGAGTCAGCCGTTCCTCTACCCTCTATATCTAGTATTTTTCTCTTAATTTTATCACCCCACATATATCTTCCGAAATCTCCATTTTTTTTTACTACTCTGTGACAAGGAACCAATAATCCAACAGGATTTTTACCAACCGCTGAAGCAATGGCTCTTACTGCATCTGGTCTCTTTATTTTTTTAGCAAGCTCGCTGTAGGAAGTTGTTTGACCATAAGGAATTTTAGTAATTTCTGTCCAAACTTTTTTTTGTAGTGTAGTTCCATCGAGGAATTTTATTTTTATATCTTTTTGTTTAGAAATTTTACCTTTCAATAAGTTGTTTATTAATATTTTTGCTTTTTTTAATTTTAAACCTTTAGTTGGATTATATAAATTAAGTATATTTTTAATTCTTTTATCATTATCTTTTATAAGAAAGTGAACTCCCTCTGAACTATCTAGGACAAAAAGTTTAATTATTGGTGTTTCGATAAAATCAAAACAATAATTCATTAATTAAACATTTTTTTTACTTTATCAAAAAACCCTTCCGTCATTTTAGAGTTTTTCTTAGTAAGGGTTTCATTAAATTGATTTAAAAGCTTCTCTTGATCTGAAGATAAGTTTACTGGTGTTTCAGCATGTACTTTAACAATCATATCACCTCTTGTGTTTGTTCTCAGAATACTCATTCCCTTGCCTTTGATTCTGAGTTTATGACCTGACTGCATTCCTTTTGGTATGGAAACATTAACCATTTTTTTTTCTATAGTAGGAACTTCTATATTTCCGCCCAAAGTTGCTGTAGTAAAAGGTATAGCAACATCACAAATAATGTTATCTCGTTCTCTCTGGAAAAGTTTGTGGTTATTTATATTTATAAAAACGTAAAGGTCTCCATAGGAGCCGCCTCTTTCTCCAGCCTCTCCTTCTCCGCTCATTCTAATCCTGTTACCTGTTTCAACTCCAGCAGGTATTTTGATCTGAATTTTTTTATTTTGTTTAATTCGTCCAGTGTTACTGCATTTTGAGCATCGACCCTTCATTTCTTGCCCAGTTCCACCACATCTACCACAGGTCCTCTCCATAGAAAAAAACCCGCTCTGAGTCCTAACTTTTCCGTAACCTTGGCAAGTAGAACAACTTTTATAACTATGCTGTTCAGGGCAATTAATCATTTTGGGTATCGTTACTTCTAGTGATTTTCCAGTAAAAGCCTCTTCTAGGTCAATAGTAACATCGTAGCGCAGATCATCCCCTCTACTTTCGCGCTGACCGCCCTCACCAAATGCACCAAAAATATCTTCAAAAATATCTGAAAAACCGCCAAAGCCTTGTTGGCCAAATCCACCGGCTCCACCACCGCCTTGTTCAAAAGCAGCATGGCCAAATTGATCATAAGTTTGTCTTTTTTTTGGATCTTTTAAAATTTCATATGCTTGACTTACATCCTTAAATTTTTGTTCAGCAGCGGAGTCACCCTGGTTTCGATCAGGATGATATTTCATTGCTAATTTTCGGTAAGCACTTTTTATTTCAGAGTCACTAGCTTCACGGGATATACCAAGAGTGTCATAAAAATCCTCAGCCATAATATTTTAAACCAAGCTAAGAGTTACTGTCCGCTTGCTTTTTTATCGTCGTCTACTTCTTCGTAGTCTGCGTCTATAACATCATCATCGCTTTTAGTTTCACTAGTGTTATCTTCTTGCTTAGGTTGTTCTGCGCCAGAAGCCTCAGATGATTGTTGATCTTTGTACATAGCTTCGCCCATTTTCATAGATGATTGAGTTAGGTCTTGTGT
>CACDTV010000010.1 GCA_902555695.1 uncultured Alphaproteobacteria bacterium | reverse complement strand
GACTTATGAGCGGTTGTACAAAAACTCAGCTTTTATTTAAAGTATTAATACCAACAGCTAGACGAGATATTTTAAACGGTGTCAATACAGTTATTATGCAATGCCTAGCAATGGTTGTAATTGCTTCTTTTGTTGGAGCAAAAGGACTTGGTCTAAATTTAAAAATTGCCTTAAATAGTTTAAAAATTGGCAAAGCTGCTGAAGCAGGTTTTTGTATCGTTTTAATTGCTGTTATCCTTGATCGATTTACAAAAGCATGGGCGAATAAACAAGTTGATTATTTTGAAAATTTAACTTTTTTTCAAAGATATAAACTCTTAATCATCTTTGGAACCTCAATTTTAATTTTTTCAATCATTGCTTTTATAGCAAATGGTTACTTCGATAAAATTAATTACTTATATGTTATACCTATTGAAAAAGGTTTTACTTTTGCTCACTATATTGATGCTGCTGTTGATTGGGTTTGGGAAACTTTTTTCTATTCTCTCAATTCTTTCAATAAGTTTCTTCTAACTGAAGTTCTAGGTCCTATGAAAAAAGCTTATCTAGGTATGCCAGTAGTTGCCACGTTGACTCTTACTATGGGTGTCGCTTATATCATTGGTGGAATTAGAACAAGCTTATTAGTTGGGGGCATGATGTTATTTATTGCTATGTCAAAATATTGGGACAGAGCTTTAATTACAATGTACATGGCAACATTTGCTGTAATTATGGCATCTCTCAATGGAATAATAGTTGGATCAATATTTGCACAAACTGAGAGGGGGTCAAAAATTATTCTCTCCGTGTGTGATTTTTTTGAAACATTTCCATCCTTTGTTTATTTAATACCTGTTATCTTCTTGTTCAATATTACTGATACCTCAGTGTTAATAGCTGCTATTGTTTATGCTACTGTTCCTGCTACTCGATATACTGTCTGGGGTCTAAATAGTGTCCCACTCTCCTTACATGAAGCAGGCACCATGTCTGGTGTCTCAAGAATACAAAGATGGACAAATATTGAAATCCCCTTAGCTTTCCCGACAATTATGCTTGGTGTTAATCAAACAGTTGTTTTCACTCTTCAAATGGTAATTTTAGGAGCGTTAATTGGAACTGAAGATTTAGGTCAACTTATTTTTGGAGCATTATCAAGAGCTCAAGACGGTCCTGGTGTTGCTATAACACTAGGTTTATTCGTTTCTTTAATGGCTATTTCAGTAGATGTAATTGTGAGAAAATGGGCCGAGGAAAGAAAAAAAGCTCTTGGATTAGCATAGAGAATGATTATCCCAAGAGTTACTCAACCTTATGAACCTGGATTACCAGCTCTTGGTGACGACTTAGAAAATTATTTGGTAACTGGTGGAGGTTCTCTCACAATAAAATTAGAACCAGATGACAAATTTAAAATAATTAATTTAGAAGGCCATCAACAGGCTGAGGTTGTTTGCTTCAATTCAAAAGGAGAATGTAATCTATCAGCATTAGGCCTTAATAACGAACACAACGGTCAATTAACAAAAAAAATCCTTACGAGCGAAGAGGAGTCAGCTCAAATAGCACTTACTAAATTAAAAAAACTTGGATATGAGGTAGATTCTATTAATCAATCGATTTTAGTATTTTCTCAAAATTCACTTTCAGGTTCAATTGAGGAGTTTAAAACAAACGACTCCATTGTTTGCATAATTTCTGCACCAGGCGAGAGTGAAATTACACATGAAAATATTCCTGCATCCGAACTACGAGTAATTGTTCAAAGAAATAAAAAACGTGAAGAGGGGGAATTTTTATTACCAGACCCTTTAATGGATCCTGTTGAAGAAATTTTTGTTAAAAGATATACCGCAATGTCCTATGAGGTCAAAGAAGGAGATTTTATTCAGATAATTGATGTTTATGGAAGACAATGTTCTGACTTTATGGCATTTGACTCAGAGAGTCTTCAAAAAGGCCAAGAGCTTTCAATAGATACAACTAATAGTAGATATTTAATGGGAAGTGCTTTTCCAATGCCAGGTCTCCATTCTAAATATTACGATGAAAATCAAATGCCCATGGTTGAAGTCTACAGAGACACTGTTGGAAGACATGATACGTTCGGTACCGCGTGTACTTCAAAATTTTATGATGATATTGGTTATTTTGGTCATCCAAATTGCTCTGATAATTTCAATTATGTATTAGATAAGTTTACTGTGAGAAAAAGACTAGGTTGGAATGCTATAAATTTATTTTACAACACAGCCATTGATGCAAATAATGCTTTAATTTTTGATGAACCATGGTCTAGACCAGGAGACTATGTTATGTTTAAAGCTCTGAAAAATTTAGTTTGTGTCTCCTCTGCCTGTCCAGACGATGTAGATGCAGCTAATGGATGGAATCCTACTGACATTTTTGTTAGAGTCTATAGACCGAATAGACCTTTTAGTAAAGGAATGGCATTTAGAATGAAAGCAGACTCTGAACCTAAATTAACTAAAGAAACTGGTTTTCACTCAAGAGTATCAAAACTTACTGAAAATATTGTTGAGTACAAAGGCTTCTGGTTAGCTTCTAATTATAATAATCACGGGGCGCACCAAGAATACGAAGCTTGCAGAGAGCGGGCTATCATTATGGATCTATCAGCACTAAGAAAGTTTGAAGTAAGAGGTCCAGACGCTGAAGAACTTTTACAAATGACTTGCACAAGAAACATCAGAAAACTATCTGTTGGCCAAGTTGTTTACACTGCGATGTGCTACGAGCATGGAGGTATGCTTGATGACGGTACAGTATTCAAAATGACGGATGATAATTTTAGGTGGATTTGTGGAGATGAGTATTGCGGTGAATGGTTAAGAGAAAAAGCAAAGGAACATAACTTAAAGGTATGGATTAAATCTTCTACTGATAATTTACATAATGTTTCTGTCCAAGGGCCAAAGAGTAGAGAAATATTAAAAAAGATAATCTGGACTCCTCCTCATCAAACATCATTGACTGATTTAGAGTGGTTTAGGTTTTCTATAGCTAGGTTAAATACTTTAGATGGAATTCCTTTAATGGTTTCAAGAACTGGATATACAGGTGAACTAGGTTATGAAATATTCTGTCATCCGAGTAAAGCTGCTGAAGTTTGGGATGCTGTAATGAAAGCAGGAGAAGAGTTTGGAATTGTACCTATGGGATTGGACGCTTTGGATTTAGTTAGAATTGAAGCTGGTTTAGTTTTCGCAAATTATGAATTCGATGATCAAACTGATCCGTTTGAGGCGGGAATTGGTTTTACAGTTCCTCTTAAATCAAAAGAGGATAACTTTATTGGTAAAGAAGCTTTACTTGAGAGAAAGGCTAACCCTCAAAGAAAACTAGTTGGACTTGAGATTGAGGGAAATGAAACTACCGGGCATGGTGACTGTGTTCATCCTTCAAATAATGCAAGGGAACAAGTTGGCATTATAACAAGTGGTATGAAATCCCCTGTTCTAAATAAAAATATTGCTCTTTGTAAAATAAATGTCAAATACAGCGAGCTTAATACCGAAGTTGAAATAGGTAAGTTAGATGGTCAACAAAAAAGAATAAAGGCGAAGGTTGTACCTTTTCCATTTTATGATCCAACTAAATCAAGAGTTAAATCCTAATTTTTTTATCTTTTAAATGAGTTCAATTTTTTTAGATAAATCTTCAACTTTACCAATTAGTGATAACAGGTTTGATAAAGGGCCTTTTTTTGAATTTTATCATAAAGAAGATAATTCTTATGGTGTGTACGCTGATCGCTATTTTCCAATATCTGTTGGAAATAAAATTAAAGATAGCTACTGGAATTTGAGAAGAAAAGCTGTCATGTATGATGTACCTGAAAAACCTATTCAAATAGAGGGACCACAGTCAGAGGAATTTCTTGATAAAATATTTTGTCGCAAAATTAAAGATATGAAAGTAGGCAGGGGTAAATATGCTATTGCTTGTTATGAAAATGGCGGAATATTTATAGATGGTGTACTTTTTAGATTAGAGCAAAATAAATTTTGGTACGTCCAACCTGATGGACCCCTTGAAACTTGGTTAAATGCTCATCAAAAAAACTATGAAGTTATTATAACTGACCCTAATTCTCGAGTGATACAAATTCAAGGTCCAATTTCTAAAGATATAATTTCAAAGCTAACAAATGGAGAAATAAACGATGATTTTAAATACTATCAATCAGGTTATTCAAAAATTGCTGATCAAAATGTATATGTCTCTAGAACAGGATGGACTTCTGAATTAGGCTACGAAATTTATACCTTGGGAAATAAGACTAATTATAAAAAAATTTGGGATACTATTTGTGAAATCGGATATCCGATGGGTATGACATTTGATGGTCTAGAATCAATGGATATAAGAAGAATTGAAGCAGGCATCCTAGATAACAACACAGATTTTGACTCTTCAATGAATCCTTATGAAATTGGATTAGGCTCTCTAGTTGATTTAGAGAAAGAAAATTTTATTGGAAAAAAAGCTTTAGAATTTTTATCAACAAAATTTGGAAAGAGATTATTTGGTATAACTACCGATAAAGAAATTATTCCAAGAGCAAAAGTTTATTTATCATCAAATGAACAAAAAATTGGATATCTTTCAGCATCAACTTGGTCTCCTACTTTAGAAAAGTATGTAGGTTATGTACGTTTTGACTACCCTGGTGAGTGGAAAGAATTTCAAATTAAAGTCGAGTCTGTTAATGATAATTTAGCTGACTGCGAAATAATTGATTTACCATTTTACGATAAAGAAAAACTCATCCCAAAGGGGATTGACAAAAATATTCCTTAATCTTTATTTTTTTCTTTTCTAAAGAATGGTATTAAAAAAACAAAACAAGCTACAAAGAAAAAAAGACTTCCAAACATAGCCCAGAAACTACCAATACTTGATATTATAAAGCCTACGGCAGAAATAATAAATAAAACCCATCCAATAAAATTAAGAGTATTATTGGACATATAATATTTATTTTGTATCTAAATATGTAGCCATAGAGTCATCCATAGCATCCAACCATGTAGTGTGATGTGAGGGACCAGTGGTGCCAGTGACAGGCGAGGAAAAGGATTTATCTCTATAAGTCAGGATATTTTCTTCCTTATGGTGTTCCCAATCATAAAAATGTTTACGAATTAACTCAAAGTCAATTTTTGGGTAGTCAACAGCAGAACATAAATCCACACAATAATCTGTTTGAAAATCAATCATTTGATATGCATCCTCTAGGGCCTCTTCCTTTTTAACCCAGTTATCAATATCCTTTGCTAACTCATCAGCTGAAGGCAGAGTTATTTTGTTCATTATTATGTCTCTAACATACCAAGCTTGGGCATCAAACATGTTAAAAGTATGAAACTGATCTTGCATACCAAGATAAAACAAATTTTGATTATTTTGCCATACTACTCCTTTGTATAAGTTTGGAGGATACAGTCTGTTATGAGTTTTTAATTTTAGATCTTCTGGTAAAAAAGGAAAATGATGCAAGTAACCTGTACATAGTATTAAGGCATCCATTTCTTGAACTGTGCCATCTTTAAAAACTGCTTTGTTTCCATCGATCTTATCCATGTAATGTACTTCTTTCATGCCTTCAGGCCAATTGAAACCCATTGGATTGTTTCTATAACCAATAGTAACAGTTTTAGCTCCATATTTATGGCACTGTAACGCTACATCTTCAGCAGAGTAGCTACTTCCGAGAACGACAACGTTTTTATCTCTAAACTCTTCAGCGTCTCTGAAATCATGAGAGTGCATTATTCTCCCTGGAAAACTATTCATCCCCTCATATTCAGGAATGTAGGGAACAGAGAAGTGACCAGTCGCAACAACTAATTTATCAAAACTTTCAGTTTTAGTTTGATCGTCTTTTTTATTTCGGTATGTAATATCAAATCCATTACCATTATCAGCAACAGAGGTAACAGTGGTGTTAAACTTTACGTATTTTTTTACATCTGAATTTTCTGCACGACCTAAAATGTAATCTTGAAGGACGGCTCTTGGAGGGAAGGAGGGAATTGGTTTTTTGAAATGATCATCAAAAGAATAATCTGCAAATTCAAGGCACTCTTTTGGCCCATTCGACCAAAGGTATCTATACATGCTATTGTGAATTGGATCTCCATATTGATCAGACCCGGTTCTCCAAGTATAATTCCAAAGACCACCCCAACTTTCTTGTTTTTCAAAGGCAACAACCTCAGGAATATTTTCGCCTTTGCTTTGCGCTTGATGCAGAGATCTTAAAAAAGATAGTCCACAGGGACCTGTACCAATTAGTGCAACTTTTGTCATTATTCTCCTCCGATTTGAATTAATATTAATAATTAAATTTTAATTTCCAATCCATTTTTTGTCATACTCTGTAATAAATACAGGGATAATAAAAATGTTGTTTCATATTATGGAACAGGTTTATTGTAGCATTTTATTAGGAATATATATTTTCGAAGAGGTTTAATTGAATCATGCAAAAGTACTCAGTTTTTAGTTTAGTAAAAAATGCTTTCACCAACCATGAAAATTGGGAGGTAGCTTGGAAAGACCCTCAGCCTAAAAAAGAATACGATGTCATAATTGTAGGCGGCGGTGGTCATGGTCTTGCAACAGCTTATTATCTTGCAAAAGAACATGGCATCACAAACGTTGCCATACTTGAAAAGGGTTGGATTGGTGGAGGTAATGTTGGAAGAAACACTACCATCTTGAGATCTAACTATATGTTTGATTCAAACGCTCATTTTTATGAGTTTGGCATGAAGCTTTGGGAAACACTTAGCCAAGAATTAAATTACAACGTTATGTACTCACCGAGAGGAATTATAAACCTAGCTCACTCTGATGCACAAATGAATGCTTACGCTAGAAGAGGTAACTCTATGAGATTAAATGGTATTGATGCAATTCTTCTTGGAAGGGATGATTTAAAAAAGATGATCCCATTTGCAGATTTTTCAGAAACATGTCGTTTTCCCATTCATGGTGGTTTAATGCAGCCACGTGGGGGAACTGCAAGACATGATGCAGTTGCTTGGGGATATGCGAGACAGGCAGACTCCATGGGTGTCGATATAATTCAAAATTGTGAAGTGACAGGTTTTGATGTTAACAACGGAAAAATAGAAGGTGTTCAAACATCAAGAGGAAATATTAAAACTAAAAAAGTTGGATTGTGTGTTGCTGGAAGCACTACACTTTTAGCAGACATGCTAAATATGAGACTACCAATTGAAGCACATGTTCTGCAAGCTTGTGTCTCAGAACCAGTTAAACCTTTACTTCATAACGTAGTTACATTCGGAGCAGGTCACTTTTATTGTAGCCAATCTGACAAAGGTGAAATGGTTATGGGTGGTGATTTAGATGGTTACAATAGTTATGCTCAAAGAGGAAATATGCCAATGATACAGCATGTTTTAACAGGTGGATTGGCTGTCTTCCCAAACTTTAGTAGACTCAAAATGCTTCGAACTTGGGGAGGTATTATGGATATGTCCATGGATGGTTCTCCAATAATCGATAAAACTCATATTGAGGGGGTATATCTTAATTGCGGTTGGTGTTACGGAGGCTTTAAAGCCACTCCAAGCTCAGGTTTTGTTTTTGCACATACAATAGCACAAGATCAAGTACATGAACTCAACTCAGACTTTAACCTTGAAAGATTCCATACTGGAAAAATTATAGATGAAAAGGGTGTAGGCCCTAAACCTTGGATCGGTTAATAGATGTTAGAAATAAAATGCCCATACTGTGGCAAGCGCTCACAAAATGAATTTTCTTATGGCGGAGACGCCACTATAAAAAGACCTCAACTAGGAGATGAAATTTCAACCGAGGATTGGGATAATTTTGTTTACTACAGAGATAACCCAAGAGGAAAACACTCAGAACTATGGCATCATGTTTCTGGATGTAGACAATGGTTTAAAGTCTCAAGAGACACCGCTACACATGAAATTTTTGACACTTGTAAAATGAACGAGGACTTTAATGTCTAACAGTTTTAGAACAACTAACTCAACTGGACTTATTAATAAGGATAAAAAAATTAATTTTACTTTTAATGGTACTATTTATCATGGCTATGAAGGAGACACTCTTGCATCTGCTTTAATTGCAAATGGTGTTCATTTAGTTGGAAGAAGTTTTAAGTATCATCGACCTCGCGGTTTTTTGGGAGTTGGTGTTGAAGAACCAAATGCAATGGTACAATTGCATGATGGTAATAAATCTGAACCTAATATCATTGCAACCGAAGTTGAATTAGTTGAGGGATTAAAAGCTAAAAGTCAAAATTGTTGGCCTTCAGTTCAATTTGATATTGGAGAAATCAATAATGTATTAAATCGTTTTTTTCCTGCAGGTTTCTATTACAAAACATTTATGTGGCCAAAAAGTTTTTGGATGAAAATCTATGAACCATTTATAAGAAAAGCTGCTGGTATGGGTAAAGCACCACTGTTACCTGACCCAGATAGGTACGAACATAATTATGAACACTGCGATGTACTAGTTGTTGGCTCTGGCCCATCAGGCCTCGCAAGTGCTCTGGCTGCTGCTAAAAATGGGGCAAGGGTTATATTAGCAGAAGACAAGCCTAATTTTGGCGGCTCTCTTCTAACTGACGAAGTTACGATTGGTAACATGTCAGGAAAAGAGTGGGCTAGTGATACCATTTCCCAACTAAAAAGTATGCCAAATGTAATATTAAAAAAAAGGTCACAAGTCTTCGGATACTATGACCACAATATGACCGTAATGATTGAGAGAGTTAGCGATCATATTGAAAATCCCTCAAAATACACACCAAGACAAAGACTACATTATATTAGAGCTGGAGAAGTAATAGTTTCAACTGGTTCTATTGAAAGACCAATATCTTTTGGAAATAATGATAGACCAGGAATTGTATTAGCCTCAGCAGCAAAAGAGTATATGAAGGTTTATGAAACATTAGTTGGTAAGAAACCAATTATATTTACCAATAATGATACAGCATATTCAACTGCCCTTGAGTTTATTAAAAATGATATTGAACCAATCATTGTAGACACTCGAGACAGCTCAAACGGTGAATTAGTCAAGGAAGTTCAGCAAAAGGGTATTTCTATAAAATTTAATTCAGGGATCGCAGACACTAAAGGACATTTGAAGATAAATTCTGCTATCATCGGCAAGCTTGACTCTTCAAAAGAGTCTTTTATTTCAGAAGAAACAGTAGAGTGTGATTGCATTTGTATGTCCGGAGGCTGGACACCAACGGTTCATTTATCTTCCCAAGCTGGAAATAAATTAAAGTTTAATGATGATATTGATGCGTTCGTACCGGATAAAAAAAGACAAAAAGAAACAGCAATTGGAGCAGCTAATGGTTCTTTCACCTTAAATCAATCTCTAGCTGAAGGTTTTCAAGTGGGCTTTGATTTATCAAACAAATTCACAGATCAAAATAATCCTACAAATAGTCCTAACTCAAATGAACCTAGCTATGAAAAACATGAAAAGCTCTGGTGTATGCCTTTACCATCTGGAAAAAAACCAAAACGCTTTATCGACTTTCAAAATGACGTTGCAGTTTCTGATGTAGAGCTAGCAATTAGAGAAGGCTTCAGATCAATTGAGCACGTCAAAAGATATACAACTCTTGGGATGGCTGGCGATCAAGGCAAGACAAGTAATTTAAATGGTTTGCAATATGTATCTAAAATTGAAAAAAAGATTGTTCCAGAAGTTGGTCATACTACATTTAGACCACCATACACTCCTGTAACAATTGGAGCTATCGTGGGTAGAGAAGTTGGTAATCACTATTTACCTACAAGAAAATCTCCCATTCATACATGGCATGAGGAAAATAATGCTGTTTTTGTAGCGGCAGGTTTATGGCAAAGACCCAGATACTACCCAAGGGGTTCTGAGGACATGAACAGTGCTGTTAATAGGGAAGCTGCAAATGTAAGAAAAAATGTTGGAATTTGTGATGTTACGACACTTGGTAAGATTGATATTAAAGGTCCGGATGCACCAGAATTCTTAAACAGAGTTTATACAAATGCATGGCTGAAACTACCCGTTGGAAAAGCTAGATATGGTTTAATGCTAAGGGAAGATGGCATGGTTTTTGATGATGGAACAACGTCTCGATTATCTGAAAATCATTTTCATATGACTACCACTACTGCCCAAGCTGCAAATGTTTTATCGCACTTAGAGTATTATTTACAAGTTGTATGGCCAGATTTAGATGTAAATGTCTTATCAACTACTGAACAGTGGTCTGGTATAGCAGTGGCAGGTCCAAAATCTAGAGATCTTTTATCAAAATTATTTCCTGATGTAGATATGTCAAATGAGGGTTTACCATTCATGGGTCTTGTTGACTCTTCAATAGACAGTATCAAAGCTAGAATTTATAGAATTTCTTTTTCTGGCGAACTAGCTTATGAGGTAAATGTCGAGTCAAACTATGGTCTTTATATTTGGAAGAAGATCATGGAAGAAGGTCAGTCATTTGATATTCAACCATACGGAACAGAGGCTCTATCAACCTTAAGAATAGAAATGGGCCATGTCGCAGGAGCAGAATTAGACGGACGCACTATTCCTTTTGATGTTGGACTGAATAGTATGGTGAGTCAGAAAAAAGATTTCATAGGTAAAAGATCTTTATCTAAAGACGCATTCACTGAGTCGGATAGACAAACTATTGTTGGACTTGTTCCACTAGACAAAAAAACAAAGATCCCAGAGGGTTCACATATTATAGAAGATAACAGTGCTGTTGCCCCAATACCTAAACTTGGACATGTTTCATCTTCTTGTTGGAGTGTTGAATATAATAATCCCTTTTCCATAGCCATAATAAAAGATGGTAAAAATAAAATTGGTAAAAATCTATATGCTGTCTCTCCTTTAAAAGATATTTCAATTCCTGTTGAGGTAGTATCCTCACACTATGTTGACCCCGAAGGCACAAGGGTGAGATCGTAATGGAACAAGCTCAAAATCTATCACCACTTCATTTTGATCATAAGCTCGGCTTGTTTGGCGACCATGAGAATAAAGAAAACCTATTAAAAATTTCGGAAATAAAAGACCTAAGTATTTTCCAAATTGCTAAATTTAAAAAAAGCTCAATTGAGATTGAAAAAGTTACCATAAATCAACTTAATTTACCGACAGAAAGCCTAAAAGTTTCTCACAACCAAGAAACAAGAGTATTGTGGACCGGTCCTGATACCTGGTTAATTATCTCAAAAAAAATTGACTTGAAAGACGAAATTTACAAATCGATTAGAGATCAGGATTTTGCTATTACAGATATTTCACAATCAAGAGCTGTATTACAAATATCAGGCGCAAATGCAAAAAATGTTTTAAAAAAAGGTTCTCCAATAAATTTTAATGAAAATATGTTTAAACCAAATAATTGCGTGAACACTACATATAACGGCATTAACATATTGATCGACTATTTAGACGACCAACCGTTTTGTTTTAACCTTTATGCATTAAGAAGTTTTGGTGGTTCTTTTTACCATAGCATTACTGACTCGTCATTAGAGTATGGGTATGAGGGTATTTAATTTTAATGTGTGGTATAGTTGGAATATATTTAAAAAATAAAAAATACAATTCACAATTAGGTAAATTTCTCACTGGGATGATGAATAGTATGGCTACGCGTGGTCCTGATAGTGCAGGTTTTGCGATATACTCATCTGAGAAAAAAAAGAAATATAAATATTCAGTCTGCTCTAATACTGATCAGGTAAAAGAAATTTCAAAAAAACTATCTAGGCATGTAAAAGATATCAAAGTAAAATCTATTTCAGATCATTTAATAATTGAAACAGCAATGAAGCCTAAGAAATTTATAGAAATTTTAAAAAACCATGAAGAATTAAGTTTAGTTGGTTATGGTAGTTGCATAGAAATATTTAAACAAGTGGGAAATCCAAAGGATGTTGTTAAAAATTTTTCACTAGAGAAGTTTTCTGGCTCACATGCTATTGGGCATACAAGGATGGCAACAGAAAGTGCAATCACGACAGATGGCTCTCATCCATATTCCACAGGTGAGGATGAATGTCTTGTACATAACGGATCCTTGTCAAATCATAACAATTTAAGAAGATCGCTTCAGAAAAAAGGGATTGAAATAAAGTCCATGAATGATACGGAAGTCGCTGCAGGTTATATTTCAAACGGATTATCTGACAAAAAATCACTAAAAGAAACACTTTTGGATGGACTGAAGGACCTCGATGGTTTTTACACATTTATTTCTGGAACCAAAAATGGCATGGCAATTGTTAGAGATGAGATTGCTTGTAAGCCCGCAGTTGTTGCAGAAACAAAGGATTATGTTGCTATTGCCTCAGAGTTTCAAGCAATGGCACATTTACCAAATGTAAATTCAGCAAAAATTTTTGAACCAGAGCCCGGAAAAGTATATAGCTGGGGCAAATAATGAATTTAAATTTAAAAAAAGAGTCATTGAGGAAAGTTAATGAAACTCTTCAAAGTATAGATAGAAAATCAAATAAAAAGATTTTTAAAATTTCAAATCCAGATGGAAATCACGCTATTTGTGCTGGATTAAAAGACGAGATTGAAGTCACTATTGATGGTCACACAGGATACTATTGTGCTGGTATGAACATGAATGCAAATATCATTGTAAATGGAAATGTGGGCACAGGTGTTGCCGAAAATATGATGTCTGGAACTGTTCATGTTAAGGGCAATGCATCCCAATCAGCCGGTGCTACAGCACATGGTGGAACTTTGATCATTGATGGTGATACTAGTTCACGTTGTGGGATTTCAATGAAAGGAATAGATATTATAGTTAAAGGATCGGTAGGCCATATGTCTGCATTTATGGCTCAATCTGGAAACTTAGTTATATGTGGAGATGCTGGAGACGCTCTGGGAGACAGTATCTATGAAGCAAATATTTTTATTAAGGGTAAGGTGAAATCACTCGGTGCTGACTGCGAAGAGAAAAAAATGAATAAAAAAGATCAAAATATTTTGAGATCTCTTTTAAAAAAAGCAAGTATAAATGAAAGTGAGATTAAAAACTTCAAAATGTATGGTTCAGCAAGAAAACTTTATAATTTTAATATAGATAATGTATCGGAGTACTAATGGCAGAAAAATTTAAAACTACACCCAGAAAATCTTGGACATTTGATGACTATACAAACTCTGAAATTCGAAGAGCTGCAGAAACAGGTATTTATGACATTAGAGGCGGTGGTTCAAAAAAAAGATTACCTCATTTTGACGATCTTCTTTTTTTAGGCGCATCAATGTCAAGATACCCTTTAGAAGGCTACAGAGAAAAGTGTAGTACTAACGTCACTCTTGGAACAAGATTTGCAAAAAAACCGCTTGAATTAGATATTCCAATAACAATTGCTGGAATGAGCTTTGGAGCTCTCTCAGGACCAGCGAAAGAAGCGCTTGGAAGAGGAGCTAGTATTGCCGGGACTTCAACGACAACAGGCGATGGAGGCATGACCACTGAGGAGAGAGGACAATCAAAGCATTTGGTTTACCAATTACTTCCCTCAAGGTATGGAATGAATCCAGAGGATTTAAGAAAAGCAGATGCTATTGAAGTTGTGATAGGTCAAGGTGCTAAACCTGGCGGTGGAGGTATGTTACTCGGTCAAAAGATAAGTGATCGTGTTGCCGAGATGAGAACATTACCAAAAGGAATTGATCAGAGATCAGCATGTAGACATCCAGATTGGACTGGACCAGATGATTTGGAAATTAAAATTTTAGAACTCAGGGAAATAACAGGTTGGAAAGTTCCCATATTTGTAAAAATTGCAGGATCTAGGCCTTACTACGATACTGCACTTGCAGTAAAAGCCGGTGCTGATGTGGTGGTGCTTGATGGCATGCAAGGAGGTACTGCAGCTACACAAGAGGTATTTATCGAAAACGTAGGTCAGCCAACATTGGCATGTATCAGGCCAGCAGTAGATGCTTTATTAGACTTAGATATGCACAGGAAGGTTCAGTTAATTATTTCAGGTGGAATTAGAAATGGTGCGGATGTTGCAAAAGCTATGGCATTGGGTGCTGATGCTGTTTCCATTGGTTCATCAGCATTAATCGCACTTGGTGATAATGACCCAAAGTGGGAGAGCGATTACAAAAAACTTGGAACAACAGCTGGTGCTTTCGATGATTGGCATGAAGGTAAAGACCCATCAGGAATAAATACACAAGATCCAAAATTAATGAAAAGATTAGATCCAGTAAAAGGTGGAAAAAGATTATCTAATTATCTCAAGGTTATGACTCTTGAAGCCCAAACTATAGCGAGGGCATGTGGTAAAAACGATTTACATAATCTTGAACCTGAGGACCTATGTGCATTAACAGTTGAAGCTGCTGCAATGGCTAGAGTTCCTTTAGCGGGAACCGGTTGGGTGCCTGGTAAGATTTAACCATAAGTTGCTAATAACTTAAACTATACTATAATGTTTCATTCTGTGGAACATTTATTGGAGGACAGTTTTGCAACAAGATTTAAAATATATTAATAAATCTCTGGAAAAATCTTTTAAAATTCTTGAAATTTTATCAAAATCAATTTTCCCGTTGAAGGCATCAAATATTTCCAGAAAAGCAGTTTTATCTAGAACAACTACATTTAGACTATTGTCTGTTTTATCTCAACTTGGTTATATCCATAAAAATACTGGATCGAATACATACACTATGGGGCATAAAGCTTTTCAATTTGGAGAAACTTCAGATTATCTTCAGTCAATTTCTGAGACCTCTAAAGAAATTCTAAAAGAGGTCTCCAGTAAAACGAATTTAATTACCTATTTGGCTATGCTTGAAGGCTCTCAAATAGTTCATTCTGATAAAATTTCTGACAACAATGATGATGCAACTATTAGAACTTTTAGAATGAGACTTGACGCTCATTGCTGTGCTTTGGGAAAAGTCATGCTTGCGTACAGACCTGAAAATGAAATTGCAACAATTTATCGAAGCTATAATTTTTATCCTCACACAAACAATACAATTACAAATTTAAATGATTTAAAAAGACAACTTGGCAAAATTAGAACTAACGGTTATGCGCTTAATCATGGAGAAGCTTTTGAAAACTCTTATGGAATAGGAGTTGCTATTTTAGACAAAGATAAAAGATCATTTGCCGGAATCGCTTTATCAGGAAGTAAAAATATCTTAAACCCAAAAACTATGATGGATTATGTTGATCTCCTTCAATCTGCCTCTATTAAAATTTCTCGACTAATTGTTGCCAATTGACGATTATTGTTGATAAATAATAGATTTTTATAAAAATTTTGTTTCATAATATGAAACAAAATGTGTTTTTTTCATACCTCGCAGACAAAATGTAATTGCTTGGAGGTTACTAAAATAATGAGCTTACCTACTAAATGTGACTATTTAATAATCGGGGCTGGAATTCACGGTCTGAGCACCGCATGGCATCTTTGTAAAAAATTATCCAGCAAAGGCCAACTCAAAGATAATTCTGTAGTCGTTTTGGAAAAATCCAAAGTTGCAAATGGAGCTAGTGGTGTTGCATGTGGAATTGTAAGGAACAACTACTACCAGCCTGCAATGAGAAGACTAATGGCTCATTCTGTAAATGTTTGGAATGAGAATGCTGAGGCTTTAACTTACAAGCCAGTTGGCTATATGCAGATCAACTCCGAGCTTATGCAAGAGGGCATGTCTGAAGTTTATGAGCAGCAAAAAGAAATAGGATTTGACTCTGAGTTTATCGAGGGAGCATCTGATTGTGATAAGTATATGAAAGACATGTTGCCAGATTGGCAAGCTCAAGGCATCACTTCAGTTTTACACGAAAAGAAAACAGGATATGGAGCTAATAGAGGAGCTATAGAGGGCTTCCATAAGTTAGCAGTATCGGCTGGTGCAAAAGTTTTAGAAGGTGTGACTGTTAACAATTTAATTTCTTCTAATGGTAGTGGCGCAGTTTCGGCTGTAGAAACATCAGAGGGTAAAATTGAATGCACTCAATTAGTTGTTGCGGCTGGTCCATGGGTAAGAAAATTCTGGGAAATTTTAGAATTACCTAACACCGTAAAAATAAAAAAACCTGATGGATCATTTACTGATGATATACCTATGTGGTCATACATGGCGCTTGAAGAGGGTGAGTTGGAAGTTGATCCAAGAAGTTATAAAACAGCAAACGGAACTGAGTACCCAGTTATTCATGTTGATACAGAAGCTACACTTGTCTCAAATAAAACAGGAGATGTTATACATGAAAATGTTATGTGGGGTTTTTACTATAAGCCCGATGTCTACAGAGATGGTATACAAGGCGGTTCCTCTCCATATGACATAAATAAACCTGTAAATGACATAAGTCTTGACCCTTATGGTCATGACTCAGATGAGTTTCAACCAAGGGCTTCTTTTGAGGATAAATGGACCTCAGCTTTGGCTTTTTGCCAAAAGCAATTTGATGGATGTCACGCTAAATACAAAAAGCAAAAAGCTGGCGGTATTGGCTGTGTTACTCCAGATCGTTTTCCCGTATTCGACCGATACAGAGAAAACGTATATATTATAGCTGATGCAAACCATGGATACAAAATGGCTGGGTTAGGTGATCTTGTATCTAATGAGTTACTTGGTGAGAAATCTGAAATTCTAGAACCTTTTAGATTTTCTCGTTATGAAGAAGGGAAGTTACATCCGGTTTCAAAGAGCCCGTTCCCTTGGAGTTGATGTAAAAGGAGGAGGAATAAAATGACAGCGCTAGAAACGTACGTTAAGGATAAAAAGAGACAAGACTATATAAAACAAGTTAGAAAAAAAATTGATAAATTAGGAATTGAGTACATTTATTATCAATTTATTTCTGTTACAGGTCGAATTGTAGGTAAAGGTGTTCCTGCAGATCATTGGGAGAGTGTAGCCAATAAAGGTTTCCAATTAGTTTATGGAGCTACTGCTAATCTATTTACAAATAGACATGGTGATTACATAGGTTATGGACCAGAGGCTCACGAATTAGTGGGTATACCTGACCCTGAAACATTTGTTCAAATTCCATGGGATAAAAGAATTGCCAGAGTTTTTTGTACTTGTTTTAGAAACAGGGAAGAAGAAAAAGATCCTGGTGGATATCTTACATCTGATTGCAGAGGCAACTTAAAAAGAGCCCACGAAGAATTTAAAAAGAAACACAAACTAGAATTACGAGCAGGGACAGAACCTGAAATGATGTGGTTAACAAAAAACGAAGATGGTTCACCGACCGGTTCAGGTTTCTCTAAGCCCTATTGCTATCACATTGATCAATTTGAATCATTAAGACCTGTTTACATGAAAGTAATTGAGTATTCACGTGCAATGGGCTTGGACATTATCCAAGGTGACCATGAGGACGCGCCTGGACAATTAGAACTAAATTTCAACTACGATGATGTTGTTAGAAACGCTGACAGGTTATCAACTTACAGACAAATCTGTGCTCAAGTAGCAAGAGAATTTAATTTGATTGCTTGTTTTTTGAGTAAACCATTTGTTGGCGTGTCTGCTTCTGGGTGTCACACAAATATTTCACTCTGGAAGGGCGGAAAAGATGAGTTAATACCATGTGGTAACAAGACTATCCCAGGTATGGAAAATGTATTTCATCACCGTAGGGGAGGTACAAATGTCTTTATGCCAGACGGAAAAGATAGAAGAATTCCTGGAAAAATAGGCCTTCAAGCCATTGGTGGTGTTATGGAACACCTTCCTGCTTTAACAGCCTTGGGTTCCTCAACTGTGAATTCATATAGAAGACTTTGGGATACAGGTTTTTGGGCTCCAGTTTATGCGGACTGGGGATATCAAAACAGAACCTGTGGTTTAAGGGTATCTGCCCCTGGTAGATTTGAATATCGATCAGTTGACTCAGCCCACAACCCATACTTAATGGGAAGCGGTCTGTTGAAAGCATTCGATCATGGTATTTCAAAGAAAATGGATCCAGGCAAACCTGAACAACAAAATATGTATGAACAAATGAAAGCTGGTAAGCAAGTTGAAAAATTACCAATGACTCTTGGTGAGGCATTAGATCGATTAGAAACCGACAAGGTAATACAAGATGCTCTACCAGGTGACATGATGAAAGTGTTTATGGAGTATAAAAGAGATGAGTGGGAAGAATTTTTAGCAACTCCGACTCAATGGGATCTCGATAAATACCTAGATTGCTTACCATAAGATAAGATAGGAGAAAAGTATGTGTGGAATAGCTGGAGTTATAAATAAAAAGAAGACAGTCAACGTCGGTGAACAAATGGGCCTTATGTTACAAGGTCTTAAACATAGGGGACCTGACTCAACAGGATATGCTATGTACGGAACACCTTTAAAAAAAGGCTTCGTAATGAGATTTAAAATATCTGAAAACGAGGCTGAAAAGGTAAATGCAACTGTCGACTCACCTGCTGATTTAAAAAATAGAAAAAATGCTGTCGACTCTATTTTAAAAAAACATGGTGCTAAAGTAACAAAAGAAAGCTCCAGCACCCCATACGCTTTCAGATATATATTTGATTTTAAAGGTGACCTCACAGATTTGGCTACTGAGATAGAAACAGTCGAAAAAACTGAAATTTTATCAATTGGTAAGGGTCTTGAACTCATTAAAGACTTAGGCGATGCAAATACTGTATCCAATCAATATGGCCTTGATAAATTTATGGGTACACACGGTATTGGCCATACAAGGATGGCTACCGAGTCTGATGTAGATATTAAATCTGCACACCCTTATTGGGCTTTCCCTTTTGAGGATGTGTCAGTTGTTCACAATGGTCAATTGACTAATTATTGGGGCAATCGAAGAGTACTTGAAAGAAAAGGTTACAGGTTTAATTCAAATTGTGACTCAGAAATAATTGCTGTCTACATAGCTGATAAGATGGCTAACGGTATTGAACTAGAAAAAGCTATGCATGATAGCTTGGATGAGCTCGATGGAGTTTTTACATATGTTGTAGCAACAAAGGATCAGTTGGGAATGGCCAAAGACCACATGGCCGCTAAGCCAATGGTAATCTACGAAAGTAAAGACATCGTAGCATGTGCATCAGAGGAAGTTGCAATTAGGAATATATTTCCTCACGAAATTAAAACATATGACCCTTATGAAGCGGAGGTAAAAGTATGGCAGGCATAACAAAAAGAACTACTGCTTTTGATGATGAAAATTTATCAGGTAGATCGCAAAAATTATATTTTGAAGTAACAGAAGAAGAAAATTATACCTACTACGGTAATCACGAAGTTGATTTTAATAAAAGAACCTCCATTGATTGTGAAGGCATCGATGCTCATGACTTGAATCAAAAAATTAGAGATGCAATTCGAAAGGGATATGGGTCTATAGTTATTAAAAACCCTGGTGCAAAACACTCACTTGGTGTGGGAATTCTAAATAAGTTAAACTTAATCTTTGAGGGTAGCTTAGGTTATTTTGGTATCGGTTGTATCGATGGACCAACAGTGAGAGTTAACGGAAGAGTTGGTTGGTCATGTGCTGAAAATATGATGTCAGGAAAAGTTGTTGTTGAAAACAATGCAGGATCTTGTTTTGGAGCTGCTCTTAGAGGCGGTGACCTTATAGTTAAAGGCGATGCAGGTGCAAGAACTGGAATTGATATGAAAGGTGGCACTATTCTTATTGGCGGAAATGCTGGAGCTTACACTGGATTTATGATGCAAAGAGGAAGAATTATCGTTTGTGGTGATGTAAACGCAAACATGGGTGACTCAATGTATGATGGAATCATTTTTGTAGGAGGAGAGCCTCATTCGCTTGGAACAGACTGCGTACCTGGTGAAATGAATGAACACGAGGTTAGATGGCTAGAACAAAAAATTAAAAATGCTGAGATTGATTGCAAGGTCCCAGCTTCAAAATTTAAGAAATACGTTGCAGGAAGAATGCTCTGGAATTATGACAATCTAGAGCCAGCAGAAAAGAAAGGAATATTAGGCTAATGGCAAAACGTAATACACAATTATTAGGACAAAACTCAATTTTTACCCCCGAGGTAATGGACGACATTCATATCAAATCACAACTTGGTCGTTATCGTATGCGTGGTATGGCGTTAATGAAAAAAATTCCTCACTGGGATGATTTAGTTTTTTTACCAGGCACATTAACAAGATTTGTTATTGAAGGTTACAGAGAGAAGTGTCTAACAGAAACAATAATAGGTCCTAGAGCAAAAAACCCTATCAAACTTGATATTCCTGTTTACATAACAAGTATGAGTTTTGGTGCTCTTTCTTATGAAGCAAAAACTGCTTTAGCTAGAGGTTCATCAATGGCTGGAAGTGCAACTTGCTCTGGAGAAGGGGGTATGATACCTGATGAGAGAAGGTACTCTCACAAATGGTATTATCAATGTATTCAATCCAGGTATGGCTTCAACCCACACCATGCTCAATTAGCTGACGCCATTGAGGTTTTCATTGGCCAAGGTCAAAAAGTTGGGATGGGCGGTCACCTAATGGGCCAGAAAGTTACTGACCAAGTAGCTGAGATGAGATCGTTGCCTGCTGGTATTGATCAAAGATCTCCTGCTAGACACCCAGACTGGATGGGACCAGACGATTTAGCTCTTAAGGTTCAAGAATTAAGAGAATTAACTGACAATCAAGTACCAATTCAATTGAAGTTAGGAGCATCAAGAGTTTATGACGATGTCAGAATGGCAGCAAAATGTGACCCTGACTCTATATTTTTAGACTCTATGGAAGGCTCAACAGCAGCTGGCCCACACATCGCAGCAGCTAATACTGGTATTCCTGGTATTGGGGCAATTAGAGAAGCAAGAAGAGCTTTGGACGATGTTGGTAAAACTGGTGAAATATCATTGGTATTTGCTGGAGGTATTAGAGATGGAGCTGATATGGCTAAAGCCTTAGCTCTTGGGGCAGATGCTATTGCTATCGGTACAGCTGGATTAGTAGCACTGAACTGTAACAAAGATATTCCAGAAGCTGATTATGAAAAAGAAATGGGAGTGGAGGCAGGTTACTGCTATCATTGTCATACTGGTAGATGTCCAGTTGGTGTGGCCACACAGGATCCTGTTCTTAGAAGTAGATTAGACCCAACAGAGGCAGCAGAAAGAGTTTATAATTTGCTTAGCACTATGACTCTTGAGTGCCAAATGTTAGCAAGAGCATGTGGAAAGACAAACATTCACTCACTTGAGCCAGAAGATCTAGCTGCATTGACAATGGAGTCATCAGCAATGGCTAAAGTTCCATTAGCTGGTACAGATTTAACAGTAGGTGTAGATAACTACCACTCAATTTAGGAGAGTATTATGGTTAAGAAGAAAGTTACAAAAAAGAAATCAACTTCTGCAAAATCAAAAAAACCTACTAAGTCAAAAGGTTATCAAGTTGTCGGCGGAGCTAAATTAAAAGATAAGGAAATTAAAACATCAAGAGAAAAAATGATTGGCCAGCATATTGGCTATCGTTATGATGTTAACTTAATTCCTGATTACAAGCACTTAACACCATTTCTTAAACAATATATCGAAATTATGGGTTGGGATGATTTAAATTGGTTAGAGGACATCCATATGGGTTTTGAAGGTGATACCCCTGCTGTGTTTGACAGAAATGCAAACGCTTGGATCACTTTGCCAAAGAAGATTAAACTTCCAAAAAACCAACAAGATAGAGATATGTTAGCAAGAGAACTTTTAATTAAGTTTCAAATGTCACCTAATCATCCCTTGGTACAGTTAAAAAGAACATACGCTAAGGGTGAGAACTTTAAGTTAGTTGAGTAAAATTTTATAAATAAGGGAGCCTTTGCTCCCTTATCCTTTCAAATATTTTAATCTTTAATTCTTATTAATTTAGATTTTTTCCAATTTGGAATAAACTTTATAACATCTATGTCATTCCCCAAACCAGGATTAAAATTTTTATTATGCCAAAAAATATTTTCCCAATGTTCCTCATTTTTATCGAGAATAAAAGGAGAACATGACAATCTATAATTTGTAGAAAGGTGAATAAAATCTAAAATACATGAGCCATCTTTAACTACTTTTTTTGAGATGCTTGAATTTTTTGGAAAAGTAGCAAATAAAGAGTCTGAAAATTTATCTTTATCCATAAAATATTCAGAAGATAAAAATTTATTCATTTTATCAAATCGATCAGCTGGATCGTAAGTTCGTTTAAATGTGTGTTCAAATAGTTTTGTCGTGTTTACAGGATCATTTTCTGAAATTACAACAATAATTCTTAGAAGTTCATTTCCTTTCTTATCAAGCAATATTGGTGCCATAGATGAGTTTGGTCTACCATTTTGTGTTCTAAATGCCTGAATTCTAGATTGACATTGCCAATCAAGAAACTTTTCTTGTAAAACTTCAGGTGTCATTAATAATTTAACAATCTAGAGTTGTTTCTCTTTCCCAACTAGAAAGGTGTTTATTAAAAGTACCCCAATCTTGATTTTTTAATTTTACATAGCTATTGACTAAATCATCACCAAAACCTGCTCTAATGATTTTTGATTTATCAAAATCACGTATTGCATCAAGAAGATTTAATGGCAATTTTTTTACTTTCCCAGCCTTGTGACCCTCTGTGTACATATTAATATCTAATCGTTTTCCAGGGTCTCTTTTATTATTTAAACCGTCCAAACCTAAAAGTAAAATACCTGCTTGAAGTAAATAAGGATTTGTAGCTCCATCCATTAATCTTAATTCAAATCTTCCTGCTCCAGGAACTCTTACCATGTGTGTCCTGTTGTTACCTGCCCAAGTAATCGAGCTTGGCGACCATGTTGCACCTGATGTTGTTACACTACCGTTAATTCTTTTATAGGAGTTTACAGTTGGGTTAAAAACAGCAGCCATTTTGTCCGCGCTTTCCATTATTCCACCTAAGAAATTATAACCAGTTTTGGATAAACCTAATTCATCTTTTTTATCTAAAAACATATTTTTTTTGCCAGATTTATCCCAAATAGAAATATGACAATGACATCCATTACCTGTTAAATTTGTAAAAGGTTTGGGCATGAAAGTTGCCCTTAGTGAATGTTTTTCTGCAATAGATTTCACCATGAATTTAAAAAAAGCATGTCTATCTGCTGTTACTAAACAATCCGAGAAATCCCAGTTCATTTCAAATTGCCCATTCGCATCTTCATGATCGTTTTGGTAAGGTTTCCATCCTAGGGCAATCATTGAGTCACATATCTCAGTGATAACATGATATCTTCTCATTAAAGCAGAGGAGTCATAGCATGGTTTTGCTTGCGTATCCCTTTGATCTGATAAAGATGTCCCGTCTTCATTGACCAAAAAAAATTCACATTCAACACCTGACTTCATATAAAGATTTTTTTTAGCTGCTTTTTCTATTTGTCTTTTTAAGGCTATTCTAGGTGAAGCTTCTACTGGTTTACCATCCATATACAAATCAGATGCAACCCAAGCTATTTCTTTATTCCAAGGAAGCTGGATAACACTATCACCATCAGGCATACCAAACATATCAGAGTCAGCTGGAGACATATCAAGCCATGTTGCAAAACCTGCAAATCCAGCTCCTTCAGATTGAATTTCATCTATAGCTGTTGCAGGTACAAGCTTTGATCTAAGCACCCCAAATAAATCTACAAAGCTTACAAAAAAATATTTGACACCATTTTTTTTAGCAAATTGGTGAAGGTTTGTTGCCATTATATATCTCCTCTATTTGAATATGCAAATAGTGCATACCATTAAAAAAACAATTGAACTCAATCTTTTTTTAACATTAATTAACTTCTTTTGATTTTATAATTAAGTCAATTAAAAGTAAAATACATAAAAGTACAGGAAAGAAGATTCTATAAAGTTGTAAAAAGATTTTTTCTCTGTCCTTTTTTATTTTTATAAAAATAAAAAGTAATAATTTATAAGGAGATCATATAATGACACTTGAAGAACTTGAATCGTACGTGATGATGCAAGCGAACGTCAGTATGGAAGCTTACTATTGGTGGTGTACTGCGTTAATGATTGCAATTCACGTAGGTTTCTTGATGTATGAAGTAGGATCGTCTCGTTTTAAAAACGCGGTCTCTTCAGCTACAAAAAACCTTTTAGCGTTCGCGTTTATGATACCAACCTTCTGGTTATTTGGTTGGTATATTTATTTAGCATTCCCAATGGGATTTACTCCTATTGAGCTAGAGGGTTATGGAACCCCTTGGAACGTATCAATGGGACCAATGTTAAGTGACCAAGCCACAGGTGTTTTCTGGGCGGCATTTACATTATTTGCTTGTACCACAGCATCTATTTTTTCAGGATCTGTTCTTGAGAGAATTAGAATTAGCTCATTTACTTTCTTAGCTGTTGTTTTAGGATCAGTAGCTTGGATCTTAGCCGCTTCATGGGGCTGGCATCCTGATGGATGGTTAGTAACACAATTTGGATATCATGATGTTGGAGCAGCTGGTGTTGTTCACATGGTAGCAGGTTGGTTTGCTTTCGGAGTTGTCTTAAACTTAGGTCCTAGAGTTGGTAAATACAATGCTGACGGTTCTGCGAATGAGATTGAGGGTCATGACCTTCGTTTCTCATTTATAGGCTTGTTAATGATTATTGTTGGTTTCTTCGGATTCCTCGGTGGTTGTTTAATCTGGGCAGGTGCAGAGTTTGGTGGTTGGATAAACATTTACGGTGCTCCAGCAACACTATCTTCTTTCGCATTCAATACCCTAATGGGTCTTGGCGGTGGAATGATTGGTGCATTTTGGATGAGTAAAGGTAACCCATTCTGGATGATGTCAGGTGGACTTGCAGGTATATTCTCCTGTGCGTCGGGACTTGATGTTTGGTATCCAGGATTAGCCTTTGTTCTTGGTTTTGTTGGCGGTGTGATAATTATTCCTGCGAATAATTGGTTACATAGTGTTTTCAAGATCGATGATCCAGTAGGAGCTATCTCTGTTCACGGAGTTGCCGGTATATGGGGTGTGATTGCAATGGGATTATTTGCATCAGGCTATCCAGCATCTGGTGATATTCCTCCAACAAGTTTTGGTGGACAGTTAGTTGGATGTATAGTCATGTTCTTAGTAGGATTTGTACCTGGTTATGGTTTATCATTTATTATGAAAATGATGAATTGGTTACGTGTACCAGATGCAGTTCAAAAAGCAGGTATTGATAGCGCTGAGTTAAATCTCAAGGCATATCAGTAACATATAAGGAAGGAGAAAATATGAATACATTTCCAGGACCTGAAAATAGTTGGGAAGGTGTGGACGCTTATTTCACATATGCCAACAGTGAAGGTGCACTGATATTTTGGACCCTTTTTGTTATTGCTCTATGCGTGCTAGTCACTATGGCAACAGCAAGACACGAGTCTGATACTGCAAAAAAAACAAAATAATGTATAATTTAAGGCGGGGAATTATCCCCGCCTTATAATAAATGGATTACAACACTTCAAATCTCTTTTTTCAAAATCTCATTCAATCAATAGCTGAAAATAAACTAATAGCAGCAGTTATTTGGATTGCATTTATGATTTTTATTTTAAGAAAAATAGCAAAAAAAGATAACGAATTGATTTTAAAAAAGAAATTCTCTAGACATAAATAAACAGAAAACTTGAATTTACTAATTATCAGTGGCATGGATAAAAACCATGATAATGAACATGTTAAATCAAATTCTTCTTATCAATATAGTTTTTTTGAAGAAATTATTAAAAAGCAAAATCCCCTCTCAAATATCTCGGTTTATAAACCTTACATTGAGGATGTAAATAAATTTAGTTTTGAAGATTACGATGCCTTTTTATGGACCGGAGGTCTTGGTAATATTTATGATGACAATGATCACAATAAAAATCAGTTGAAGATATTTGATAGAATAGCAACTCTAGAAAGACCAATTTGGGGAAGTTGTTGGGGTCTTCAAGTGGCTGTAACAGCATTTGGAGGAAAAATATCAAGTTCTATGAGTCCAGAGTTTGGATATTCTGAAAAAATAAAAATTATAAAAAATCATTTTGTTTATAAAAATAAAAAAAATTTATTTACTGCCCCTGGTCATCATTACGATAGTTTAGAAACTCTTCCCAAGGACTTTGACATAATTTCTGAGAATAATCATTCTATTCAATCTATATGTCATAAAAAACAAAACATATTTTGTACTCAATATCATCCAGAACTACCATACAACTATATCGGTAAATTAATGAGATATTGGAAAAGAAATTATTTAAAGATTATGAGTGAAAATGAATTTGAAGCATTATTAAATAAATTACAAAGTTTTGAAAATGAAGATCAATTTAACAGAGAACTTGAATTACTGAATTGGTTAGAAAATATTAAATTGTGATTATTTTTTAGTAGCGATCATAATTAGTGATAAAAAAATTACTGCTAAAAGACCACAAAAAACTGCTGCAAAAAAAATAGTGGATATAATGAACATAAATACTTTTATATCTGTAATCTTACTAAAAAAAAGTGGTGTCTGTAAAAACTGATCAACAGTGAGTATAAAAGTTAAAACAAAAAATCCCATCATAAAGCCTCTTTTGTAAAATTTAATCCATGATTTTTTAAAGTAATCAATATTCATAATTTGAAGTAGTAATTTTATATTATGGTCATATAATTTCAATTCGATAAGATTTAAATTTTAGGAGGGGACTAACTTGGGTCAATATTTTGAAAATTTTAAAGACGCCTTACCTGATGTAAAAAAAGTTAGAAAAATAAAAAAGGATTTAGAAAAAAAAGGCGTAAAATACATTTATTCTAATTGGATTGATTTTCTGGGTAGTCCAAAAACTAAGCCTATGCCTATATCTGATTTTGAGGATCTTTGTATGGGTAAAGGCCCTCAATTTGCTGTTCATTCTGTTTCCTTTGTTCCAGAATTAACCCCAGCAGATAATGATCAAATCCCTGTACCAGATTTGGATAGTCTTGTTATATGTCCATGGGATAAAACATGTGCATGGGTTTTTGCAGATTTATATTGGAATGACAAACCTTACGATGTTTGCCCAAGAATGACGTTAAAAAAACAAATAAAGGAAAGCGCTAAATCTGACTTGAAATTTTTTGTTGGTATCGAACCTGAATTTTTTTTAATGAAGTGGGAGGGCGACAAACCAGTTAAAGCAATTGACAGAGATCCCATAAATTTAAGAAGACAAGCTTTTGGGTATGACTCAGAGTACTCAATAGATGGAATGCATTTTTTAAAAGAAATAATAGATATTTTAAATAATGATTTGAAATGGGATCTCCATGACGTCGTTGCTGAGGGTGCATATGGCCAGTATGAATTAGATTTCGGTTACACAGATATTTTAGGGATGGCTGATAGATTTGTATTTTTAAGAGTATTACTCAAGGAAGTTGCAAAAAAATATGGATATTTTGTATCATTTATGCCAAAGACAACTATTAGTGATTGGAGAGCTGGTGCTCACATCAATCATAGTGTGGCATCAATTAAAAAGAAAAATAGTAACATTTATAAGAATGGGAATAATTTCTCTGATAAAGCCTACAATGCTGTCGCTGGTATTTTAAAACATGGAGCAGCGATTACAGCTCTAGCCTGCCCAACTGTTAACTCATATAACGGATTTGTTCCTACAGTTGAGGGCCTTGATGGTGGCCGTCATACATGGGCTCCAACACACATGACATACGGCAGTAATAATAGATCAGCTATGATAAGACTACCACAAAATAGATATTGTATAGAAAATAGGGCATCTGATTTAACTCAAAATCCTTATTTAACTTTTTCTTTATTAGCCGCAGCTGTTACAGAGGGTATCGACAAAAAAATGAAGCCCCCAAAACCAACTAATAAAAGTCTTTATGATTTGACCGAGAAAGAAAAAAAAGAGGTTACTACTCTGCCAAGAAATTTATTAGAGGCAGTAGACGCTTTTGCTGCTGATAAATTAACTAGAAAAGTATTTTCTGAGGCTATGATAAATAATTTTATTGGATATAAATATGATGAGTGGTCTAGATATCATACAACTACAACTGATTGGGAAATCAAAGAATATCTAAAGTTATTTTAATTGATTAGTAAAGAGGAACTACATAAATACCAATTAAATAATTTCAAATTAAAATCAGGCGACATAATAGATTTACAATTAAATTATTTAGCATTTGGGAAACTAAATTCTGACAAATCAAATGTAATTTTATTTCCTACTAGGTATGCTGGTACGCATCTTGAGCAAGGATATCTGATTGGTAATAATTCACCCATAGATCCAGATAAATATTTCATCATTATACCAAATATGTTTTGTAATGGTGTTTCATCCTCACCCAGTAATACAGAAAAACCCTTTAATGGACCTAATTTTCCCTTAATTACAATATATGATAACGTGCAAGCACAATGCGCACTTCTAAAAGAAATATTTAACATAGAAAAAATTAAATTAGTTATAGGTTGGTCAATGGGAGGACAACAAGCATTTGAGTGGGCGTCATATTTTCCAGACATGGTAGAAAATATGATTTCTATGTGTGGTCATGCTAAAACCACAGAGCATACATATGTATTTTTAGAGGGCGTATATGCTGCTTTGACTTCAGATCCAAACTGGAATTCTGGAAATTATGAAAAACAACCTCAAAATGGAAAAACAACAATGGCAAGAGTATGGGCTGGATGGGCGCATGGGCAAGACTGGTTTAGGGAAAAAAAATATATCGACGATGGTTACAAAGATGCAAAAGAAGTTTTGGATAAACTTTGGAATAGAATTTATTATCGTAAGGATGCAAATGATTTATTAGCGATGATAAGAACTTGGCAAGAGCACGACATTAGCAACAATAATAAATTTAATAATCAATTTGATAAAGCTCTTAACTCTATTACTGCGCGATGTATTTTAATGCCAGGTAAAAATGATTTATACTTCCCCCCAGAGGATAATGAAATTGAATTGAAGAATATTAAAAATGGTGAATTACGTATCATTCCTTCAAGCTACGGTCACTATGCTGGAGCAGGTAAGTCCAAAGATGATTTAAATTTTGTTAATGATGCTATAAAGGATATATTGATTACTTAACAATAATTTTAAAATATTTTTTTTTACCAATCTTGAGTATTTTTCCGTTATAAGACTTATCAATCGTAAGATTAATATCGTTAATTTGGTCGTCGTCAATCTTTATACCACCACCCTCAATTAGCCTTTTTGCTTCAGATTTTGATGAGACCGAACTATTGGATGTTAGCGTATCTATGAGTTTTGAGTCTATTTTAAAGTCAATTTCATCAATATTATCGTAAGAATTATTTTCAAAAATTGATCTTGCTTTTTCTTCAGCCTCTTGTGCTGAGCTTTCTGAGTGACAATCTGTTGTCACTAAATATGCTAATTTTTTTTTCGCATTATTGATATCTTCTTTAATTAATATTTTTATTTCTTCTTTATCTAAATCACTAAAAATAAGTAATAGTTTTTCCACATCATTATCATCCACATTTCTCCAATACTGAAAGAAATCGTAAGAACTGTATTTATTTTGATCTATCCAGACAGCGCCTTGCTCGGTCTTGCCCATCTTCTTACCTGTAGATGTAGTTAAAAGAGGTGTAGTAAGACCAAAAGCATCTTTTTTGTTTATTTTTGATATAATTTCCATACCCAAAACGATATTACCCCATTGATCCGAGCCGCCAATTTGCAACTCACAATTTTCATGTTTATTTAAGTGAAGAAAATCATAACTTTGGAGTATCATGTAATTAAATTCTAAAAATGATAATGATTGCTCTCTTTTAAGTCTCTCTTTAACACTCTCAAATGTAAGCATACGATTGATTGAAACTTGACTTCCCAAATCTCTCAATAACTCTATGTAATTTAATTTATCAAGCCATTGATCATTATTTATAAATTTTATATTTTCTTTGAAATCTCTAAAATAATGTTCAAATATTCTTTTAAAATTCTCAATATTTTTTTGGATTGTTTCGTAAGTTAAAATTTGTCTTGAGGCATCTTTGCCAGAGGGGTCACCAATTTTTGTTGTGCCTCCACCTAATAGTACTATAGCCTGATGACCATGTTTGATTAGAGTCTTAATAGCTCTTAATTGAACAAGACTACCGGCATGTAATGCATCAGCAGTAGCATCAAATCCAATATAAAAAATAATTTTTTTCTTATTGAGTAAATTATTAAGTTCTATTTCATTAGTGCATTGATTGAATAGATTTCTATCTTTAAATAACTGTATATAATCTATCATATATAATAATTAACATAATTTTATAGATATCAAATGGAATATATCGCCCTCGGTTGCATGTCTGGTACTTCTTTAGATGGTATTGATTGTAGCTTGGTCAAATCTGATGGAGTTTCATATGTGACTGATATATCAAATGAATTCATTCCATATAGTGATGATCTGCAATTAAAATTACGTAATGTAATTTTGAAAGGATACTTAGACGATACCAAAGTTATAAACCAGCTAAATCAAGAATATAAGGATTCTATAAACAATTTTATAAAAAAAAATAATTTCGAAATAGACTTAATTGCAATGCATGGACAAACAATATATCACGATCAAAAAACAAAAATTTCAATACAACTATTTGATAAGAGTATTAGATTTAACACTAACTCTCCTGTTATATGTAACTTTAGAAAAAATGATTTGTTAAATGGTGGTAATGGGGCACCAATAATGCCAGAATTCCACCGAGTCTTAGCTAATCAACTAGATTTAAAAAAGGTTATTTTTGTCAATATAGGAGGTGTTACTAATATAACTGTAATTGATAACCAAAAAATTACTGCTGGTGATAGTTCTTTTGGTAATGCCATCGTTAATGATTTAATTTATGAAAAAACTAAAGAAAGATTTGATGTTGATGGTTCATTATCTAATAATGGTCAAAAAATTGATGTTCTATTTAAGAGAATAATAAGTGACAAGTATTTTTTAGAAAAACTTCCTAAATCTTTAGACAGAAATTATTTTCATAAATATATAGATTATTCTATTAAAGATAAAAATTTAAATGATTTAATTTATACATTACTTGAAGTTATTCCATTTGCTATTAATTCTTTGATTTCCTCGCAATCAGAATTCAAAATTATTTTAACGGGTGGTGGAAGAAAAAATCTAACTTTAAAAAAAATTTTCAGTAATTATTTTGATAATATTTTTTTAATTGATGATTTCCAAATAGATGGAGATTTTATAGAATCCCAAGGAATGGCATTACTTGGTATAAGATATATGCTAAAAAAACAATCTACATATTATGAAACTACAAAAGTTTTAAAAAATATTTACTTAGGTGAAAAGTGTTAGCTTTTGTGTTTTTGAATATACTTATTTAAAGTATTCATAAGAGGATCTAGCTTTCCCTCAAATAAGTGATTTGATTTTGAGATAGTTTCCATTGAAACTTCTGCATTTTTTTGTTTTTTAAATGTTTCAAAAAATTCTTTTAAATTATCTCTTTTTACTATTTCATCTTGTTCAGCTCTAACTATCAATGTTTTTATAGGACAGGGTGATAAAAAATTAAAATCGTACAAATTTACAGGTGGGGCTATTAAAATTAATCCATCTACTTCAGGTCTTCTCATTAGAGTTTGAAATCCAATCCATGCACCAAAGGAGAATCCTACAATCCAACACGACCTAAAATCCTCATTTTTTTTTTGGAGCCAATCTAAAGAGACACTCGCATCATTTAGCTCTCCCTCTCCCTCAGTGAAGGCACCATCACTCTTGCCAACACCACGAAAATTTATTCTTAAAGTTGAAAAACCAGCATCTTTCATTACTTTAAATGCAGCATAATTAACTTTAGTGTCCATAGTTCCACCGTGTTTAGGATTAGGATGAAGAATTATAGCTATATTTGGTTTTTCTTGCTCACTAGGTGAGTATTTGGCTTGAAGTTTACCTTCGCCACCTTGTATAAATACTTCTGGCATAATTAAAGAAGAGATCATAGATTACTTTTGATAAAAAAAGCAAGTTATAAATGAATTCATTAGGTTTTAATAAAGATCCATCAAGCACAACAGTGGTGGTTGCTATGTCTGGTGGAGTGGACAGTTCTGTCACAGCTGGTCTATTAAAAAAAGAGGGATACAATGTTATAGGTATAACTCTTCAGCTCTATACTTCTAATAACTCTGCAAAAAAAGGTTCTTGTTGTTCAGGTCTTGATATTTATGACGCTAGAAGAGTTGCCCAAAAATTAGATATACCCCACTATGTATTTAATTATGAAAAAACATTTAAATCAGATGTAATCGATTACTTTATCAACGCTTACGAAAATGGTGAGACACCAATACCTTGTGTTAAGTGTAATGAGACTGTTAAGTTTAGAGATTTAATGAACTTTGCAAAAAAATTAGAGGCAGATTGTATGGCAACAGGTCATTACATTAGAAGAAAAGGTAATATTAAAGATGCCCATATGTATAGGGCCGAGGATAAATCGAAGGATCAAAGTTATTTTTTATTTGCAACAACACAGGATCAGTTAGATTACCTAAGATTTCCACTTGGTGAGATATCTAAAGCAGAAACTAGAAAAATAGCAGAGGATCTTGGTCTTATCGTTTATGACAAGAAGGATAGTCAAGATATATGTTTCATTCCAGATGGAGATTATAAAAAATTTATTAAGTCAAATAAGAAGAAAGGTGAAATACTCGACCTTTCAGGTAATGTTTTATCTTTTCATGATGGTATTCAATATTTTACAGTTGGCCAAAGAAGAGGCTTAGGTATAGCAAATGAAGACCCACTTTATGTTGTTGATATCATTAAAGATAAAAACCAAATAATTGTTGGTGATAAGAAAGATTTGTTAGGTAAATCCCTTTTATTAGGTGATTTGAATTTTATTATGCCAGAGTACGACCTTTCCAAAAAAACTGTTGAAATCCCTTGTAGTGCAAAAATTAGATCTTTATCTGAACCAAAAAAGGGAAAACTTATTAAACAATCTACTTCCTACTCTTTTGAGTTTGATGAACCTGCAGAGGCAATTACCAAAGGTCAAGCTTGTGTTTTGTATGATAATGATAGGGTTTTAGGTGGTGGGATTATTAAACAGAAACTGAACTAATTAGGGTATTTACTCGTATTTTCTTGTAAAAATCCTTATTTATCATATATATCGAGACCTATGGCAGCTACAGAACAAACAATTAAACAAGTAAACACACTGGGTAGTAGTGATTACAAATATGGTTTTTCTACTGAAGTAGACGAGATCCGACCTCCAAAAGGTTTAAATGAAGAAATAATAAAATTCATATCTGCCCAAAAAGATGAACCAGAGTGGATGCTTGAATGGAGACTAAATGCATTTAAAGTCTTCAACAAATTACCGAAGCCTCAATGGGCTAAATTGAATATTCCAGAAATTGATTATCAAGATTGTTATTATTACTCAATACCTAAAAGTTTAAAAGATAAACCAAAGTCACTAGATGAAATAGACCCAGAAATACTAAAAACTTACGAAAAACTTGGTATTCCATTAAAAGAACAAAAAATGTTATCTGGTATAGCTGTTGATGCTGTTTTCGACTCCGTATCAGTTGCCACGACATATAAAAAACAACTGAGTGACTTAGGTATAGTATTTTGTTCAATTTCTGAGGCAGTAAAAACTCACCCAGAATTAGTAAAAAAATATCTAGGAAGTGTAATTCCAGTATCAGATCATTCTTTCGCAGCATTAAACTCAGCCGTTTTCACTGATGGATCGTTTATTTACATTCCTGAGGGAGTAAGGTGCCCAGTTGAATTATCAACATATTTTAGAATTAATGCAATGAATACAGGTCAATTCGAAAGAACGCTTATCATTGCTGATAAAGACAGTTATGTGAGTTACCTAGAAGGCTGTACTGCACCAATGAGAGATGAAAACCAACTTCATGCTGCTAATGTAGAGTTAGTTGCACTAGATAATGCTGAAATTAAGTATTCAACAGTTCAAAACTGGTACCCAGGAGATAAAGAGGGTAAGGGAGGCATCTACAACTTTGTAACCAAAAGAGGTGCCTGCAGAGGGAAAAATTCTAAAATATCTTGGACTCAAGTCGAGACAGGATCTGCAATTACATGGAAATATCCAAGCTGCATTTTACAAGGAGATAACTCTAAAGGAGAATTTTATTCAGTAGCCATAACTAACAATATGCAACAAGCTGACACTGGCACAAAAATGATACACATTGGTAAAAACACGTCTTCTAAAATCATATCAAAAGGCATCTCAGCTGGAAAAGCTAATAATACATATAGAGGCCTTGTGAATATTTTGTCGAGAGCCAAAAATGCGAGAAATTTTACTCAATGTGACTCTCTATTAATAGGTAATCAATGTGGAGCTCATACAGTTCCATATATAGAGTCAAGTAATTCCGACTCAATGGTTGAGCACGAGGCCACAACCTCAAAAATTAACGAAGATCAATTATTTTACTGTCAGCAAAGAGGATTAAACAGTGAAGATGCAGTGGGGTTAATTGTGAATGGTTTTTGTAAAGAGGTACTTCAACATTTACCAATGGAGTTTGCTGTTGAAGCTCAAAAATTAGTCACAATTAGCTTAGAGGGAAGCGTTGGATAATGTTAGAAATTAAAAACCTTCATGTCTCTATTGAAGAAAAAAAAATAATTAAAGGTTTGGATTTATCTATTAATAAAGGTGAGGTTCACGCACTTATGGGCCCTAACGGTTCTGGTAAAAGCACACTCTCTTACGTGCTATCCGGTAAAGATAAATATGAAATAAATGATGGAACAATAGATTACAATGGTAAAAATTTATTGGAATTAGATGTTGATGAAAGAGCAAACGAGGGATTATTTCTTGCATTTCAATATCCAATGGAGATACCTGGTGTGCAAACTTCATTTTTTTTGAAAACAGCAATCAATTCTAAAAGAAAATATTTAGGTCAAAGTGAAATGGACGCATTGGAATTTGCTAAATTAATGAAATCAAAAGCAGAAGAATTGAATATAAGTACTGAAATGCTTAAAAGAGATCTAAATGTTAACTACTCTGGTGGTGAAAAAAAGAAACAAGAAATTTTACAGATGTCTATGTTAAGTCCCAAAATGGCTATTTTAGATGAAACAGACTCCGGTTTAGATATTGATGCCTTAAGAATTGTCTCTGAGGGAGTAAATAAATTAAGAAATAGTGATAATTCTTTCTTAGTTATCACTCATTATCAAAGACTTTTAAATTATATAAAGCCTGATTTTGTTCATATTATTGCAGATGGTAAAATCGTAAAATCTGGTGATTACTCTTTAGCTTTAGAGCTAGAAGAAAAAGGTTACGAAGAGATATCTCAAACTGCTTAATGGAACTTGTATTAAATTTAGACAAGATACAATCTGAAAGTGTATCTCAATATGCTAAAGACATCTTAGATAATCAAAACCCATATAAAAATTTTAAAATTGAAAATTATAAATACGCTCAACTTCATAAAGATGTCAAATCCGAAATCTTACTTAGAGATATAAATTTTTCTGAACTATTAGATAATACTAAAAATATTACCTCTTCTATTTCAAATCCATTTGACTTAACAGCTAAATTAAATCTCTGGAATTACAATAATGAAGATAGCTTTTTTAGAGTTTCCTCTTTAGTAAAGAGGGAAACTAAATCTGTAAATTTAGATACATTTGATGAAAGAAATTTATTTTTAGATATTTCTCAAATAAATGAGAATATACATATATCTAAATCCTCTACAAACGAAGTCAATCTTATTATTTTTAATAGCAAATCAAATGATGAGTACCCTAAATCAATTTTCTTAGATTTATTTAATAATTCTAAGTTAAATGTAGTACACTTTAATGTTTCAAATAATAAATCTTTTTTATACTTTGAGACTAATTTACAAGACAACTCATATTTAAATTTTGTTTCTTTTCAATCAGATAATATCCATACACGAAACGAGTTTTATGCTTCATTAAATCAAGAGTGTAACTTTGATTTATATGGTCTTAATATCAACAATTATGGTGTAAATGACAATTATTCTTTTATACAACATTTAAAGCCCTCTTCATCAAGTAGAGAAGTTTTTAAATCTATTGTTGAAAAGGGCGCTATTACAAACTTTCAAGGAAAGATATATGTTGACTCTATTGCTCAGAAAACTGATGGATATCAAATGAGTAGATCATTGCTTTTAGATGACATATCGAAAGCCAACAATAAACCAGAACTTGAAATTTATGCAGATGATGTAAAATGTAGTCACGGTTCTACTGTTTCCAAATTAGATGATGAGCAAATTTATTATTTTAAGTCCAGAGGAATTGATACCGAAATAGCTAAAAAAATATTAAAAAAAGCATTTATTGTTGAGATTATTGAGTCAATTAAAGACGATATGTTAAAGAATTATTCAAATGAGTTAATTGAAAGTTTATTATCATGAATAATATTAAATTAGATTTCCCTATTTTAGATAAAAAGATCAGAGATAAAGCTATTACTTATCTTGACTCTGCAGCAAGCACTCAGAAACCCAAACAAGTAATTAATTCTATTTCTGAATTTCTAGAAAATTCTTATGAAAATGTTCATAGAGGAATGAATTCACTTAGTATAGATGCTACAGATTTATATGAAAAATCTAGAGATGTAGCAAAAAATTTTATTAATTCTAATTCTACAAATGAGATAATTTTTACAAGAGGGGCTACTGACTCTATAAATATTATTGCTAATTCATTAGCTGAACATCTTAAAGAGGGCGATAAGATTGTTGTAACTGAATTAGAACATCACTCAAATTATTTGCCTTGGATGAATTTATGTAAAAAATTAGGTTTAGAATTAAAAATAATTCCTATTTCGAAAGATGGCATTTTATCTGAAGATGATATCATTAATAATTGTGATGACTCAACAAAGGTTCTCTCTTTAACACACATGTCAAATGTAACTGGCCAAATACTTGATATTAAAAAGATTAAAAAATCAATTAATAAAGATACTTATGTTGCCATTGATGGTTGTCAATCAATAGCACACTTAAAAATTGACGTAAAAGATTTGGATTGTGATTTTTACTCTTTTTCATCTCATAAACTTTATGGTCCATCTGGTATTGGAATTATGTATGGTAAAGAAGATATTTTAAATAAATTAAATCCTCCAACACTTGGAGGAGGGATGATCAATGAAGTTTCATCAAATGATTTTTCCTATGCTATGTTACCCAATAAATTTGAACCGGGTACGCCTTCAATTGAGGCAGCAATTGGCTTCAAAACAGCTATGGAATATTTAAATAACAATAATTACCAAGACTATTTTCTGAATGAAAAAAAACTAAGATCTACATTAATTGAAGCTTTACGTGAATTCAAAGAAGTAGATATATATGGCTCTAATGAAGATGGAAATGCTACATCCATTGTTTCTTTTAATATTAAAAACCAAAATTTTAATGATATTGCCACTTTTCTTGACCAGTATGGAATTATGATTAGAGGAGGTCACCATTGTTGCCAACCATTTATGAAAAAGTTAGGTATACCTGGTTCTTGCAGAGTCTCTTTTGGTATTTATAACGATCTTAATGATATTGATCATTTTATAGACTCTTTGAAAAAAACTCTAAAACTTCTTCAATAGGCTATGGATAATAAAACACTCTCTGACTTTATGCCAAAATTAAGTTCTGAAGGTGAAATTGCTTACGGAGAAAAATCGTCATCACAGTCAGTGACATTAACAAATGATCATATAATCAAAGTTCTCACAGATATAAAAGATCCTGAAATGGATATGAATATTTATGATCTTGGTTTAATTTACGACATATCAATAGATAATTTTAACAATATTAAAATTATCATGACACTAACAACAGTTAACTGTCCAGTTGCTGATAGTTTTCCATTAGAGGTTGCTAAAAAAGTTCATGAACTAAATGATGTAGGACAAGTCAGTATAAAACTAACCTTTCAACCACCTTGGAATAAAGATATGATGAGTGAAAATGCAAAGTTAGCTTTAGGTTTTTAGTATGACCAGTCCTTTATTTTCATTATCCAAAACTGCTGAAGAACAAATTTCTAAATTATTAGTTAATAATAGTAAAGCTATTGGTTTAAAGATTGGCTTAAGCACTAAAGGTTGTGCGGGATTGAGTTATACAATGGAGTATGTGAGTAATGATAACATACAAGGTTGTGAGCTAGTCAATGATTACAAGTTTCCTCTATATATTGAGGACAAAGCAGTTATGTATGTAATAGGCACAGAAATGGACTTTATTAAAGAAGAATTTGGAGAAAGGTTTATTTTTAAAAATCCTAATCAGACTAGTGAATGCGGTTGTGGTGAGAGTTTTCACGTTTAGATTTTAGTTATATTGATGGCAATCTTATTGGGTATTCTCTCAGCTTTTAGTTTTGGTGTTGGAGATTTTTTAGCTAGATTTTCATCAAAGGAAGTTGGATTTAAAAATTCACTTTTTTGGATGCTGGTTGTTGGCTCAATATTTTATTTAATTTTATTCTATTTTTTTGGAAGTGGTCTTTCTCCAAACGCGATTGGTTTGAGTAATAGTTTTCTATCAGGAATTTTAATAATGTTTGGACTTCTTTGTTTATACAGAGGTCTTCAAATGGGACCAGTATCAATTGTAGCCTCGATAACAGCGACCAACCCCTTTTTTGTTTTTGTCATAAGATTTTTTTTAGGAAGTGAACCCACACTGACTCAGTGGATTGCCACTCTTGTTGTAATATCCGGCGCAATATTTGTATCCATAAGCGCTGATAGTTTTAAAGAAAGCCTAGGTTTGTCAAAAAAACAGATAAAAGAGTCTCTAATTGTGTCATTTATGGCAAGTGGTATGCTTGCTTTGGGTCTTATTTTTTCTCAAGAGGCCTCTAATTCTTTAAATCCAATTGAGGCTGTTATATATGTAAGATTTTTTAGTTTATTGGGTATTGCTTCCTTATTATTTTTTATGAAGTCTAAAATAACACTGACAAAAAAAGCAGTTCCTATTTTATTTTTTCAAGGAATATTAGAAACTACTGGTTATTTTTGTTTGGTCTCCGCATATGCTTTTGACAAAGTGAGTATTGCAGTAGTTATTTCTTCAGGTTTTGGTCTTGTAACAGTTTTATTGGCTAGACTAGTTTTAAAAGAAAAAATATCTAAAATTCAAACTTTAGGCATCTCTTTAACTTTCATTGGTGTTGTTGGTCTTACTATCTAATTAAATTTTGAAGCCTGTTTTTATCAAAACGATATGAATTCATCGCAATAGCTAAGCAAATAATAATTCCTCCTATAATTGTATTTATATCTGGTGTTTCATTGATACCCAGAATAGGTAGCCACGCCCAAAAAATTCCTCCAACTACTTCTAATAAAGATAGCATTGTTAGTTCTCCCGAAAGTAATTGTTTTGAACCAATGCTAAAAAGGATAAGCCCAGTTGCTACGATCAAACCATGAGTCATACTCAAAAGAATATTTCTGAAGGGTAAATAGATTTCTTGATCATTAAAAATCATTAAAAAGGCGGAAATAGCTGCGCAAAAAATTCCTGCATAAATTAAAATATAAAATTTTTTAAAGTTACTTTTGCTTCTCAAAGCAACAGTGAATGCTGCAAAGCCAAGACTTGATATAAAGCCCATAATTAATCCATACAACGATCCACTAAAGGCACTTGCATATATCATTATTAAAGCACCAATAAACGCAATAATCATAGTAATAAAATTTTGTTTTGAGATTTTCTCATTAATAAATACTAGGGCAATTAATGATGCTAAAAAAGGCATTAACGCCAACATAAATAGAGTAACTGCGGCAGTTGTATTGCTTATTGAATAAATAAAACCAACCATGGCTGTTGTTAAACTAAGACCACCAATCACAGAAACTTTATCTATTTTGATTACATTCATAAAAAAGTCTTTTTGCTCATTAAGAATAAGATATGTGGCGATGATAATTGCAACTGTAAGCCCTCTAATAACAAGGTAGGGGAGTTGATAGATTTGAGGGTCTATCATATTTTTGACCACCAGTGGTCCAAAACTCCATATTAATCCACTTAAAACTACTATAATTACTGCCTTGATGTGGTCGCTCATTTTAAGAAATTAACTTATTTTATAAATTAACTTTTTAATAGTTAATTACTGATAAAGAAATCTGAGAGAGTTTTAATATCATCAAAAGAAGTATTCTTACCCTCATTACTTCTTAGAGTAAATGAGTCTGACTCAATCTCTTTCTCACCCATTACAAGAGAATAGGGTATCTTTTTAGAAACAGAATTTCTTATTTTATAACCCAATTTGTTATCAGATCCATCAACAATTACTCTTACACCCAGTTTTTGAAGTTCCCCTTTAATTCGGTTACTATGATCAACAAATTTTTCAGACACAGGGAGAATTGCAAGTTGTATAGGCGTAACAAATAAGGGAAGCCAGCCATTAGTGTTTTCAAGAATAATTGCTATAAACCTTTCTAGAGATCCGACAACTGCTCGGTGTATCATAATTGGAACTTGATTTTTGTCATCTTTGTCTTTGTATTTTGCACCCAATCTATCAGGGAGATTGAAGTCAATTTGTATCGTTCCACATTGCCATTCTCGACCCAGTGAGTCCTCTAATGTAAATTCTATTTTTGGGCCATAGAATGCCCCTTCACCCTCTAAAATATTAAATTCTTTATTGTTGTCTTTTAAAACTTTTTTTAACTGATTTTCTGCATTGTCCCAGTTTTCTTGCGTACCAATACTTTTTTCTGGGCGAGTAGAAATATTATATTTTATTTTTTCAAATCCAAACTTTTTATACACTCTCTCAATTAATAGGGTTGTCTCATTACAAACATCATATATTTGTTCAGCAGAACAAAATATGTGGGCATCATCTTGAGTAAAACCTCTAACCCTAAATAATCCATTTAGAGCTCCAGAGGGTTCGTATCTATGACACTTACCAAACTCCGAGTATCTAAGTGGTAAATCTTTGTAAGTTATTAGTTGAGAGTTAAATAAAACAATATGACATGGACAATTCATAGGTTTTAGTGCAAATGTCTTGTTGTCAGTTTCTGATGTAAACATATTTTCTTTAAAATTGTCCCAATGACCAGACTTTATCCAAAGCTCATTTGATACTAGCTCAGGTGTTTTTACTTCAAAATAATTAAGTTTTTGTTGCTCAGAGCGAATATATTTTTCAATATTTTGATACAATGTTAAGCCTTTATCTTTCCAAAATACATTCCCTGCTGATAAATCAGTTAGAAGGAACAAACCCATATCTGTGCCCAATCTTCTATGATTTCTTTCTTTAGCCTCTTCTAAATTTTTTAAATAAACTCGAAGTTCTTTTTCAGAATACCAAGCGGTTGCATAAATTCTTTGAAGCATTTTGTTAGTGCTAATACCTCTCCAATAAGCCCCTGATACATTTGTTATTTTAAAGCTGGCATTATAATCTTTTGTGCTTTTATGATGAGGACCTTTACAAAGGTCAGTAAAATTTTTTTGCTCATAGAGTGTTATTTCATCAGAATTATCTAAATTATTAATAAGCTCCAATTTATATTTATTATCTTTAAATATTTCTGATGCCTCTTTTTTAGTTACAGCTCTCTTTAAAAAGTTTCTTCCCTCTAAGAGAATTTCTTTCATTTTTTTTTCTATATTAGCTAAGTCATCATCTGATAGAGTGCTTTCCATATCAAAGTCATAATAAAAACCGTTCTTTATGAAAGGACCAATAGTTGGTTTAGCATTTGGGAAAAGAGTAATTACAGCTTCAGCCAAAATATGAGCCATATCATGCCGCATTATATTTAATGCATCATCAGATTTAGGTTTAATGGGAGTGCTATTTTCAACTTCAGTGTCCCAATAATTATTATTCGAGTCTTTAAATGCTATTATATCGCTCATAATTCTAATTTTTTATAAAAACAACTTTTTTTACCCGTATGGCAAGCGCCAATGCCTTCAAGCTCAACTTCATAAATCAAAGCGTCACTGTCACAATCAGTATAAATATTAATAATATTAAGTTTGTTGCCAGATGTTTCACCTTTTAACCATAATTTTTTTTTACTTCTACTCCAAAAGTGTGCTTTTTTTGTTTTTACTGTCATTTCAATAGAATTTTTATTTGAGTAGGCCATCATAAGAATTTCATTAGTTGACTTCTCTTGAGCAATCGTAGGTATTAGCCCATCAGAATTAAAAACTAGGTGATTTATGTTGAAATTTTCCAATGTCTTGATTTTTAATGATTTTTACTTTTATTAAAGTATTTTTCAATTATTAAAAGAATTTTTTCGATGAATTATTATTTAGCACCAATGATGGGTTACACAGACTGCTATTTTAGAAGTTTAGTGGAAAACATTTATGGAAATAGTGTAATTACTTTTTCTGAAATGATAGTGGATAAAGCAATCATCCACAATGAGACCAAAACAATAACCAAGCATTTTTTAAAAAATAATAAAAGCGCCATTCAAATTGCAGGCTCAGATCCTGAAGAAATTAAAAGAACAATAAATATTTTGAATAAAGTAGATATTATTAAACATGTAAATTTTAATTTAGGGTGCCCAAGTTCTAGAGTCCAAGAAAATATGCTTGGTTTAGCTTTAACCCAAAAGTATGACTTAGTAAAAAAATGTTTATATGAATTGATAAAATATAATAAAGATGTATCGGTAAAATGTAGACTTGGTTTAGGTATGGATGAGGATAAGAGTTATATTTTTGATTATCTTAAATTGTTTAATGAAATAGGAATTAAAAAAGTATTTATACATTGTAGAAATGGTGTTTTGAACTTAGATACCAAAAAAAATAGAACAATTCCGAAAATTAATTACAATTTATTTATAGAGTGTTGTGATCAATTTCCTGAAATGGAACTTATTCCTAACGGTGAGGTTAATGATTTAGCAACCTTTAAATTTTTTCAGTCAAAAAATATTACTCAATTTATGATTGGTAGGCAATTTGCGAAAGATGCTTTTTTTTTAGAAAAATTAGATCTTGTGAATATCAAAAAGAAGACAACTTCAATAATTAATACAATAAATGAATTAGAGCATTACAAATATTTAAATATTAATTTATTAAAAAA
>CACDTV010000009.1 GCA_902555695.1 uncultured Alphaproteobacteria bacterium | reverse complement strand
AGACTCATAGATGGTGTCAACAGTTAATCCATTTTTACATGTACAATCTTTACATGTGATTGTTAAATCTTGAGCAACATCAACCAGTCTTCTAGTTAAATAACCTGAACTAGCAGTCTTAAGAGCAGTATCAGCTAAACCTTTTCTGGCACCATGAGTCGAGTTAAAATATTCAAGAACTGTTAAACCATCTTTAAAGTTAGATGTTATTGGATTTTCAATAATCTCTCCTGATGGTCTTGCCATCAAACCCCTCATGCCTGCTAACTGTTTTAACTGAGCTTCAGAACCACGAGCACCAGAGTCAGCCATGATGTATACAGAATTTATTTGGCTATCTTTATTGGATGATACAGTTTTCATCATTGCTTTTGCTACTTTGTCGGTGCAAGTAGACCACAAGCCTACAACTTTATTATATTTTTCTCTCTCAGTTATAAGACCTTCTTGATATTGATTTTCAAGACTGTTTACTAGTTTTTGTGTGTCTTGAATTAAAACATTCTTTTCCTCAGGTATAACTAAATCATCTTTTCCAAACGAGATACCTGCTCTTGCGGCATACTTAAAACCTACATTCATGATTTGATCAACAAATATGCAAGTAGCTTTTTGACCTGTAAACCTGTAAACGTTGTCCAAAAGATTACTAATATCCTTTTTTGTAAGAACTTTGTTAATTACATCAAATGGTAAGTTTTTGTTTTCAGGAACTGTTTTAAAGAGGATAACTCTACCAGCGGAAGTAGTATATTTTTTGTATTCAAAACTATCTGTTTCCGAATTGTATATTTTAGTTCTATATAGAATAGGCGTATGCAATTCTATTGTTTTGTTTTCTAATGCAAATTCTACTTCACCTACATGAGAATAATATTTCTTTGCATCTTCTTTTTCATTAATTAATGATAAATAGTAAATACCTAGTACTATATCTTGGCTTGGTACAATAATTGGTTTTCCACTTGAAGGTGAAAGAATATTATTAGTACTCATCATTAAAACTCTTGCCTCTAGTTGCGCTTCAAGACTTAAAGGTATGTGAACTGCCATCTGGTCACCGTCAAAGTCTGCATTAAATGCAGTACAAACTAATGGGTGGAGTTGAATAGCTTTACCTTCAATTAAAATTGGTTCGAATGCTTGAATTCCTAATCTATGTAATGTAGGTGCTCTATTTAAAAGAATTGGATGTTCTCTAATTACTTCGTCAAGTATATCCCAAACTTCTGGCCTTTCTGACTCTACCATTTTTCTTGCAGATTTAAGAGTTGAGGCAAAACCATAAGACTCAAGTTTGTTATATATAAATGGTTTAAATAACTCTAAAGCCATTTTTTTTGGCAGTCCACATTGATGAAGTTTTAATTCTGGTCCTACGACAATCACTGATCGACCAGAGTAGTCGACTCTTTTACCTAATAAATTTTGCCTAAATCTGCCTTGTTTCCCTTTAAGCATTTCAGATAAAGATTTTAGGGGTCTTTTATTAGTGCTTGTAATAACTCTTCCTCTTCTTCCATTATCAAAAAGAGCATCAACGGATTCTTGGAGCATTCTTTTTTCATTTCTAACAATTATGTCTGGGGCTCTTAAGTCTAAAAGTCTTTTTAGTCTATTATTTCTATTAATAACTCTTCGATACAAGTCATTTAAGTCAGATGTTGCAAATCGACCGCCCTCTAAAGGCACAAGTGGTCTTAACTCTGGTGGAATAACAGGTAATACTTTTAAAACCATCCATTCAGGTTTAATATTTGAGTTTTTAAATCCTTCCATAACTTTCATCCTTTTAAGGATTTTTTTCTTTTTAGTTTCAGAAGAGGTAGACTCACTTTCTTCAACTAGTTTTACTATTTCAGCTTCTAAGTCAATTTTGGATAAAATTTCTTGCACAGCTTCTGCACCAATACCATGTTTAAAAGAGTCTTCTCCAAATTGATCAATAGCCTCTTCTAATTCTTCATCCGTCAGTAATTGATTAGAGCTTAAGCCAGACATTAGTGGATCAATCACTATATGGCTTTCAAAATATAAAACCTTCTCTAGATTTTTTAAAGTTATATCAAGTGCGAGACCAATTCTACTAGGCAATGACTTTAAAAACCAAATATGAGCAACTGGAGCAGCTAATTCAATATGAGCCATTCTCTCTCTTCTAACTTTAGAGAGTGTAACTTCGACACCACATTTCTCACAAGTAATGCCTTTAAATTTCATTCTTTTATATTTTCCACACAAACACTCGTAGTCTTTTGTAGGTCCAAAAATTCTTGCACAAAACAATCCTTCTCTTTCGGGCTTGAATGTTCTGTAGTTAATAGTCTCTGGTTTTTTTATTTCACCAAAAGACCATGATCTTATTTGCTCAGGACTAGAAACAGAAATCTTAATCTGATCAAAATTAAGAGTTTGATTATTGGTTTTAAATAAATTAGTTAAATCTTTCATTGTGTGTTCTCCATATTAACGGCGGGGTCTGTTTCTATTAATTCAACATTTAGTCCAAGTGATTTAAGCTCTTTAACTAAAACATGAAACGACTCAGGAATTCCACTTTCAAAGTTATAATCTCCTCTAATTAATGCTTCATAAACTTTTGTTCTGCCAGCAACATCATCAGATTTTATAGTTAAAATTTCCTGAAGAGTATTTGAAGCTCCATATGCCTCTAGTGCCCATACTTCCATTTCTCCAAATCTTTGGCCACCAAATTGAGCTTTACCGCCTAAAGGCTGTTGTGTGACGAGACTGTAAGGGCCAATTGATCTAGCATGAATTTTATCATCAATCAAATGATGCAGTTTAAGTATGTACTTGTAACCAACTGTTACTTTTCTCTCAAACCTATCTCCGGATCTACCGTCATATAAATGTACTTGACCACTATTATCAAATCCTGCTTTGTCTAAAAGATTTGTAATTTCGTGTGTGTTTGTACCATCAAAGACTGGTGTAGCAAAAGTAACACCTTTTTCTAAATTTCCTGCTAATTCAATTATCTGGTCATCATTCATTTTTGCAATTTCAATATTTGAGTCTTTGTTCTGCTCATAGAAACTGGATAATGACTCTTTTAACTGGTTTATATTTCCCTCTTTCTTTGCCATATCTAAGCTTCGGGAAATTTGTTTACCTATCCCATATGCTGCCCAGCCTAAGTGTGTCTCTAATATTTGACCGATATTCATCCTACTAGGAACACCTAGTGGATTCAGTAATACATCTACTGGAGTTCCATCCTCCAAGAAAGGCATATCTTCGATTGGTACAATCTTTGAAATTACACCTTTGTTGCCATGTCTTCCGGCCATCTTATCTCCAGCTTGAAGTTTTCTCTTCACTGCAACAAAAACTTTAACTACTTTTAAAACACCAGGTAACAAATCATCTCCACTCTGAATTTTTTCAATTTTATTCTGAAATTTTTTATCTAATAAAATTACAGCATCACTAAAAATTTTTTTTTGTGAAGCAAATGTTTCCATAGATAAATCATCATCAACTTGAATTTTTTCTAATATTTCAATAGATTTAGATATTAAAATATCTTCTTCTATTTTAGTTCCTTTAACAAATACATCTATATTTGTGCTAGCATTTTTATTTTTAAAAATATTTATAAGATTTTGTTTGTAATTATTTTCTAAAATATTTTTTTCATCGTCTCTATCTTTAGCTAATCTGTCAATTTCAACTCTTTCGATGGCTATAGTTCTCTCATCTTTCTCTACACCCCTTCTAACTAACACTTGGACGTCAACTACGACACCAGAGTAACCAGTTGGTAGTCTCAAAGACGTATCTTTAACATCAGCTGCTTTTTCTGAGAAAATAGCTCTTAATAACTTTTCTTCTGGTGTAATAGGCGAGTCACCTTTTGGGGAGACCTTTCCAACGAGAATATCTCCTGGTTTAACCTCAGAGCCAATATAAACAATACCTGCTTCATCAAGATTAGTGATGCTCTCGTCACCAACATTTGGCATATCTCTTGTAATTTCTTCGGGACCTAATTTAGTATCTCTACATAAGACTTCAAATTCCTCGATATGTATCGAGGTATATCTGTCTTCATGAACAACTCTTTCTGACATTATAATAGAGTCCTCAAAATTGTATCCATTCCAGGGCATAAAACCTACAAGAAGATTTCTTCCTAAGGCTAATTCTCCCAAATCAGTAGAAGGTCCGTCAGCAATAATATCTCCTCTTTCGACATAATCACCTATTTTGACAATAGGCTTTTGGTTAATTGCAGTACTTTGGTTAGATCTTTGAAATTTTTTCAAATTATAAATATCTACACCACTTTTATTCTTACTAATATTTTTAGAGTCTGATCTTATTACTACTCTTGATGAGTCAACTTGATGAACATATCCGCTATTTTTTGCCACCACAACAGCTCCACTATCTCTTGCAACTTTTGACTCAAATCCAGTACCCACGAGAGGTGCTTCACTTTTAACCAGAGGGACAGCCTGTCTCATCATATTTGAACCCATTAAAGCTCTATTTGCGTCATCATTTTCCAAGAATGGAATTAATGATGCAGCTACAGATACAAGTTGTTGAGGATTAACATCCATGAAGTCTATTTCAGAGGGGTCACAAAAAATAAAATCACCTCTCCTTCTACAACTAACTTGTTCCTCAGCGAATTGACCTTTATCGTTTATTGGGCTATTTGCTTGGGCTATTGTGTAATTCTCTTCTTCATCGGCATTCAAATAAAGAACTTCATCTGTAACATTACCTTTAACTATTTTTCTATAGGGTGTTTCAATAAAACCATACTGATTAATTCTAGCAAAAGATGAGAGGCTATTTATTAGACCAATATTTGAACCCTCAGGTGTTTCTATAGGACATATTCTACCGTAATGAGTAGTATGAACGTCTCTTACTTCAAATCCAGCTCTCTCTCTAGTTAGACCACCTGGACCTAATGCGGAAATTCTTCTTTTATGTGTAATCTCACTTAATGGGTTTGTTTGATCCATAAATTGGCTTAACTGACTTGTACCAGTAAATTCTTTCAAAACAGTTTGTATCGGTTTTGAATTAACTAGATCTTGAGGCATTATTGATTCAATATCAACTGTGCCCATCTTTTCTCTAATTGCTCGCTCCATTCTAACAAGACCAATTCTGTATTGATTTTCAATTAATTCTCCTACTGAACGAACACGTCTATTGCCAAGATGATCAATATCGTCTTTTCCAGCGCTTTCAGTTTTCATATCAAAAAGTTTTTTTGCAACTGCGAGAATGTCAGATTTACTCAAAATTCTCGTTTTATTGGCTTTGTCTAATGATAAATAAGTATTTAACTTTACTCTACCTACTTCAGACAAGTCATATCTATCTTCACTAAAAAACATATTTTGAAATAAATAATTACTTGCTTCTAGTGTTGGTGGCTCACCAGGTCTTAATATTTTGAATATATCAAAGAGAGCTTCCTCTCTTGAATTATTTTTATCAGCTATAAGTGAATTTATAACACCTAAATTGCCAGTAGCTTGATTAGCATTTATTACAGAGAATTCATTTATAGATAACTCTTCTAATCTTTTAAAAAAATCTTCACTCAAAAGAGTACCAGCTTCAGCATAAACTAGTCCATTATCATAATTAATGATATCATTAGATAAATAAAAACCATACAAATCCTCTTGTTTAAAAAAGAATTTATTAATTTTTTTATCTTTTATTTCTTTAAGCAACTTTAAAGATAATTTTACATCTTTATAAGCTACAACTTCACTAGTATTGGGATCTACTAAATTGAATGGTAAATTTTTATATTTAAATTTATTTAAATCTAAATTAACTATCCAACCGTCTTTGTTTTTTTTGAAATTAAAAGTTTCGTAAAAGTAAGTTAAAATTTCCTCTGAAGTCATTCCTGAAACTTTATAGATATCTGGATCAACTTTATTTTGAATACATTCCTTTAAATACTTTTCTGAGGCTTTTGATGGTAAAGCTTGTAAAATTGTAGTGGAAATCATTTTCTTTTTTCGATCAATTCGAAAAAAGAGGTTATCTTTATGATCAAATTCAAAGTCTAACCAAGAGCCTCTATAAGGAATTATTCTCGCATTGTATAAAACTTTACCGCTAGCATGGGTTTTACCCTCATCATGGTCAAAAAATACTCCAGGTGATCTATGTAATTGACTAACAACTACTCTTTCAGTTCCGTTGACAACAAAAGTACCATTATTTGTCATCAAAGGTAAATCTCCTAAATATACGACTTGTTCTTTAATATCCCTGAGTGATTTTTCTTCAGTTTCTTCGTTTATATCCCAAATAATTAGTCGAAATGTAACCATGAGAGAGGCTGAGAAAGTGAGCCCTTTTCTTCTGCACTCGTCTACATCGTATTTTGGATTATCAAGATAATAATCAATATAATGAAGTTCAGATTTACCTGCAAAGTCTTTTATGGGAAAGACAGAATTAAAGACTTCCTGCAAGCCAGTATTAGAACGGTTCTCTACTGATTTTCCCAATTGAAGGAACTTATCGTAGGAAATTTTTTGAATATCTACTAAATTTGGAACTTCGATCGTTTTACCGATCTTACCAAAAGAATAGCGAATTCGTTTTTTTTCTGTAAAGCTAAGTGGCATATTATATAGAACCTATAATAAATGATTATTTAAGTTCTACTTTTGCACCAGCGGCTTCTAGCTGTGTCTTCATAGCCTCCGCCTCTTCTTTCTTAACTCCTTCTTTTAAGGTTTTAGGAGCACCTTCAACCATGTCTTTAGCTTCTTTTAAACCAAGACCTGTAATAGCTCTTACTTCCTTAATAACATTGATTTTTTGATCACCAGCTGCTGATAAAACAACATCAAAAGCATCTTTTTCTTCTGCTGCGTCCGCTGCAGGAGCTGCTCCGCCTGCTGCTACTGCTACAGGTGCCGCTGCGGTTACACCCCATTTTTCTTCTAAAAGTTTTGAAAGTTCTGCTGCTTCCATTACTGTTAGTGTTGATAACTCATCAACAATTTTATTTAAATCTGCCATTTTTTTGTCTCTCCCTAATTAGTCTTTTTTGTTTTGTAGTATTGAAATAATATCCTGATCAGGTCTTTGTAATAATCTTACAAGTTTTGATGCAGGAGCATTAATCAATCCAACTATTTTTCCTCTTATCTCATCAAGAGAAGGTAAAGTTGCAACCTTTGCTATATCCTCTTTTGAATATAACTGGTTATCAAAAAAAGCTGCCTCTGCAGATAGCTTTTTTAAATCTTTTTCAAATTTTTTACAAACTTTTGCAGTTCCAACAGGATTATTTGTAAAAATTAATAATTTTTGATTAGATAAAAAATCAATTAGACCTTTTTTTTCATCATCTTTGTTAACAAATATTTTAACGATATTATTTTTGGAAACTTTAGTTACTCCATCGTTATTTCTAATTTCAGTTCGAAATTCGATCATTTCTTTTACTGACATCTCTGAAAATGATGCAACGAATATAGCAGAATAATCCTTTGACATTTGATCAAGTTTTTCAATATATTGTTGTTTTTCAGCTTTATTCATTAAATTTCAACCCTTAAACCAAAACCCATAGAAGAAGATATATAAACAGAATTCACAAAGTTACCCTTCAATCCTGACGGTTTTATTTTTTTTATTTCATCAATAAATGAAATTACGTTTTCAGTTAATTTACTTTCGTCAAAACTAACTTTACCTAAAGCAGCATGTATGGTTCCTGCTTTATCATTTTTATATGCTACAAGTCCTTTATTGATATTTTCAATTGTGCTATTAATGTCATTTGTCACTGTGCCTGTTTTAGGATTAGGCATTAGACCTTTTGGACCTAAAATTTTAGCAATTTTGCTTACAACAGACATCATGTCTGGAGTAGCTACAATTACATCTACGTCAATCTTTTTTTCAAGATTAGCAACCAAATCATCTCCCCCAACATGTTTAGCACCAGCTGCTTTAGCCTCCTCTGCAGCTTTTCCTTGAGCAAAAACTGCGATTTGAACTTTTTTTCCTAGACCATGGGGAGGTATAAAACTACCTCTGACATTTTGATCAGACTGCTTAGAGTCAATACCTGTATTGATTGATACTTCTAAAGACTCATCAAATTTAACATATTTTTTTTCTTTAATAATTTTAACTGCATCAGATATTTTGTAAGACTTTGTAAAGTCTATACCTTCGATTTGTTTTTTTTTGTTCTTAGTTAAATTCATTATACAATTTCCATTCCCATTGACCTTGCTGATCCGAGTATTATTTTTGATGCTTGATCAACATCGTATGCATTAAGATCTTCTAATTTTTCTTTTGCTATCTCTTCGACCTGTTTCATTGTAACCTTACCTAATTTTGCTCTACCGGGCGTTTGACAGCCTTTTTTTATTTTTGCAGCTTTTTTTAAATAAAAAGTAACGGGCGGTTTTTTTGTGACAAAATCAAATGATCTATCTTTGTATGCAGTAATTATAGTTGGGATAGGTGCACCTTTTTCCAAATCTTTTGTCTTATCATTAAACTGTTTACAAAAATCTTGAATGTTTAATCCCTTTTGACCCAAAGCAGGGCCAACAGGAGGTGCCGGATTAGCTGAACCAGCTGGAATTTGTAATTTTATGTATCCTAAAACTTCTTTAGCCATGCTATTAGCCCTTAACCACTTGTGAATAATCTAGTTCTAAAGGTGTCGGTCTCCCAAAAATTGAGACGGACACTTTAAGCTTTTGTCTTGAACTGTCAACCTCTTCTATAATACCACTAAATGAAGCAAATGGACCATCAGACACCTTAATCTGTTCACCAACTTCATACTCAAACTTAGGTTTAGGATTATCAACACCTTCAGTAATGTCTTGTAATAATTTAGATACCTCTCGTTCAGATATGGCAATTGGTTTATCTTTCGTGCCAAGAAAATTTGAAACTTTTGGTATATCTCTGACTAAATGCCAAGTGTCATCATTCATTATCATCTTGATTAAAACATATCCTGGGAAAAATTTTTTTTCAGAGTTAACTCTGACACCTCTTCTTACCTCCACTACTGCTTGAGTGGGAACAGATACTTCTGAAATCGAGTCTTCTAAATTGACTTTTTTTGCTTCATCTAAAATTGAGTCTGCAACTTTTTTCTCAAAACCAGAGTGGCAGTGTACAACATACCACTTTGATGTATCAGTATTTTCAACCATTTAACTATCCTAGAACTATTCTCACAATAAAAGAAAAAAATTGGTCTAAGAGCATTAAAATAATTGCAGCAATACTAATTACAACCAAAACGATACCTGCTGATGTGAAAGTCTCTCTCTTGGAGGGCCAGGTAACTTTAGATACCTCCTGTCGAACTTCTCTTAAATATTTAGCAGGATTAAATTTCATATTTTTATTTATATTTTTGGCAGGAGTGGCAGGCATCGAACCCGCAACCTCCGGTTTTGGAGACCGGCGCTCTACCAGTTGAGCTACACTCCTTCATATTAGTATTACTGCAGAGAATATTTTTATTCGATAATCTCTGAAACAACTCCTGAGCCAACAGTTCTACCACCTTCGCGAATAGCAAAACGTAAATTGTTATTCATTGCGATAGGAGCAAGTAACTCAACTTCAAGTGTAATATTATCTCCAGGCATTACCATTTCAGTGCCTTCAGGTAATTTAATTGAACCAGTAACATCAGTGGTTCTAAAATAAAACTGAGGTCTGTAATTTGCAAAGAAAGGAGTGTGTCTTCCACCCTCTTCTTTGCTTAAAGCGTAAATCTCTGCTTTAAATTTTTTGTGAGGTTTAATACTGCCAGGAGCTGCCAAAACTTGGCCTCTTTCAACCTCTTCCTTTTTAGTTCCACGAAGTAGGGCACCAATATTATCTCCAGCTTCACCTGAGTCTAATAGTTTTCTAAACATCTCAACTCCGGTACAAACTGTTTTGGTTGTATCTTTTAAACCTATAATTTCAATTTCTTCACCTGGTTTAATTACACCTTGTTCAACTCTTCCAGTAACAACAGTACCTCTTCCAGAAATAGAAAATACGTCTTCAACTGGCATCAAGAAAGGTTTATCTAATTCTCTTGTAGGAGCAGGAATATACTCATCAATTTTTGACATTAATTCAATGATTGAATTTTTACCAATATTTTCATCTCTGTCTTCTACAGCCGCAAGAGCTGATCCTTTTACGATTGGTATATCATCACCAGGGAAATCATATTTTGATAGTAGTTCTCTTATTTCAACTTCTACAAGCTCTAATAATTCTTGATCATCTACTTGATCAACTTTGTTTAGGTAAACAACTAGTGCTGGTACACCAACCTGTCTAGCTAAAAGAATGTGTTCACGTGTTTGAGGCATTGGACCATCAGCTGCGTTAACAACTAAAATACCTCCATCCATCTGAGCAGCACCTGTAATCATATTTTTTACATAGTCTGCGTGACCTGGACAGTCGACGTGAGCATAGTGTCTTTTATCAGTTGAATACTCAACGTGCGCTGTTGAAATTGTTATACCTCTCTCTTTTTCTTCAGGTGCTTTATCAATTTCATCATACGCTGTAAACTCTGCGCCACCTTTTTCTGCTAAAACTTTTGTAATTGCTGCAGTAAGTGTAGTTTTACCATGGTCGACGTGACCGATAGTTCCGATGTTGACGTGTTCTTTCGATCTGTCAAATTTTTCTTTAGTCATTTTAAGTTGTTACCTCTTTTTAATATCTATTACTTAATTTTTTCAATGTACTTGGAGCGGGTGAAGGGAATCGAACCCTCGTAGCCAGCTTGGAAGGCTGGAGCTTTACCATTAAGCTACACCCGCGATTTAGCGGGTAACCACTTCAAAACATTCACAAAATCAAATCCTTGTGAGTTCCGATAAACTACTAATTTTTCTTTAAAATTCAATAAGAAAAGTGAAAAAAAGTGGTGGAGGGAGTAGGATTCGAACCTACGTACACTTGCGTGAACAGATTTACAGTCTGCCGCCTTTAACCACTCGGCCATCCCTCCAAAGTGTATAAAATCAGGTGTTGATTAATAGATAATTGTCTTTGAAAGTCAATAGACTTCCTTAGTTTTTACTGTTATTTAAAACAATGCTTATTTCAGGGGCTAATTCTTGCACTAGTTGTATAATTCATAATCCTGATAAAATTATTGAAATTTTTATAAATATTGAGAGACAATCAGCTTTTGCAAAGTTGATTGAGCAAAATAAACTTAATAATAAGACAAAGTTACTAAAGAAAAACGATTTTTATAGACTCGGTATTAAAAATGATAGATTTATCAGTGATATAGTTATACGAAGAGAAAAGTATAAACCCTCCAATTTAGAGGAAATTATTATAAACAATAAAAAATCTCTTATTATCATCGCCGATCAGATTACAGACCAAAATAACCTTGGAAACATTATAAGAACGGCTCTGTTGATGGGAGCTGATGGTTTAGTAATATCAGAACATTCTTCGGCAGATATTAACGATGTAACGTCAATAACTTCGTCTGGAGCCGTTGAAGTGTTGAAATATCACGTTTCTAAAAATATTAACAGAACAATAGAAGCTCTAAAAAAATCTGGCTATTGGACTTATTCCTTAGACATGAGTGGTGAGGAAATGAATAGAGAATTTAATTTTGATAAAAAATCTGTCATCATTTTAGGGAATGAAGGAAAAGGGATTAGAAGGAATATATTAGCAAAGAGTGACTTTAAAATAAGTATCCCTCAAATAAATGTAGATGGTGTTGATAGTTATAATGCAGCAAATTCTCTAGCAATTGCTGCATATCATTTCAAAATTAGTACTTTTTAAATATTGTTTATTCTAGATTTTAATATAAATAATAACACATTGCCGGCTTAGCTCAGTTGGTAGAGCAGTTGATTTGTAATCATCAGGTCGGGAGTTCGAGTCCCCCAGCCGGCACCATATACTTCTATTATAAACAACCCACGAACACATATAATTGATTATTTTCATTACTTACATTAAGTTTAAGATTCATGGTTTCGGATATCGATCAATTTGGTAGAGATACCACAAAAAATAATAATTCAAGTTTTAACGAAGAAAAGTCAAAGAAAATTTTAGACTCATTAGCTGAAATAAAAAATCAATTAGAAAATAAAGACTATAATCCAAATGTTGATGACTCATCACCAAGAATAAGAGTCAGTAATTTGAAAAATAAATCTGATTTTGATGAACTGAAATTAAAAATTGAGTCTTTAGAAAAAAAAATTAATACCATTAATACATTCCTGAACAATAAATCAAGTATCAAAGAAGTTTATGAGTCGACGTCTCAGAAACTTGATGGGGACTTAAGTATTTTTCATAAATTAGATAGTCAATCATCAGTACAACAGAACAAATCATTACTAGTTCTTGAAAATGAAAATGATTTATATAAATCAAATTTTAATTTATTTCGTTTTATAATGACAATAAATTTCCTAACAATAGTTCTTATAGGTTTAATTGTTTATATAAAAGATATACCGATAAAAGATATAATAAGTATTTTTTAAATTAGTTGACTGAAGATTGAATTTTTTCAACACTTGCTGCGCTAAACTTAAACTCAGGAATTTTACCAATCGGATCTAACTGAGGGTTTGTGAGCACGTTTGCAGCAGCCTCAGCAAAACAAAATGGCATGAAAACCATACCTTCAGGAATTTCTCTGTCACTTCTAACCTTAATAGCCAGCGATCCTCTTTTTGTTTTAACTAAAACTTGATCTCCAGGGTTAATTGTCATTCTTTTCATGTCCCATCTATTCATACTGACTATTGCTTCAGGTTCTAAATGATCCAAAACATTTGCTCTTCTTGTCATAGATCCAGTGTGCCAATGTTCTAATAACCTTCCTGTTGTCAATATCATCGGAAAGTCGTCATCTGGTAGCTCCGCTGGTGGTATTAATTTAGCAGGTACTATTTTTCCTCTTCCATTTGCAGTAGGAAAATTTTCATTGAATATAATCTCATTTCCAGGTTTGTTTGGATCATCACAGGGGTATGTAACAGAGTTTTCATTTTCTAGTCTTTCATAAGTAATATTTTTTAGTGAAGGCATTACTTGTGCCATCTCATTAAAAATATCCCTTGGATGTAAATAACTCCAATCTAAACCCATACCTTGGGCTATGGCTTGAGTAATCCACCAATCTTGTCTCGCTAAACCAGGAGGTGGTACTGCTTGACGACCTAATTGAACTTGTCTGTTAGTATTTGTATAAGTTCCAGTTTTTTCAGCATGGGCTGATGAAGGTAAGATTACATCTGCATGCCAGGCAGTTTCAGTCATGAAAATATCTTGAACAACTAAATGATCTAATTTAGCTAATGCTGCTCTAGCATGATTTTGATCAGGATCTGACATTGCAGGGTTTTCGCCCATAATATACATACCTTTAATTTCATCTTCTAAAATTTTGTTAATAACTTCAACGACGGTTAAACCTTTTTTATTATCAAGATCTGTCTTCCAAAAATTTTCATATTTTTGATGGATGCTCCCATCTTCAACTGACTGGTAATCAGGAAAGACCATTGGAATTAATCCAGCATCAGATGCACCTTGAACATTATTTTGTCCTCTCAGAGGATGTAACCCTGTGCCTTCTCTTCCAATCTGTCCTGTGGTTAAAGCCAAAGCAATTAGACATCTAGCATTGTCTGTTCCATGCACATGTTGAGATACTCCCATGCCCCAGAAGATAATAGATCTCTCTGATTTAGCATAAAGTCTGGCAACTTCTCGTAACTCTTGAGCTTTGATGCCACAAATAGCTTCCATTTTTTCAGGTGAAAAATCTTTTATATCTTCTTGTAGTTTTTCAAAGCCCTCTGTTTGTCCTTGAATATATTGTTCATCATAAAGTTTCTCTTCAACAATGGTAAATAAAAGCGCGTTGAGCATTGCAACATCAGTACCCGCTTTAAATTGCAAGTTATATTTGGCATGTTTTGTTAAGCCTTGTTTTCTTGGGTCCATAACAACTAACTTGGATCCTCTTTTTGCTGCACGTTTTAGATATGTTGCTGCAACCGGATGGTTTTCAGTAGGCCTTGCACCTATAACAATGACACAGTCCGCATCAGATGCTGACATAAAAGGAGCTGATACAGCTCCAGAGTTTACACATTCCATGAGTGCTGCAACAGAGGATGCATGACATAATCTAGTACAATGATCAACGTTATTTGAACCAAAACCAACTCTTACCAATTTTTGAAATAAGTAAGCTTCCTCATTAGAACACTTAGCTGAACCAAAACCTGCTAAACTTTTTGGTCCGTGATCCTCTTTTAAATTTAAAAGACCAGATGAAGCTCTTTCAATTGCGTCTTCCCAAGTAGTCTCTTCAAAATAATCATAGATATCAGCATCTTTAATCTCAAGATTTGGATCTTTTTCAACACCAGGTTTTCTCACTAAAGGTTTAGTAAGCCTTCCATCATGATTGATATAATCAAAACCAAATCTACCCTTTACACATAATCTATTTTCATTGGCAGGTCCGTTTTTACCATCAACGTACAATATTTTATTGTCTTTTACGTGTACTTCAGTTTGACATCCTACACCACAATAAGGACAGACACTCTCTACTACTTTATCTGAATAGGACTCTCTTTTCCCCTCATTATCTACTAAGGAGGACTCCATTAATGCTCCTGTTGGACAAGCTTGGACACATTCTCCACAAGCAACACAAGTGCTATTACCCATTGGGTCATCTAAATCAAATATTACCTTCGCTGTTGATCCTCTGTAAGCCATTCCGATTACATCGTTTACTTGTACTTCACGGCAAGCTCTAACACATAAATTACAATTTATACATGCATCTAAATTAACACTCATCGCTTTATGAGATCTGTCTAACTCTATTTTATCTTTACTTGGGAAACGACTATCACTAACACCTAATTTTTCAGACCAATTCCAAAACTTTGACTCAGGGTCAGGAGAATTATTTTTTTCTGGTTGATCAGACACAAGAAGTTCAAAAACCATAGAACGAGATTTTTCTGCTCTAGTGGAGTTAACTGTAACCTCCATGCCTTCAGTAGGTTTACGAATACAAGACGCTGCAAGGGTTCTCTCCCCTTTAATTTCAACCATACAGGCTCTACAATTTCCATCTGCACGGTAACCTGGCTCAGGTGAGTAACAGAGATGAGGGATATCAATGTTATTTTTTTTTGCGACATCCCAAATCGACTCATCTTTGTTGGCTACATATTCGTTACCGTCAATTTTAAATTTAATATTATCTGACATTAGTTGGTTACCTCCTCTGGGAAGTGTTTAATAACAGAAAGCATTGGATTTGGGGCAGCTTGTCCTAAACCACATATTGAGGCGTCCATCATTGCCGATGATAATTCTTTTAAAAGGTCTACATCCCAAGAAGATTGGTTCATAAGTTTAAGAGCTTTTTCAGTTCCATTTCTGCAAGGAGTACATTGACCACAACTTTCATCATGAAAAAAGAACATTAAATTTTTTGCTATATCTTTCATGTTATCTTTATCAGATAAAACGACTACAGCAGCTGAACCAATAAAACATCCATGCTCTTGTAGCGTGTCGAAATCAAGGGGAATATTATCTAATTTTGCAGGAAGTATTCCTCCAGAGGCTCCTCCAGGTAAGTATGCTTTAAATGTATGTCCCTCTTGTATACCACCACAATATTCGTCAATAAGTTGTTTTATTGTGATCCCTGCTGGAGCGAGCTTTACACCTGGGTTTTTTACTCTTCCCGATACGGAGAACGTTCTTAGACCTTTTCTACCATTGAGACCATGACTACTGAACCAGACAGCACCTTTTTCCAAAATCTCTCTTACCCAAAAAACTGTTTCGACATTGTGAATTAGTGTTGGTCTACCGAACAGTCCCACTTGAGATGGGAATGGAGGTTTATGTCTTGGTAAGCCTCTTTTACCCTCTAAACTTTCTAACATTGATGACTCTTCACCACAAATGTAAGCACCAGCACCTCTTCTAAAATGAATTCTTGTTTTACTATTTAAATTTTTTTCTTCTAAAATTTTAATTTCTTTCTTTAAAAATTTTATTACGTCAGGGTACTCATCTCGCATGTATATATATACATCTGTTGCCTCAACTACCCATGCAGCTATTAACATTCCCTCAAGGAATCTATGAGGATCTCTTGTAAGATAATGATGGTCTTTAAATGTTCCTGGTTCACCCTCATCACCATTAATTGCCATTAATCTGGGTTTATTTTCTGCTCTGACAAATCTCCATTTTCTGCCAGTTGGAAATCCTGCGCCACCAAGACCTCTCAAACCTGATTGCTCCATTTCTTCTATGAGCTTCATTGGGTTTTTTTTATTTTCAATACAATCTTTTAGAATTTTATATCCACCATTTTTTACATAATCGTCGTAGCTAATGTAATTTGGTATAACTGGTTTTGTATCTTGCTCCTCTAAGGCTTTTTGAACTACACTTACATCTGCGTTTACAAAATGTTTTTTTCCTACTTCAACTACTGGTGCATGGTGACACCTTCCCATACAAGGCGCTCTAACTACTCTCACATTAGAAGATACATTGTCACTTAAATTTTTTTCTAAAGTTTTGCATCCGTTCATCTCACATGTAATACCATCACAAACTCTAATTGTTGTTTCAGGTGGGTTGATATCATCCTCTTTATAAATATCAAAGTGAGCATAGAATGATGCTGTTTCGTAAATTTCAGTTAAAGGTAAATTTGTTAATTCGGACAATGCTGTTAAATGTCTTGGTTTTAGACATTTATACTGATCTTGAATTATGTGAAGACTTTCGATAAGCATATCCCTTTGTCTAAAATATTCATTAGGTATAAGGTTTTTAAGATCATCAATTGACTGGTCATCACTTTGTCGACCCTTGTTGAATTCTAATGCTTTTCTTCTACCAGAACCTGGATGAATCTTACTTTGTGAGTCTTTCATTTAATATAATTTAGTAATTTTTTATTAAGTTTCAATTATCAATAAGTAATTAATTAATAAGTATTACTTATTAAAGCTTTTTAAGAATTTTAAAAAGTTATTTTTAATAGGTGATGGGCGATTATCATCAATATGAACAATACCTACCTTATGAGATATTTCTGGAGAAATTAATTGAATAAAATTTGTATTCTCATCGTAGTTAAATGACTGAGTAAATATATATGGCATAATTGTTGAAAATTCTGAACTATTTACGTGAGAGTAAATATGAGTCATAGAGTTAGACTCAATTAAAACTCGCGGATTAATATTATTCTCTTTAAAAACAGCATCTAATATTCTTCTAAATTGATTTTCTTTAGAAATTAAACATAGATCTAAATTACCAATTTCTTGCCATTTTAATTTCTTTTTATTTTTTAAATTCTTTTTTTTAGATATGAGAAAATATGTTTCTTTATATAAAGGTATCTTCTCAACTCCTAATATTGGTTCATTTTCTAAATAACTAATCCCTAAATCTAATTTGAAATCATGAAGATTTTTATCAATTTCATTAGAAGACATTGAAATTACTTGCAATTTGACATTTGTAAATTTTTTAACAAAACTATTTAATAAAAAAGAAACTTCCAATAGAGCAGTAGGAATAACACCGATTCTTAAATTTCCAGTTAAATTGTTTTTTAACTCAGAACTTAACTGTTTGATATTAGTGTACTCTTTTACAATATTTTTAAATCGTTCCTTTAAAATTTCTCCCTCAGAGGTTAATCCAATATAGTTCTTTCCTCTTTTTACTAATCTTACCCCTATTTCATTTTCTAAAGCCTTTAGCTTCATAGATAAAGCAGGTTGTGATATATTTAATTTTTCTGCCGCTCTATTGAAATGTTTTTCACTATCTAAAGCTAAAATAATTTCTAAATTCTTTATTTCCATGTATTTTTAAAATAAATATATATGTAAATGGATTATTATCTAGATACTAAAGGCTTTGAATGCCCTATACCTGTCTTAAAAGCTGAAAAATTTATAAAAAAGTTAAAAAAAAATGATGTTCTTACAATAGAAAGTGATGACCCGTTATCACAATTTGACTTTAAAAATTTTTGTGAAGAAAAAAAATATGAGATCATTTCACTAAAAAAAAAGGGGAATTTAGTAAATATCAAATTTAAAATTCAATAAATCTAATCTTTTCGCCTTTTTTAATTTTATCAATTCCCTCTGGGACAAACGCTAACCCATCTGCTTCAGAAAGAGAAATTAGTTTTGCAGAACCTTTTGAGTTATGAGTATAAAGTATATTTTTAGATAATTTTACACGATAAAATTTTGTTAAATTAGATTTTTTATTTTCTGAAAATCCAGATTGGTAAAATTTGGAAATGCTAGAATTATCTTTGCGAGAAGGATCTATAAATAAACTTACTAAAAAAAATAAATTAGTGAAAACAGCTAATGGATTTCCAGGCAGTGAAAAATAATAATTGAATTTTAATTTTGAAAAAATCACAGGTCGACCTGGTTGAATTCTTACATATTTAAAAAGAAGTTTAGTATTTTTACTTAGAAAAGAAGATATGTAATCTTTAGAGCTAAATGAGGAGCCACCTGAACTAATTATAATATCAAATTTATTTTGATTTTTTTTATAAAATTTATCAACTTTTATCTCATCATCTTTTAAAATACCTAAGTCATGAACACTTATATTAAATTTCTTTAAAAAATGAATTATTTGATATTTGTTTGAGTCATATACTTGATGATCTTTTATTTTTTTGCCAGATTTTATTAATTCATTTCCTGAGGATACGACAGCAACTCTCAAAGTTTTATATACCCATAAATTTGTAATCCCTACTGATGAAAGTAATGCAATTTTTATGAAATCAATTTTTTCATTTTTTTTGATCAGTATTTTATTTTTTTTTAAATCCTCACCTTTTTTTTTTATATCTTTATTAGATATTTTTGAATATTGGACTAATAGATTTCTCCCCTCAACTTTTGCGTTTTCTAATGAAATAAAATTTTTAAAGTTTTGTGGGATAATACCTCCTGTATTTATTTTATAGGCTAAATTGGGATTTAATCTTTTATATGAATGTCCAGCATTTAGAAGCCTATTAGATATTGACACTCTGTTGAGATTTTTATTAGAAACAATATAACCATCTAATCCTGCAGTATTTTGTAAGGGTAGATTTATTGGTGAAGTAATTGTTCTTGATACTACTGCATTATGTGCTTCCTTTAATTTAATCTTAGACTCTTGAAATAAATTCTTTTTTTCCCGAATAATTATTTTTTGCGCAAGATTGAAAGATATTAGCCTAGGAGTTTTCATAATATATTTTAGAGGCAATTTTTTCTATTTGATTGTGATTAAAAGTCTGAATTGGATGATCGATATTATCGTCTGTAACGATATATTTAACATTATTTATAGATTTGTAGAGGTAGTCTTTGTCATTTTTTTGTAAGCTTACTTCTAACTTTATCAAATCATCAAATCTCTTAAACCCTTCAAATATTAGCAAATCACAATCTTTGTTAATTTCTATCAAACGTTCAAAATTAATATGTGGCTCAGCTTTCTCTTCTATGAATGCAAGTCTTTTATCTGATACTAATGTAGTTTTATAGGCTCCAGATTTTCTAATTTTATAGCTATCTGTATTAGGATGATCAATGTCAAAAGAATGGTGAGCATGTTTTACCACACCAACTTTTATTTTATTTTCTTTAAAAAATTTTACTAAATTACTCACTAAAGTAGTTTTGCCACTATTTTTCCAACCAATAACAGCTATTGTTTTCACCTTGTCACCATAATACAATCAAGAAAAAAATGACAGATTTTTTAATTAAACCTAGTGTAAATAACAGATCTTTATTTAAATTAAAAAAATCAATTAATGAAAAAGGCGAAATAACAAAAATTCCAATCATTGAAGAAAAACCACTCACGCTATACTTAAACAACCAAGAAATAGTGACAATAATGACTATAGGAGATTATCCAAATTATTTAGCTATAGGTTATTTATTTAATCAGGGAATGCTTAATAATATAGACGACGTAAAAAAGATTGAGTTTCATAAAGACCTAAAGACAGTTGTAGTAAGAACAAAGAGTAAAACTAATTATGAAGAAAAATTAAAGAAGAAAGTAAATACCTCTGGTTGTGCACAAGGGACTGTATTTGGAGACTTATTTGAAGAAATCAACACCATTTCCTTGAATAAAAAAATAAGAATAGATCATCAACAGCTTATGAATTTATCCAAAAAAATTAATACTGAGCCAAGTTTATATTTATCTGTAGGTGCAATACACGGTTGCGTATTATGTCAGGGAGATAAACCTTTGTATTATTTTGAAGATGTGGGAAGACATAATGCTGTTGATAAAATTGCTGGTTTGATACTTGATAAGAAAATAGACGCAAAGGAAATGTCTTTTTACACTACTGGCAGGCTGACAAGTGAAATGGTATTGAAATGTATCAAAATGGAAATACCAATACTATTATCTCGATCAGGTTTCACTGCTTGGGCAGTTGAAATAGCTAGAAAGAAAAATTTAACAATGATTGGAAGAATTAGAGGTAAACGGTTAAATATCTTATCTGGAGAATTTAGATATACCAAACATGAGTAAGCTTGTATCTGTAATACTAACAGGTGGTAAATCCTCCAGAATGGGTTATGAAAATAAAAGTTTTTTAAAAATTAAAGATAAGAGTTTTATTGAAATTTTAATAGAAAGTCTTCAAGAAAAGTCTCATGAGATTATTATTAATGCTAATAGAGATATCAGTAAGTACAAAATATTTGGTTATAAAGTTGTAAGTGATAAGATTGGCGGTTATAAAGGGCCATTAGCTGGGTTACATAGCGCTCTTGATCTATATAAAAACTCAAAAGAGGATTTATGGTTTGCACTTTTTCCCACTGATGCGCCAATAATAAACACAGGTATCATAGATAATTTCATCTCAATTACAGAAAAAAAGAATAAAGTTTATATTTGTAAGATTGATAATATTATCGAACCAATGTTCTCTTTTTGGTCATCAAAAATATTTACGGAATTAAATGAAGTCCTTTTAAAAAATAATGGTTATAAAATTATGAAATTTGCTGAAGAAATTGGATTTGATTATATAAATTTTAAAAAAAATAAAAAAATAGAATTTTTTAATGTAAACGACAAAAATGATTATACAGAACTTCTAAGTTTTTGAGAAATTAACTAACAAAGAGCCCTTATCATTAATTTTTTTTTCAGAATGGTGGTATCCTCTCTCATTTAAGTAAGGAACTAAGTCCCTAAAATTTATGTATGTAAAAGCTGGTAAGCCTTTTCCAAATTTTAAAGGCTCTACAGTAATAAAAATTTCATCAATTAAATCAGCATATAAGAAATAATCATGAACACTCGTTCCCCCTAAAATTAAAACACTTTCTTTGCAAAGATTTTCAAATTCATCCCACTGATTAATATCAGGATTAAAATAATATTGATTTATTGAATTTTTAATTTGTTTGATTTTTTGGTATTTTCTAGAAAAAATAATTCTTGATCTAGACTCGTTTGGATTTAATTCATGAGTTTTTCTTCCCATAACTTGCCATTTATGATTCTTTATTAAATTGTCTAAGTGTTTTTTGTCTTCCAAGCTAGTCCATTCAAATGGATTATCACCAGAAAATTTTGCAATAAAACCATCGCTTGAACATGCAAATGCTAAAGTGTATTTAATCATTAATTTATTTTATTAATTTTAAGTATAATATTTTATTTCAATATATGAATTTTTACCTACCTATTGCTGAAATATCCATAAATATTTATATATTAATCTCCCTTGGAGTTGGAATCGGTTTTATATCTGGACTCTTTGGAATAGGTGGGGGTTTTATAACCTCTCCTCTATTGATTCTAGTTGGCATTCCTCCAGCTGTTGCAGTTGGAACTACAACTGTTCAAGTATTCGCCTCAACATCAACTGGTGTTGTAAGTCATTTTCAAAGAAAAAACATAGACTATCAGATGGGCTTAACAATGGTTATTGGTGGATTAGTGGGGACACTTTTTGGTGTATTAATTCTAAATAATCTAAAAACTATTGGTTTAATTGATAACTATTTAAATAGTATCTATATAATTCTTTTAATTATAACTGCTGTATTTATTCTCTATGAGACAGCTAAAGTAAATATCGTACATAAAAATAAAAAATTTAAATTACACCAACATTCTTGGATACATGGACTTCCTTTTAAAATTAAGTATAGAAAATCTAAACTATATATAAGTGTTCTAGCACCACTTTTAATTGGTTTTTTAATAGGTGTATTGACAGGGCTAACTGGTATTGGTGGTGGCTTTATACTTATTCCATGTATGATTTATTTTTTAGGTATGAAAACTATTTCAGTTATAGGGACATCTCTATTTAACATCACAATAGTATCCTTTGTATCTTTATTTTTGCAAATATACATAAATCAAAATATAGATTTTGTGTTGGCTTTAGGATTAATAGTAAGTAGCTCTATTGGAGCTGCACTAGCTGCAAGGATAGTTGATATACTTGATCAAGAAAATTTAAAGGTAACATTTGGTATGTTACTATTAATTATTTCATCATTTTTAGCTTATGATTTATTTAGAACACCTGAGAACTTATTCATTATAAATTATGTATAAATATATTTTAATAATCATATTTTTTTTTAAAATTGGTTTTGCATCTAATTTTTCCTTAGATCAATTTGAAATTGAAATAAACTCAAATTTTTTAGGTAAAGAAGTAGTTTTATTTGGAAATAAAGATAAAGAAAGTGATGTCATCTTCATTTTTGAAGGAGAGAATAAAAAAGCTAAATTGACAACAAAAGTTAAAGAGGGTTTTTTATGGATTAATGAGACAAAAGAGTTGAATAATCAACCTAGTTTTTTTGCGATCTTCGCTTCTCCCAAAAAGACTTTGAATGAAATTTTTTTATTTTCTAAATTAAAGGATAGACATTTACTAATCAGTAATCACTCTCTTGAACTTCATAAAATAAGAAAAGCAATGAAAGTAAAAAATTTATACATAGAAGAGGAGCTTGAAAGTTTAAGTGGAAATTTATTTTTAAAAAAATTTTTGATACCAGATAATATCTCACCTGGAAATATAAAAGTTTATATGTACGAATTAAAAAACAATGAAATTGTTAAAATGGTATCTAAAAACTTGCAAATAAAAAAAGGAGGAATTTCATTTAAACTGGAAAAGTTGTTAAAAACTGAGTCTTTTATTTATATTATAATTTTGATTGCTATATCATTATTGCTTAGTTTAGTTACAAATTTAATATTTAGAAAAAAATGAAAAAAAATAATAATAGAAATTATTTTGTAGTTATTGATCAAAGTGCTGAAATGTGGACTGCAGTTAAATTTGCTATAAGGAGAGCAAAAATAACTAAATCTAATATTACTACTGTTAGCTTTATTCAAAGTGCAAGCGAAGGTATGATGCTTACATCAGGGGCTGAAAAAATTTTGGATAAAGATCAGGTTATAACCGAAAAATTAAAACATAAAGAAGTGCATAACTTCATCTCAGATAAATCAAAAATTAAAGCAAAATCCGAAATATTTAAATATAATGAGATTGATGAGTTTATAAGTTTCTTAAATAAATATTCATCTAACTCAACTATTATTCTTGCTACAAGTAAAGATATAGGCAAACCAGGGCCATTAATTGACAAACTTATATATGAAAAATCTATTTCGTTACATTGCCCTCTTGTTATAATTAATGGTAATCTCGATGATAAAGATATTGAGAAGATTATTTAGCTGAATAAAAAAGATTTTAAAATTTGTGTCGTATGCCAAAGACCATTTAATTGGAGAAAGAAATGGGAAAAAGTATGGAATGATGTTAAATATTGTTCAGAAAAATGTCGAAGGTCAAAATCAAAAATAATAAAGAAAAGATAGCAAACTTACTGTTAAGTATTGGATGCGTTAATATCGACTTCAAAAAACAATTTACTCTTACATCTGGCAAAAAAAGTCCTGTTTATGTTGATTGTAGAAAATTAATTTCATTTCCAAAAGAAAGAGAATTAATTATTAATGAAATGAGCAAACAAATTAAATCAAAGTATAAAGATAATTCGACTATTATTGCTGGAGGCGAAACGGCTGGTATTCCCTACTCTTCCTTTCTGTGTCAAAAGATGAAATATCCAATGATATACATAAGAAAGAGTCCTAAAGGGTTTGGAAAAGATAAGTTAATAGAAGGAGAGTTTAAAAAGAATACTCAGTCAATATTAGTAGAGGACATGGCAACTGATGGAGGAAGTAAATTACACTTCATAAGGGCTTTAAGACAAAATGAACTTAAAGTTAAAGATATTTATGTAGTTTTTTACTATGGTATCTACCCTCAAGCTAAAAAAAATATATCTAAAATGAAAGTGAATTTAAATTATCTCACATCCTGGAGAGATATATTAACTATTTCTCCAAATTACATTTCAGATAAAGATTACGATAATTTAAAAAGTTATTTAGAGTCTATTTCAAGTGGAAAATAAAATTATTAGTGTTGTTTCTGGAGGGTTCGATCCTATCCACCCTGGGCATATTATGATGATGAAAGAATGTTTAGAGTTTTCTAATTTTTTAATTGTAGGTGTAAATTCTAATAAATGGTTAATTGATAAAAAAGGAAATTTTTTTATGGATATTCAACATAGAATATATGTTGTTGATAGCTTAAAAGTGGTAAATGAAGCTATGGAATTTGAAGATGATGAAATGGGAAGTGCAAATAATTTGTTAATTCAAGTAAGAAATAAATATCCAAATGAAAAAATTATTTTTGCTAATGGAGGTGATAGATCAGATACTTCTAAAATTTTAGAATATGAAACAGCAAAGGAATATAATATTGAATTAAAGTTTGGTGTGGGTGGCAATCACAAAGAGTCCTCTAGTTCTGATTTGTTAAAAAGATGGAGTAAATACTCTAAAACTAAGGGCTAAGGGTATACGATACCCAATCATTATCTTTAAACTCAAAGACTTCTCTTTTGTGAATTCTATGAGGCATATCCTCCCAAAACTCGATTTTTGAGTATTTTACTATAAACCCTCCCCAGTAATCAGGACGAGGGAAATTTTCTTTTTCAGGATATTTATTTTTATAAAATTCAATTTTATTCTCTAAATCTTCTCTTGATTTTAAGACCTTTGATTGATTAGATGCCCACGCCCCTATTCGACTTAAATAATGTCTTGAATTAAAATATTTATCTGATGTTTCTTTTGAGACTTTTTCAACTTTACCTTCTATTCTTATTTGTCTTAATAATGACTTCCAATGAAAATTTAGGCAAACATTAGTATTTTTTAAAATATCATTTCCTTTATTGCTCTCGTAATTTGTGTAAAAAATAAAACCTTCATTATTATAATCTTTTAATAGAACCATCCTTGAATGAGGGGTATTTTTATCATCAACTGTCGATAGACACATTGCATTAGGATCGTTAATCTCTTTTTCAGTGGCTAAATCAAACCATTCTTTAAACTTAATAATTGGATTTAATTTATCTGACATGGTATGAGTATTATATTAATTTTAGCAAAAAATGGATTTAAAAAATAAAAAAGGACTAATAATGGGAGTGGCTAATGATAAGTCTATTGCCTGGGGTATAGCTCAACAATGCGCAAATTTTGGTGCTGAATTAGCTTTTACCTATCAAAATGATCTTCTATTAAAGAGAATAGATCCTTTAGCTAAATCTGTTGGTTCCAATTTATTGATACAATGCGATGTTAGTGATGAAGGGTCAGTAAAAAAAGTTTTTGAAAAAATTAAAGATAAATGGGGAAAATTGGATTTTTTTGTTCACGCTGTTGCGTTTGCAGATAAAAATGAGCTAAGAGGTAAGTATGTTGAAACTTCAAAAGAGAATTTTTTAAATAGTCTAAATATTTCTTGTTATTCCTTTACTGAATCTTGTAAATATTGCTATGAATTAATGGATAATGGCGGGAGTATTTTAACGTTAACTTACTATGGAGCAGAGCAAGTTATGCCTCACTATAATGTAATGGGAGTAGCAAAATCAGCGCTTGAGGCCTCAGTAAAATATCTTGCTGTTGATATGGGGGATAAAAATATAAGGGTTAACGCTATATCTGCAGGCCCAATTAAAACTCTTGCGGCTTCTGGTATTGGTGATTTTAGATTTATTTTAAAATGGAATGAGCTAAATTCTCCATTAAAGAGAAATGTTACACTTGAAGATGTTGGTAACACAGGAGCCTACCTTTTAAGCGACCTTTCATCTGGTGTAACCGGTGAAATTCACCATGTTGATTGCGGTTATCATACAGTTGGAATGGTAGCAGTTGATGAAGCTGAGGGTGTGGCAGGATTATTAAATGAGTTTAGTAAAAAATAAATAGTTCATGTCACATAATTCTTTTGGAAATTTATTAAAGTTTACAACTTGGGGAGAAAGTCATGGAGATGCTATAGGTTGCGTCGTTGATGGTTTTCCAGCAGGAATACCTATTGACACAAAATATATTCAAACAAGACTAGATTTAAGAAAACCAGGTCAGTCAAAATTTACAACACAAAGAAAAGAGAAAGATGAAGTTAATGTACTCTCTGGAGTTTTTAACGGTAAAAGCACGGGCGCTCCGATATCAATGATAATTTACAACTCTGACCAAAGAAGCAAGGACTATTCAGAAATAAAAAATAAATTTCGACCTGGTCATGCCGATTACACCTATTTTATGAAATATAAAAATTATGATTATAGAGGTGGGGGAAGGTCTAGTGCTAGGGAAACTGCCATGAGAGTTGCTGCAGGTGCTCTTTCGGAATTACTTCTTAAAAAAATTTCAAAAAATAAAATAAAAGTCACAAGTGCTGTTATACAAATTGGTAATGAGAAGATAGAAGACTCAACTTGGAATAATAACTTTATTAATAAAAATCCTTTTTTCTCACCTGATAAGTCAATCCTTAAAAAATGGGAAGAGCTAATTCTTACTCATCGAAAAAAAGGTTCATCACTAGGTGCTGTAATTGAAGTTAGAGTCTCAAATTGTCCTGTAGGTATAGGAGAGCCAATATATCAAAAACTTGACTCTGAGTTATCAAAAGCAATTATGAGCATAAATGCTGTAAAAGGTATAGAGTTTGGTACTGGTTTTGATTTAGTAAACTATGATGGCACTAATGGATCTGATCAAATTAACTTTGAAAATAAAAAAATTAAATTTCATACTAACCATGCTGGAGGAATATTAGGTGGTATTTCTTCAGGACAAGATATTATTTTTAGATATATTGTTAAACCTACAAGCTCAGTGTTAAGTGAAAAAAATACTGTTACAAAGAATTTTAAAAATACTAAAATCAAAACTAAAGGACGTCATGATCCTTGTGTAGGTATTAGAGCAGTACCAGTGGGAATAGCTATGACCAATTTTGTTATCGCAGATTTGTTACTAATTCACAAATCAAAATCACTTTAAAAAATTAGTTAATTTTTCATATATTTTTTTTGAAGAAATACCTGATAAAGTGTATTGGTCCTCAATATCAGATTGATCAATAAATTTGTCTTTCATAAAAAAATTTAAAATTTTTGGTGATTTAGATGACTCATTTAATAAATAGTTGTTTACTTGACTTGAAAATCCTCCAATTGCGTTCTCCTCAATAGTTACAAAAATTTCGTGATTTTTTATCAGAGAATTAATGGATTTCTTATCTATCGGTTTAGCAAATCTCATGTCCAACACACTGCATTGAAATTTATAATTTTTTTTAATTAATTCAGAAACCTCCAAGATTTTTTGTAGCCGAGTGCCTAAACTGAGAAAAGCAATTCTTTTTCCTTTTTTTACTAGTTTTGCTTCACCCAATTTAATTTTATTAAACTTAGCTTTTTCATTGTAATCATTGGCTAAATTTCTTGGATATCTGATTGCAGATGGTTTGTTATTAATAGTCATAGATAATTTAATCATATTCTTTAATTCCTCTCCACTTGAAGGAGCCATAACTATGAAATTTGGTAAGCAACATAAATAACTCAAATCGAAAGATCCTGCATGAGTAGCTCCATCAGCACCAACAAAACCTGATCTATCTATTAAAAATCTAACTGGCAAAGACTGAATTGCAATATCATGTATTATTTGATCATATGCCCTTTGCAAAAAGGTAGAATATATTGCGACAAAAGGCTTAACTTTTTCAGTCGCCATACCTCCAGCAAAGGTTACAGCATGTTGTTCTGCTATTCCTACATCATAGAAACGATTTGGGAAAATTTCTTTGAATTTATCTAATCCTGTTCCAGAGGGCATAGCAGCTGTGATAGCAACTATTTTATTATCCTTTTTTGCTAATTTTAAAAGAGTGTCACTTACAACATTAGTGAACGTTTTTTCTTTAGATTTATTTTGAACACCAGTTTTTAAGTTAAAAGAAGATACGCCGTGAAATTTATCTTTTGAACTTTCTGCAGGTTTGTAACCTTTTCCTTTTTTAGTAATTAAATGTAAAAAAACAGGACCATGTAATTCCTTATTTTTGTATTTTTTAAATAATTGAACCAATAATTTTAGATTGTGTCCGTCAATAGGGCCTAAATAGTTCAAACCAAGTTCTTCAAATAATGTATTTCCAGTTAAATATCCTTTTAAATAACCCTCAGTTTTTTTTGCAAAATCTCCTACTTCGTTAGGTAATCTTTTAGTAAAATTTTTTATGATATCTCTAAAGCTTTCATATGATTTTGAACTTAATAGTTTTACAAGATATTTACTCATTGCACCTACTGGTTCTGCTATAGACATTTCATTATCATTTAAAATAATTAGGGAATTTTTATTTAAATGCCCTAAATTGTTAAGACCTTCATAAGCCAATCCTGCACTAATAGCACCATCACCAATAATACTAATAACATCAAAATTTTGATTGAGCATATCTCTGGCAGCCGTAATCCCTAAATTGGCTGAAACAGAAGTAGAGCTGTGTGCGGCTCCAAAAGGATCATAAATACTCTCAGATCTTTTAGTAAAACCTGATAAACCATTTTTTTTTCTTAATGTATGAATTTTGCTTTTTCTACCAGTTAATATTTTATGGGGGTAAGTTTGATGACCTACATCCCAAATAATTTTATCTCTTGGAGTATCAAAGACATAATGTAAAGCTGATGTTAATTCTATTACCCCCAAACTAGCTCCTAAATGACCTCCTGTTTTTGATACTACTTGAATTGTATAATCTCTTAACTCATCATTAAGTTTTCGTAATTGATTAAATGATAATTTTTTTAAATCTTTAGGCAGGTTAATTTTACTTAAAATTGACATTAGAATTTTAAGTTATTTGAATTCGGTTGAAGTTAAAGATTTATTTCTCTTCACAATTTTATCTATTTTAAGTTTTGCAGATTTTAGTTTGTCTTCGCAAAATTCTTTTAACTCTATTCCCTCTTCAAATAGCTTTATACTATCCTCAAGGGGAGTATCTTCATTCTCTAATAAATCAGATATTTCCTCCAATCTTTTTAGTGCACTTTCAAAGTTATTTTCTTTTTTTTTATTCATTTGAGTACTCAACTAATCTTTTAAGATGGTTATTTAAACCATTATGCAAACCAATCATATCGTATCCGCCCTCTAAGACAGATATTATTGGAACATTATTTGCAAATTTTTCCAATATAATTTTTGTCACCCAGTAAAAGTCATCATCCTCTAAATTTATAGATGCTAGAGGATCTAATTTATGTGCATCAAAACCAGCAGAGAAATATATCAAATCAAATTTTGTATCAATTTTTTCAACTATATTTTTTCTAAATAAGGATCTAAAAGTGCTAGTATCACAATCGCTAGGCAATGGACAATTAAATATATTCCCAACACCAACCTCGTCAAGTGAACCAGTCCCTGGATAATAAGGGTATTGATGACTTGATGCGTAGTAAATATTAGGGTTATTTTCAAAAATATGTTGAGTACCATTTCCATGATGCACATCAAAATCTACAATTAATATTTTTTTAAATTTACCGGTATTTAATGCATATTGAGCTGAAATGGCGACGTTATTAAATACCCCAAAGCCCATAGCTTTATTGCTCTCAGCATGATGACCTGGCGGTCTATGTGCACAAAAGAAAACGCCTTTATTTTTATTATTTATAATATAGTTAACTGCATCAACACTACCACCAACAGCTAGAAGATAACTATTTAAACTATTAGGACAAGCAATTGTATCAGGATCAAAATGAGTAAAACCGGAAGTAGGAATAGAGTCAAAGATATAATTCACATAATTAATATCATGCACTAAAGATATAATTTGTTTTTCAGCAATAGACGGTTCAATAAAATTATGTTTTGAATACTCTTCTTTTATTAAATTATTTACAACCTCTATCCTTTTGATTGCCTCAGGATGATTTCCAGTATCATGATTTTTGTATTCATCTGAAAATATAATATTTATCATTTTAAAAGCTTAAATAAAAAACTTTGAAACCAATCGTAATTTTTAAACTGGTGTTTTTTAAAGTCTTTCATTATTTTATTTAAATTATCTATGTATGGATATTTTATTTTAACTATATCGTGCCATCTTTTAATAGTATTAGATGTTACCTCTGGGTGGAATTGAAAACCATATATATCTTTTCTTTTTATTTTAAAAGAGTCTACTTCATACAAAATACCCTTAGATAATAGTTCCATATTTTTATTATAGGAAATACCCTCTGTGTGGAATTGTAAAAAAGATAAATTGCTTTTAAAAACTTTGTTATTTATTTTTAAATTTTTTTTATATCCACACTCAAATAATTTATTTTTTGATTTAGATACTTTTGATCCATAGGTTTTAGCAATTAACTGAGCACCTAAACAGATTCCAACTATTGGTTTATTTAATTTAATAATATAATTAAGAAATTTATATTCATATAAAATAGCCTTCGATACACTATTTGCACTCTGTTTTCCACCATGAAATATAAATAAATCAAATCTATCAATATCTTTTTTTTTTAAGTAATGTAAATTTTTATAAAAAATAGTAGAAGATTGATGTGTTTTTTGAAAAAATTTTGAAACTACACTTACATCAGCAACTTCACTGTGAATTATTTGTAGTACTCTCTTCATTTTTACTAAAGTTAATAACTGTACCAAATATTATTGCATAAGAAAGCATAGATGAACCTCCATAACTTATAAATGGTAATGTCATTCCTGTAGGTGGTATTAATTTTATTGATGAACCAATATTTATAAATGCTTGAATAGAAATCAAAAAACATAAAGTAAATATTGTATTTGAAACAAACAAATTTGATGGATTTAAAATTGATTTTCTTGCTAAAAGAAAAAATGCTGGATAAAGAAAAGAGACGAATAAACCAAATAGAACACCAAATTCCTCAATTAAAATGGCAAATATAAAGTCATTGTGGGACTCAGGTATCGAATATTTAAGCTGGCCCTCGCCAAGACCTACACCAAAAATGCCACCTGTTTTTATAGCAGATAGACTTTTGGATACTTGAGAATTATCACCATCTAAAAAATTATCAATTCTATAGGCAACATGGTCAAAAATAAAATAAGCGATTAATAGAAAAAGGATGCTCATAAAACCCAAAAAAAAGAATAATTTTAGATTTCTAAAGTACAAAATCATAACTATAGAAAAAATTGAGATATAAATTAATAAAGTTCCTATGTCGGGTTGAAGAAGAAGAAGAAAAATTATTATACTTAAAATTAAAATATTAGTTAATAGATAAAAAATTTTATTAGTTTTAATATACAAATAACAAAACCAAGAAAACATACAGACCATGGGTCCTTTTAATAATTCAGATGGTTGTATTGAAAAAAGATTAAAACTTATCCATCTTGTTGCACCCTTAATTTCATATCCAAATAATGGCACAAGAGTTAAAAGTATAAGAAAAAAAATACACATAATATTTAAAGTTTTTCTTAGATCTTTTTTGGGTAATAGAGATAAAAATATTAAAACAAATAAAGATATAGATAAAAAAATAATGTGTTTAAATAAAAGTAAAATTGAATATTCGGTACCTATTAAAGAATAAATAGCAAGTAAACCAATAAATGATAAAATAAAAGGAATTATAAAAAGTTTTTTAGATAAAGTGTACCAATTTGAACCTAATAAACTTTGATCATCTCTAAATAAAATATTCTTCATGTTATTAATTTTGTAATAAGTTTATTAAAATGATTGCCACGATCTAAATAGTCTTTGTAAGAGTCAAATGACTCTCCACCTGGAGAAAATAAAACATAATTATATTTATTAAATTTTAAAATTAAGTTTAAAAAGATAACTAAATCATTTAGATTATTAAATTTGTAATAATATGAATTAATAAAATTCAGATGATTTAAAAATGAATTTGAATGATTACCAAACAGTAAAACTAAAGAATCATAAATATCAAATTTAATATTCTTTTCCTGTTTTTTAAGTTTACCGCCAAGGATAAGTATTTTTTTTGAACTATTTATTAGGTTATTTTTATAAATTGCATTATTTAAATTTGTGCATTTACTATCATTAAAAACTTTTAGATCGTAAGATTTGAAGATTAATTGATTTCTAAAATTTAACTCAGATCTAATATTATTTATTTTAATTTTTATCTTAGGGTCAATTTCAAAGATTAGCTTCTTAATTGCATTTAAATTGAGTCTCTTAAAGTGTGTTTTTAGATCATTAGTTGTAGATATATTATCATCAATAAATGATAATTTTTTTTTATCAGTTTTAATATACTTTTTATAACCTAAAAATAATTTGTTTTGTAAATGTAAACTTGAATTTTTATATAATAAATTTTGTATTAGAAATTTTGACTTAATATATTTTTTTAAATTATTATGGTAGTCTAAATGATCACTAAAAATATTTGTAATTAAGGCATAATTTAATTTTAAAAACTTTACTTTATCTAATTGATACGAGCTTAATTCAATAATTAAAATATCTATTTTAGAAAGCAAATTTTTTAGGTTTTTATTCTCCAGTATAGTGTTACCAAAGTTTCCAACTATTTGTGTATTGTATTTTTTGGATAATATATCTTTTAGATAGATACAAGTGGTTGATTTCCCCTCTGTTCCTGTGACGCCAATAACTTTCTGTTTAGACAACTCTAAACTTAAAAAGTCCAAATCAATTAAAATTTTTTTTTTATATTTGTATAAAAAATGTCCTTTTTCAATTTTGATTGATGGAGAAACAATAAAAAAATTATATTTTTTAATATTTTTTAATAGGTAATCTTTATTTATAAATTTTTTTTTTTTAATTTTCTTATAATCATCATAGATATGATAATCACAATTTCTATTATTAAGGTATTTTTCAATAGATTTTCCGCTAATGCCGTAACCATAAATCAAAAAATATTTATTTAAATTAATCAATTATCTAATCTTTAGAAGTGATAGAGCTAATAAACAAAATAAGAAGCTTAATATCCAAAATCTAATTACAATTTTTTGTTCAGAGAGCCCCTTTTTTTCATAATGATGATGAAGTGGTGCCATTAAAAATAACCGTTTACCTTTTGAAATTTTAAAAAAAGAAACTTGCAACATCACAGATATTGTCTCAATTACAAAAAGGCCACCAGCAACGGCCAATACTATTTCTTGTTTCAGAAGAATTGAAGTTACTGCTAATGAAGCTCCGAGAGATTGTGATCCTGTGTCACCCATAAAAATAGATGCAGGACTAGAATTAAACCACAAGAAACCTAGTAAAGCTCCGATTGCAGAAGTACAAAATATTACAATTTCTCCAGATCCTTTCATATAGTTAACTAAAAGATAATCAGAAAAATTAATATTGCCTAAAACATATGCAAATATTGCAAACGTCAGAAAAACAAATATTAAAGGCATTGAAACTAATCCATCTAGACCATCTGTCAAATTTGTTGCATTTGTTGAACCAATAACAATAAACAAAATGAGAAAAATGTATAAGTATCCTAAATCAATTGAAACATTCTTTAAAAAAGGAACGCTAAACTGATTTAAATCAAATCCATTATATTTTATTGTAAAATAAATAATGATCGTAGCAAATACCTGGCTTAAAAATTTAAATTTAGAAGATATTCCCTTACCTATTTTGACTTTTTGAAAGTCATCTATAAAGCCAATCAGGCCAAATAAAATTAAAGTCAAAATTAAAATATAATTATATATTGAATAATTTGAAGTCCATAAAACCGAACTTAAAATAATTGAAAAGAGTATTAATACTCCACCTAAAGTAGGAGTTCCTTTTTTGCTATAGTGTGTATCTGGACCATCGTTTCTAATTGGTTGACCAAGTGGAAAAACACGTTGCTGAAATCTTATCCAGTAAGGCATTAATATGATTACTAGAAAGAAAGAGCTTACTAAAGATAGGCCTGATCTAAATGAAATATAACCAAATAAATTAAATACAAATTCTGATTCTTTTAGCGTGTATAGTAAATCACTTAACATATTTTTTAATTATTCTATCAAGATAATTTGATCTTGATCCCATAACAAATATATTATTAATATTATCAATGTCTTTATTTAAATATTTAATAGCAGGTAAGTAATTTTTGTAGAATTTAAAATTGATAGATTTATTTTTAAACTTATAAAATTCTTCTCCAATAAAAATAATTTTTTTTAAATTTAAATCCGTAACTAGTTGAATAATTTGTTTATGAAAATAATCTTCATGAGCTCCTAATTCTTTCATTGCTCCCAAAATTAATATTTTTTTATTAATTTTTCTTTCATTAAAAATTAAAATTTGTTTGTTTAGTGAATATGGATTAGCATTGTAACTATGGTCAAAGAATCTCACCTTTTTTTTTCTTATATTTGTTATTACTTCCTTGCCCCTAGACTCAATTATAGACTTTTCATAAAAAAAGATTTTAGTATCAAATTTTTTTATAAATAATTTTAAAAATAAAAAAGATATAATAGCAATATTTATGCAAAAACTTCCCCTAACTGACAAAATAGAATATTTCCTATCATCAAGTGAGAAATCAACTTTATATTTATTTTTTATTTTTTTTATATTTTTATTTACATTCTCAATATTTATAAGTTGAATTTTATTATTGAGTTTACTTTGAAGATAATGAGGTTTGTAATGAAAATTGATAAATCCATATAAAAGTCTTTTAGATTTAAAAATTTTTAATTTATTATTTATTAATTCTTTGAAATTTCTAAAATTTCCAATATGAGAATTTTCAATACCTGTCACTAAGCAATAGTGAGGTTGCAAAGTTTTGACTAATTTTGTCATTTCATTTGGATGATTAATACCTAACTCAAATATAGAATAATTACTATCAAGTTTTATGTTCATAATAGAGAATTGTAATCCCTGTAAATTATTATAATTTTTATAAGATCTGTATGTTATGAATTTATTATTTTTTAATATGTGGAAAATATTTTCTTTAAATGTTGTTTTACCTACTGATCCAGTGATTGCAATAATCTTACCTCTATAAGACTCTATTATTATCTTACATAAATTTTTAATAAATAACTGAGTATCTTTTACATAAACTATTTTAGGATTACTATTTTTAATATTTACTATAATTAAAGATGCTTTTTTTTTTAATGCCTCTTTATAATATAGACTGCCATTATTTTTTTTAGTTTTAAGTCCAATAAAAATATCATTTTCTTTTAATATCTTTTCCCAAAATACTCTCATCTTGAGATTTCTCTTTCAAAAGAGAACTAACAGTTAAAATGTTCAGATCAGGTAAAATACTCTCTTTTAAAATGTTTGCTTGCGTACCCTTACCACAACCTGGAGGGCCAATAAATACTATAACCATTTACTTTTATAAATTTTATTTTTACTTAATAATTTTTCATATTGAGATGAAAATAATTGTGTTTGTATCTGTGAAAAGAAATCCATTGCCACAATAACGACTATCAAAAGACTTGTGCCTCCTAAATAAAAAGGAACTGATAGTCTAGCAATTAAAAATTCAGGAATTAAGGCAATTAAACCTAAATAAATAGCACCTACAAAAGTTAGCCTATATATGACATGTTCTAAGTAAGTAGCTGTTTGCTCACCTGGTCTATACCCTAAAACAAAACCTCCGTTGTTTCTTAAATTTTCTGCCTGTTCTTTAGGGTTGAAAACAATACTAGTATAAAAAAATGCAAAGAAAACAATCAAACCAAAGAAAAACGCCATGTACAGTGGTTTTCCATGAGATAAGTAAAATCCTAAACTAGATAGGAAACCAGAGCTTTCAGGTGAAAAATTAGAAATAGTATTGGGAAATAGTAACAATGATGACGCAAAAATAGCAGGTATAACACCAGAAATATTTATTTTTATTGGTAAATAAGAAGATTGACCTCCAAATACTTTATTGCCTACTTGGCGTTTTGGATATTGAACTAATAATCTTCTTTGAGCTCTTTCTATAAATACAATAATTACTATTAGTATAAGAAGTAAAAAAATTATGGATATAATTGCAATAGCTGATAGAGCACCAGTTCTTCCTAGTTCAAATGTATTGAAGATAGCAAAAGGAAGATTAGCTACGATTCCTGAGAAGATTATAATTGAAATTCCGCTTCCAAAACCATTTTCTGTTATCTGTTCACCCAACCACATTAAAAAGATAGTTCCAGATGTCATTGTTATAACTGCTGAAATTTGAAAAAAAGCTACGCTTCCTAAAGTTGGATCTACTGTGTCTGATAAATTTAATATACCATTTGAAATACCATAACTTTGGAAAAGTCCTAAAACTATTGTTAAATATCTTGTGTATTGTTGGATTTTTTTCCTACCTTGCGTGCCCTGTTCTTTAAGAGCTTTTAAACTATCAAAGGATGACTGCATCAATGTCATTATGATAGATGCGGAAATATAAGGCATAACACCTAGTGTAAATATAGACATGCGCATTAAAGCGCCACCTGAAAACATATCAAATATTCCTAAAATCCCTCCACGATGTTGTTCAAATATTTGTTCTAAAACAGCTGAGTTAATACCAGGCACAGGAATATATGTTCCAAGACGATAAACAGCTATTGCAAATAAAACAAAACCTAATTTTTTAAATAAGCCTGAGCTTTTTATTGCTTCGCTATAGTCAATATTTGGTACTTTTATATTCATAATCTAAAATTATGAGGTTGATCCACCTAGTTCTTCTATCCTTTTTTTGGCACCAGGAGTTACCTTAAAATTTTTAAATTGAAGTTTTTTTTTAAACTGAATTGAGTCTATTAGTTTAATTGATTTTTTATGATCTTTCTTTTTTAAGAAACCCTCTTGAATTAAAAAATTATTATCAATTAGAGAATTTTCTTTAAACTTATTAAAACTTACTAAAGACAAAGTTAAAGATTTAGGATTTATTTTTTTTAATGAGTTAAAACCTCTTTTTGGAGTTTTTCTATAAATAGGCATTTGACCACCCTCAAAATTTCTAACAGCAACACCTGACCTTGATTTTTGACCTTTGTGGCCCCTACCAGCTGTTTTTCCTAATCCAGAACCAATACCTTTACCTTTTCTTTTTCTGCTTGATTGGTGTTGTTTTGAAATTTTATTGATCATATTTAATTCTCTCTTTTGCTGATAACGGAATTTATCTCTATGCTTCTTCTAGCAGACACTGATTTTGGTGTATTGATACTTTTTAATGCTTTAATTGTTGATCGAACAATATTGTGTGGATTTTTTGTTCCAATAGCTTTAGACACAACGTCTGAAATGCCTAATGCCTCAAAAATAGCTCTAGATGGACCGCCAGATATAATGCCTGTTCCTTTTGGAGCAGATCTTAAAATTACTGTGCTTGAGGAAAATTTAGCTTTTACATCATGGTGAATAGTTCTACCCTCTCTTAAAGGAATTCTAACCATAGTTTTCTTGGCTTCCTCAGATGCTTTTCTAATTGCTTCAGGTACTTCTTTAGCTTTTCCTGATCCAAAACCAACTCTACCTTGTCCATCACCGCTTACAACAAGGGCAGCAAATCCAAATCTTCTTCCACCTTTGACAACTTTAGATACTCTTCTAACTGAAATAAGCTTTTCTATTAATTCTTTATTTGTATTGTTTTCTAACATTAAAACGATAAACCCTTTTCTCTTGCTGCATCAGCTAATACTTTAAGCCTTCCATGGTACTTATATGACCCTTTATCAAATTTTACTTCTTTAATACCTTTTTCAATAGCTAGTTCTGCAATTTTTGAGCCAACGATTTTAGCTACATCAACTTTTTTTTGTCCTTCAGCTTTCTCTAATTTAACTGAAGAAAATGAGCATAATGTTTTATCATTACTCTCAGATAAAACTGAAGCATAAATGTGTTTGGAGGATCTAAAAACTAAGAGTTTATGTTTTTTTATATTATTCAGTTTTTTTCTAACTCTTAATTTTCTACGGTCAGCTCTAGTTTTATCTTTATTCATTATTTTTTCTTACCTTCTTTTCTATAAATTCTTTCACCTTCATATCGAACACCCTTACCTTTATAAGGCTCTGGCTTTCTAAATGACTTGATTTCAGCTGCAACTTGACCAACTAATTGTTTACTTGTGCCAGTAACTACAACAATATTTTTTTCAACTTTTATAGAAATACCCTCAGGGATATCAAAGTTGATATCGTGACTAAAACCAAGTGATAAGACGAGCTTTTTTCCAGAAACATTAGCTTTGTATCCAGTTCCAATTAGTTCAAGTCTTTTTTCAAATCCTTTTGAATTACCAATAATTTCATTCTTAACATTTGCATAGATAGTTCCAAGAAGTGCTTTATTTTCTCCAGAGAAATGTAAAAGATTATCTTTATGATCAACTTTAATTCCAACAGGAAGAACAGTTGATGATTTTCCCAACTTTCCTTCAAAATTAATTTGGTTATCATTCATAGAAACTTTTATATCTTCAGGAATATTAATAGGGTTTCTTGCTAATCTTGACATATCTTAGAAAACGCTTATTAGCACTTCCCCTCCTACTTTTTGGTCTCTAGCGTCTGAGTCTGACATAACACCCTTTGAGGTTGATAAAATCGTAGTACCTAAACCTCCGATAGTCTTAGGAATTTCATCTACAGAACTATAAACTCTACAACCTTGTTTTGTAATCTTTTCGATTTTATTAATTAACGGTGAACCTTTGTAATATTTAAGAGTAATTGAAATATCTTTCTTTGTATCACCTAAAATTTCAAAATTGTCAATATATCCCTCTTTTTTGAGGACATCACAAACATTAACATTTAATTTTGAAAATATTGCTTTAACTGAAACTTTATTGGCTTTTTGGCCATTTCTTATTCTAGTGATCATATCTGCTAATGTGTCACTCATACTACCAACTCGCTTTCGTTAGACCTGGAATTTGACCCTTACCAGCCATGTCTCTGATAGCAATTCTAGATAAATTAAATTTACTATAAACACCACGAGGCCTACCAGATAGGAAACATCTGTTTCGGTATCTTATTCTTGAAGAATTTCTTGGTAAGGACTCAAGTTTCATTTGTATCTTTACTCTTTCTTCAAATGGTAAATCTTTGTTAGATAGAAGGCTTTTTAATTTTTTTCTTTTTTCACTGAGCCTATCTATCAGTACTTTTCTATTTATATTTTTTTGTATTGCGCTTTGTTTTGCCATGATTAATTCAGAAATGGAAAGTTCATTAATTTTAAAAGTTCATACCCCTCTTTGTCATTATTTGCAGAAGTGGCAATAGTGATATCAAAACCGAAGATATTTTCAACATTTTCAACGCTAATTTCGGGAAAAATAATATGATCTTTAATACCTATGGTAATGTTACCTTGGCCATCAAATGACTTTTTGTTATAGCCTCTGAAGTCTTTAATACGAGGCATGGCAATATTTACGAGTCTATCGTAAAACTCCATCATCATATTTTTTCTGAGAGTAACAGAAAGTCCTACTGGCATTCCTTTTCTAACTTTAAAGGAGGCAATAGCCTTTTTTGACATTCTAACAACAGGTGATTGACCAGTTATGAGAGATAAATCTTTTTTTATTTTTTCAATAGCTTTGTTATCCTCTTTGATAGCTCCAATACCAGCGTTGATTACTATTTTTGATATTTTTGGAACAGCAAGCTTATGAGATATTTCTAAATTTTTTGCTAGCTGGTCAGAGACATTGAAAAGTTCTTGAACTGAATTTGACATTAGTATTTGTCACCTGATGATTTTAAAATTCTAACTTTTTTTCCACTATCAATTTTAAAACCAACTTTTGATGATTTTTTAGATTTAGAGTCATAGGCCAAAATATTTGATATATGAATTGGCATTTCTTTATCAACAATACCCCCTTTAGACTCTTGGGATGGTTTTTGATGTTTTTTACTTACGTTGACACCAGAAATTACAACTTTATCAGTAGAGTTTATTATTTTTGAAATCTTTCCAATCTTACCTTTATCTTTTCCTACTCTAACAATCACTTCGTCACCTTTTTTGTATTTTTTAATCATTATAATACCTCAGGAGCTAAACTAACTATTTTCATCATATTTCTTTTTCTAAGCTCTCTTGTAACGGGTCCAAAAATCCTTGTTCCAATAGGTTCATTTTGTTTGTCTAATAGAACGGCTGCATTAGAGTCAAATTTAATTGATGTACCATCTTCTCTAATCAATGGTTTTTTTGTTCTTACTATTATCGCTCTTTGAACTTCACCCTTTTTCACTTTAGACCTTGGAATAGCATCCTTGACTGAAACAACAATAATATCTCCTATTCTTGCATATCTTCTTTTTGATCCACCGATAACTTTTATGCAGCTTATTAATCGAGCTCCAGAATTATCTGCTACTTGTAAATTTGACTCTGCCTGTATCATTATTTAATAACTTCCCATGATTTATTTTTAGAAATAGGTCTAGTTTCTCGAATTCTTACAGACTCCCCAACAATCATTTTATTGTCACTATCATGAGCTAGATACTTTTTTGAGACTCTTATTATTTTTTTATAAACAGGATGGGTAGTCTGTCTTGTCACCAACACAGATATGGTTTTGTAACCAGATTTTTTTACAACTTTTCCAGTTAAAATACGTTTAGGCATTTTTATTTAGCCTTTCTTTTGTTAATAGTGATGCGATTTGCTTTTTAACTTTTTTAAATTGAGAGGTATCTGTGAGTTGACCACTTTTCTTCATAATTTTAAGGTTAAATAACTCTTTTTTTAAACTATTTATATCTTTATCAGCCATTAAAATTGATCCAATGATACGAATGTTGTTTTTACAGGTAATTTAGCAGATGCAAGTTGAAAGGCTTTTTTTGCTAAATGCTTATCAACACCATCAACCTCAAACATAATAGTTCCAGGTTTTACTCTGCAGACCCATCTATCTATTGCGCCTTTTCCTTTACCCATTCTAACTTCTGCAGGTTTTGCTGAAACTGGTACGTCTGGGAAAACTCTAATCCAAAGTCTTCCAGCTCTTTTTAAAAATCTAGTGATAGCTCTTCTGGATGCCTCAATTTGCCTTGCTGTTACTCTCTCAGCATCTAATGATTTAAGTCCATAATAACCAAATGTTAGTTCATAATTACCCTTGGCACTACCGTGAATTCTACCTTTATGCTGTTTTCTATGTTTTGTATTCTTTGGTAATAACATTAATTTGTCTTTTCTTTATTATCTTCTAATCTATTTGTTGTATTTTTACTCTCACCTTTAAAAAGCCAAACCTTAATTCCAATAATTCCATAAGTAGTTAAAGCTCGAGCAGTAGCGTAATCTATATCAGCTCTAAGGGTATGTAAAGGTACACTTCCCTCAGAAAACTTTTCTGATCTTGCTATTTCAGCACCACCAAGTCTACCACCGCATACGATTTTAATGCCCTTAGCGCCAAGTTTAATTGCCGATAAACCTGACTTTTTCATCGCTTTTCTAAAAGCAACTCTTTTTTCTAGCTGTCTAGCAATAGAGTCAGCTACTAATGAGGCATCTATTTCAGGTTTTTTAATTTCTTTTATATCTAATGAAATAGTCTTATCAGATAATTTAGAAAGTCTATTTCTTAGTTTTTCGATATCCGCACCTTTTTTACCAATTAGAATCCCAGGTTTCGAAGTATGAATTATAATTTTGAGGTTTGCAGCAGCTCTTTCAATGATAACTGAACTTATTCCTGCTATTGAATAATTCTTTTCTATATAATTTCTAATTTTATGATCTTCTTTTAAGAAAGTAGAGTAGCTTTTCTTTTCAAACCAAGTTGATTGCCAATATTTATTGATACCGACTCTTAAAGAGGTTGGGTTAACTTTCTGTCCCATTATAATCTCTCCTCTAAAACTAAAGTTAACCTAGAAAAGGGTTTAATAATCTGAAAAGCTCTTCCCTTACTCATTGGTCTAAATCTTTTCATCCTTAAACTTTTGCCAACGTACGCTTCTTTCACAATAAGTTTGTCAATATCTAAATTGTTATTATTTTCTGCATTAGCAACAGCAGAGTTTAGAGTTTTTAGTACTTCTTTACTTACTCTTTTGTTTGAAAATTTCAAAATATTTAAAGCTGTATTAATATCTTTTTTTCTTATATCTTTAATAATTAAGTTCAGCTTTTGGGAGCTTGTTCTAATCATTTTATTGATTGCTTTTACTTCTTTAGACATAATTATTTTTTACCCTGGACTGCTTTCTTATCACCTGAATGCCCCTTAAAAACCCTAGTTGGGGAAAACTCACCAAGTTTATGGCCAACCATATCTTCAGTTACGTAAACCGGTATAAAAGATTTACCATTATAGACGGAAATAGTTACTCCAACAAAATCAGGTATAATTGTTGATCTTCTTGACCACGTTTTAATTGGGGATTTTGAACTTTCTTCTTTAGATTTTTTGACTTTTTTGAAAAGAGTTACATCAAAGTAAGGTCCTTTCCATACAGATCTTGCCATTACTTTTTAGCCCTTCTCGATATGATCATATTAGATGTGAATTTAATTCTTCTTGTCTTCTTACCTTTTGTTTTCATGCCCCATGGCGTTGAAGGGTGTCTGCCACCCGATGTTCTTCCTTCTCCTCCGCCGTGTGGGTGATCAACAGGATTCATTACAACACCTCTAACAGTGGGTCTTATACCTAGATGTCTTTTAATACCGGCTTTACCAATTTTTTTGTTTTTATTATCTTGATTAGATACTACCCCTATCGTAGCCATACATTCACCATGGACTAGTCTGGTTTCGCGGGATGAAAGTTTAACCATTACATATTTTTCTTGTTCTCCTAGTACCTGTGCAAAAGATCCTGCTGATCTGCATAGTTTACCACCAGCTCCTGGTTTTAATTCAATGTTGTGTATAGAGGTACCAGTTGGTATATTTTTTAACTTCATCGCATTACCAGATGATATCTCTGCTTTGGCTGATGAAATAACCTTATCGCCAGTTTTTAAATCAGTAGGAGCAATAATGTATTCTTTTATATCTTGATAATTAATCAGCGCTATAAAGGCACTTCTATTAGGATCGTATTCTATTCTCTCTACTGTACCGATTTTATCAAATTTATTTCTTTTAAAATTTATTAGTCTGTATTTCTTCTTGTGACCTCCAGATCTATGTCTAATTGTAATCTTACCAGTATTGTTTCTACCAGAATTTGGTTGTAAGTCTTGTATTAAAGATTTTTCTGGGCGTCCTTTAAACAACTGTGACTTATCGATCTTAACTGTTTTTCTATAAGAAGGTGTTGTTGGTTTGTAAGTTATAAGTCCCATATTAAACCTTGCCACTCATATCTATGGTGTTACCCTCTTTTAGAGTAACTATTATTCTTTTAAGCTCTGATCTTGTACCTCTTTGACCCTTAAATACTTTTGGTTTGCTCTTAACATTTAAACTATTTAGCTTTTGAACTTTAACTTTATATATTTCTTCAATTACCTTTTTTATATTAATTTTATTTGCATCGTTTCGAACTTCAAAAATGTATTTATTAAATTGAGCATTAGCTGTAGATTTTTCTGTAATGACAGGTTTTTTAATTAAATTAAGATCCATTTTAATTATTACCTATGTATGAATTATAAATTGTTGATTTTTTTGAAAACAACACCATATCTGATTTTAATGCTGTATGAACTGAATAACTTTTATCTGAGAGAAAGTATATTTTTTTATAGTTTTGAAATTTAATAATCAATTTCTTTTCAGTTATATTACTAAGCACAAAAATAATCATTTTGTTTGGGTTTTTTTTTAACAAATCAGAGATATTTTTTTCATCTAACTTTTCCTCATCAAAGACAAAGAGTGATTTATTATTACTTTTACTAATTATTGATGAAACTATGGCGCTTTTTTTGACTTTTTTATTAACTTTGTACGAAACCACATGAAATTTTGGCCCAAAAGCTTTTCCCCCACCTCTTCTTTGAGTTGTTTTTTTGTTACCAGCTCTTGCATTTCCAGTTCCTTTTTGTTTAAAAAGTTTTTTTCCTGAACCTGCAACTTCAGATCGATCAAGGCTGTGATTATTTCCTTGTTTATGGGAATAAATTTTTTGTAACGATAAATGTAGAGCTTTTTCCGATATATTTTTATCTTTTAGTGTAATTTGTTCAAACATTTATTTAAAAACCTTCACTATAGATTTATTTTTTCCAGGAACAGATCCTTTTATAAGTATTAATTTTTTATCTTGATCAATTAAAAGCACCTCTAAATTTTTAGTAGTTGTTAATTGATCACCTAAGTGACCAGCCATTTTTTTTCCTTTGAAGACCTTACCTGGATTCTGATTTTGACCTGTTGAACCATGAGCTCTATGAGAAATAGAAACACCATGTGTTGCTCTCATACCACTAAAATTGTGTCTCTTCATAGCACCAGCAAAACCTTTACCAGTTGATTTCGACTGTACTGAAACTTTATCACCAACTTTAAATTTAGGATCAATTGAAGAACCAACTTCTAGGAGTTCCTCGTCAGAATTTATTCTTTGTTCCTTAATTATTTTTTTTGGCTCTAAATTTAATTTATTAAATTCTTTTAATTGAGGTTTATTAAGTTTTTTTGGTTTAAGA
>CACDTV010000008.1 GCA_902555695.1 uncultured Alphaproteobacteria bacterium | reverse complement strand
ACAACATCTTTATATTTATTTTTATTCAAATCTTCTATCAATTTTGTAGTTTCTAAAAATGGCCCAAATCTTCTATAAGCTCCGCCAAAAATATTTTCATCAATTTCTAAAAAAATATTTTCAAGAGTTTTCATAGAATTTGATGTTATGGTATTGAAGCAAAATAAACTGTTATCGTTTAATTTAGATAAAATTTTATTAAAAATATCATTGCTATTCAAAAACAATGGTATTTGTAAAGAAAAATTTGATATGGCAGCATCAAATTTACCTTCAACTACACTAATATCAGTGATATTTATAATTTTTGTATTGGTAAAATTGGACTCATCCATACATAGATCTTCATCTAGAATTAGACAGTTTTCTATTTTTTTTGACATGAATTTTAATTTATCATTTATTAAATCTGATCCATTTTTTGCAAGTAAATTATTTTTATCAAAATATGCCTTTCTTCTTACATTTCTCTTTTTTAAATTAAATTTATTCATAATGTGCTAAAGTAACTTATCATGATATCGAGATTTAATTTAGATCAAAAAAGACTTACATTTTATGAAAATCCTGAATTATTTCACAAAGAATTTACTGAATTAATTTCCTCAAATAATGATAATGAACTTTTGTATTCTACTGAAGACCCTATTGTTGTTTTAAATAAAGATAAGACTTTAAAATTAACTCTAGTTAAAGAAGATAAGGAATTTGATTATATATTATTTTCAAATCATAGTATTTCTATTTTACCTCGAGAAAAAATAAAAATTCATAAAGCGATTAAAGATATTTCAAATTTTATTATTTACAAATTAAATAATTAAATGAAGGTTGCACTTATACAAATTACAGTTGGTTCAAACTTTGATGAAAATTTTGAAAAATCAAAAATTTTTTTACAAGATAGTTTAAAATCTAGCCCAGATTTTATCTTACTACCAGAATGTTTTCTCTTTTTATCTAGTAAATCAAAAATTTTGATTGATATGAGTCATGACTCAATAAAATATTTTAAAAAATTTTCAAAGATGAATAAGGTATATTTACTGTTGGGATCACTTCCTATAACCGAAAATGATAAATTATTTAATCGTTCAATTTTAATTAATCCTGATGGAGATATAATTTCAATTTATGACAAAATTCATATGTTTGATATTACATTAAAAAATGGAGAGTCTTACAAAGAAAGTGATTTTTATTCACCCGGAAGTGAATTAAAAATGACTAAGGTAATGGGGCATTCAGTTGGTCACACTATTTGCTATGATTTAAGGTATCCTAAAATGTACAGGGCCTTGGCAAAGAAAGGTTCGCAAATTATCGTTATTCCTTCAGCTTTTACACACACAACAGGTAAGGCTCACTGGCACTCTCTTATTAAAGCAAGAGCTATTGAGAATGGAGTTTTCATATTGGCACCTAATCAATGGGGTGTAAATAATGAGAATAGGTCAACTTATGGGCATTCTTTAATAATAGATCCTTGGGGAGAAATTTTAGCTGAAGCTGATAATAGCGAAATGATTGTTAATGCTGAGCTTGATTTAAATAGAGTTCTAGATTGTCAAAATGCAATACCAGTATTAGACAATGATAGAAATTTTGATTAATTTTGTTGAAAATTATTATTGAATGACCAAATATTAAGAATGATAAAATTTGATTTAATTTGTGAAAATCTACACATCTTTGAAGCTAGTTTTGATGACTCAAGCTCTTTTGAAAAACAGAAAAGAAAAAAACAAATTGAATGTCCTTTCTGTAATTCATTAAAAATATCAAAATCAGTAATGGCACCAAATATTTCTGATAAATCAACAAGTTCAGCTAAAATAAATCGTGAAAAAAACAAGTTATTTTCAAATTATAATAAACAGTTAAATAAAATTAAGTCAGAGATAGAAAAAAATTTTACATATGTTGGAAAAAAATTTCCAGAAGAGGCTAGAAAAATTCACTATGGTGAAGCGAAAGATAAACCTATTTATGGAGAGGCAACTGAAAAAGAAAGTCAAGAATTGGTCGATGAGGGTATAGCTTTAGTAAGGCTCCCTTTAAGTAAAAAAGAAAAAAATAAAAATTAGTATTTTAAAGTACCAAAGTAATTTACTAAATCAATTTTACTTAACTTGAACGATTTTAAAATTGGATTGTATCGTATTCCATTTACGTTCACTAAACTTAAATTATATTTTCTACCTATTGTTTGTAATTTAGAAGGAGATAAAAAAAGATTAAAATCGTGGGTTTTTTTAGGAAGCAGCTTTAAGAGACTCTCAGCGATATCAATTGCTAAATATTTTGATAATAAATTCTTATTAAGTGTAGATATAAATATATATGCATTTTTATTGAGATTTTTAGTTAAGTTTTCAAAAAGTTGATATTTGTCTCTTTCTTCTAAATGTTCTAAAAATTCAAATAAAAAGATAATATCAAATTTTTTTTTACAATTTTTTAAAAATTTATTAGCTTCTATATTAATGAGTTTAAAATTTATTTTGTTTTTTATTTTAAAATTATTCTCAATATCAATACCTGAGCACTCTGCACCCATACCATAATAATTATTAAGGAATTCGCCAGTTCCACATCCTAGATCTAAAATCTTTTTATTCTTAAAGAATTCATAAATATCTTGACCACTATGATCTCTTAATATTTTTGACATATACTGATGTCTTATAGCCATCATTTGCTCTAATGGTTCGTAATACTTGCTATTATAAGTGTCCATGTTCTTTACATCATAAATGTTAAGAGTATATTACCGTAATTCATGAAAATTAAAGTTTTAAAATTTGGTGGCACATCTGTTGGAAGCATTGAAGCCATAAAAAGATCAGCAGATATTATTCATGATTGGTCAAAAAAATCAAAAGTTATAGCTGTGTTATCTGCTATGTCAGGTGAAACTGATCGTTTAATAAATTTAACAAAATCTTTTTCAAAAAACCCAAATCCAATTGATTTTGATAACGCCATTTCATCAGGTGAAAATGTATCTTGCGCTTTAATGTCTATATGTCTCAATAATCAAAAGATTAAAGCTAAATCGCTACTTAGTTGGCAAATACCCATCATAACATCGTCAGAGCATATGAAGTCGAGGATTTTGTCTATTAATAAAAAATTTTTATATGATGAATTAGAAAATTTTGATGTTCTAGTAATTCCTGGTTTCCAAGGTATTAACAACAAGGGAGAATTAACTACCTTAGGTAGGGGTGGTTCTGATACTAGTGCTGTTGCTGTTGCAGCAGCGATGGAAACAGAATGTATAATTTATACTGATGTCGAGGGTGTATTTACCACTGATCCAAACATAGTACCTAAAGCAAAAAAAATTAATAAAATTTCATATGAAGAAATGCTTGAATTAGCCTCACAAGGGGCTAAGGTTCTTCAAACTCGTTCTGTTGAGTTAGCTATGAGAAAAAATACTAAATTAAGTGTAAGATCTTCTTTTAAACCCAAAAAAATTGGTACCATGATTACTGACGAAAAAAGTGTTTTAGAAAATAATACTGTGAGTGGAATAACTTACTCCAAAGATGAAGCAAAAATTACACTTTCAAGAGTACAAGATAAACCTGGAGTCTCTTCAAAAATCTTTGGCCCATTAGCCAAAGGCAATATAAATGTTGATATGATACTCCAAAATATTTCACAAGATGGAAAGTTTGCAAACTTATCTTTTACTTTGCCAAGACTAGACTTAGAAAAAGCATTAAAAATACTAAAAAAAGAGAAATCTATAATTGGATATAAAAAAATTATTTCATCTAATAATATTTCAAAAATATCAGTTGTTGGAGTAGGGATGAGATCTCACGCTGGAGTTGCCCAAACATTATTTGAAACTCTCGGAAAAAATAAAATAAATATACAAGTTATTACTACTTCAGAAATAAAAATAAGTATATTAATTCATGAAGATCAAACTGATTTAGCTGTACAAAAATTACATCAAGCCTTCAAACTACATAAATAATTTTTTGGATAAGTTAATTTCAATCAAAGAGGCAAGGATTAAGAAAGGATTATCAATCAATGATTTATCCAAAGCTCTTAAATTAGATTTAGAAATAATACGTTTGTTAGATGATGGTTTAAAGCTCCCGAAAAAATATAAAGCTTATCAATCAACTTATAAAAATTCTATATATCGTTATTTAGGATATGAAGTAAAATATAAGAGTTCAAAAACTAATAAATCTATTGATTATTCAAAATTTTCAGTAATTTATTTTTTATTACTACTTGTTTTTACAGTTTTATTTTTATTGTCTATTAATATATATAATAAATTCAATAATCAAATTTCAATTAAAAAAATTTATAAAGATCAAGTTTATACTGATATTTTAAATATATCTAATCAATATGATTTATATGAATTAAGTCATGATGATTTTATTAACAATCTTGCCCCATTAAAAAGAGCAAATTATTCACAAAATTTATCAATTTTTGCAAAACCTAATAAGACTATTTTTTATAAAATTCAAAACAATATTAAAAATACTTTACAATTTGGTGAAATTACCAAATCTAATGAACTTATTCTCGATTTAGACAATGATTTTTTTATCGATTTATCTAATATAAATAATATTGATAAGATAATTTACAAAGGTATAGAAATTAGACAAAATAAGGAATTAAATTCATACTTACTTAATTTTGACTTTAAAAATTTAGAGACTTTATTATGAAATATTCTCATTCAATAAAGAGAAAAAAAACAAAAAAAATTCAAATTGGTAACATTTTTGTTGGTGGTGACTCTCCAGTTACGGTTCAGACAATGACAAATACCCTTACCCATGACATTGATGCAACACTTGAGCAGATATCACTCATTGAACAAGAGGGATGTGATATAGTCAGAGTTTCAGTTCCTGACGAGAAATCATCAAAAGCATTAAAAAAAATAATTCCTGAAATTAAGATCCCCTTAGTTGCTGATATTCACTTTCATTATAAAAGAGCACTTGAGGCTGCAGAAAATGGAGCTCATTGTCTTCGAATAAATCCAGGTAATATTGGCTCTAAGGAAAAAGTAAAAGAGGTTGTTGAAGCTGCCAAGCAGAACAAAATACCTATAAGAATAGGTGTTAATGCTGGAAGTTTAGAAAAATCAATATTAGAAAAATATAAAAGCCCAACCTCTCAGGCATTATTTGAAAGTGCTAAGCTAAATATAAAACTTTTAGAGGATCTAAATTTTGATAATTTTAAAATTAGTGTTAAGGCTTCTAATGTTTTTACAGCAGTAGAGTCATACAGAAAGTTATCTAATTTTTGTGATTATCCTCTTCATTTAGGTATTACTGAAGCCGGAAGTTATTTTAGTGGATCAATAAAATCTTCTATAGGTCTTGGATTGCTTCTTTATGATGGGATTGGTGATACAGTGAGAGTTTCACTTTCAGACCATCCAATTCAAGAGGTTAAAGTAGGGTTTGAAATGTTAAAATCACTAAATTTAAGAGATTATGGTGTAACAATAATATCTTGCCCATCTTGCGCAAGACAGCAATTTGATGTTATTGAGACAGTTAAAAATGTTGAGAAAAAACTTTCTCACATTAAAAAACCTATAACAGTTTCAATTATTGGATGTGTTGTTAATGGGCCAGGTGAAGCTACAATGACTAACATAGGCATAACAGGTGGTGGAAATAACACACATATGGTATACGTCGATGGAGAAAAAAGCCATAGAATACAAGACGAAGATTTAGTTGAGTACTTAGTTAAAACTATAGAAAATAAAGTTGATCAGATTCATCATTTAAAATGAAAAGAAATATTAGTTTAGTAAAAGGCACACATGATATTCATGGAGCTGAAATGGAGAAGTTTGAATTTATTATTGAAAAATTTTATTCAATCTGTAGGAATTTCAATTTTAAATCTATACAAACTCCTATTTTGGAACAACAAGATTTATTCTCTAGGACCGTAGGTGAGCAAACCGATATTGTCTCTAAAGAAATGTATTCATTTTTAGATAAAGGAGAAGCGTATATTTGTTTAAGACCTGAGGCCACAAGTAGTCTAGCTAGGTTTGCTGCTTCAAACTATCAATCGGGCTTACTTAAATTAATTACTCACGGCCCAATGTTTAGAAGAGAAAGACCCCAAAAAGGTAGATATAGACAGTTTCATCAAATAAATATTGAGTCTATTGGTGAAAAAAGTCCTTATGTAGATTTTGAATTAATTCTAATAGCAAAGTTATTATTTGATGACCTTGGAATTAAAGAAAATAAACATAAGTTATTAATTAATTCTTTAGGGTCAAAAGAGGATCAAATCAAATATGCTTATGAATTAAAAAAATATTTAACTGAATTTAAAAAACAGTTATCAGAAATCTCACAATCTAGATTGGATAAAAATCCGCTTAGAATTTTGGATAGTAAAGACCCACAAGACTCTGAAATATTAGTAAATGCTCCAAAAATTAGTGAACACTTATCCGAGGAGAGTAAAAATTATTTCAATCAAGTTAAAAAACTTTTAAACGATAATAAAATTAAATTTTTTGAAGACCCAAAATTAGTTAGAGGATTAGATTATTATTCACATACGGCTTTTGAGTTTCAAACAAATGAAGATAAAAGACAAAATGCAATATTAGCTGGCGGTAGGTATGACAATTTAATTAGCATGATTTCTTCTAGAGACATACCAGGAGTTGGCTGGGCAGCTGGTATAGAAAGATTAATGGATTTGATATCTATAAAAGACGAAAAGTCAGAATTAGATAAAAAGATATTATTTGCTGTCCAAGATGAGTCTTATTTAAATAATAATAGAATTTTAAAACAAATTTACAGTTTAAGATATAATCATGAAGTTAGAGTCAGTAAAAATATAAAAAAACTTTTTAGTTATGCAGATAAAAACAATTTCAATTTTATTATTCTTATTGGTGAAGAAGAGATCAAAAATAAAAAAATTATTTTAAAAGATTTAAAAAATAAAAATCAAAAATCTTTTGAAATTTCCAAATTCGAGCTTAAAAATGAAATTAGATAAACAAATCATTGATTTAAAAAACAAATTTAATCAATTAAATGAGAAACTTTTAAATTCTCAAAACTTAAAAAATGAGGAAATTATTCAAATAAATAAAGATTTATCAAAATTGGAGCCAATTATTGCTCTATCTGACACCATTAAAAATTTAGATAAGGAAATCAAAGGCTATAAAGAAATACTTGAAAATGAAAGCGATGAAGAGCTCCGAAATTTAGCAAAACAAGAATTACCTTTGTATGAAAAAGATTTAGAAATTAAAAATAAAGAATTACTAATTGCTCTACTGCCTAAAGATGAGGCTGATGATAAAAATGTAATATTAGAAATAAGGGCTGGTACCGGAGGAGATGAGGCTGCATTATTTGCTGGAGATTTATATAGAATGTATGAGCGATATTCCTCATTAAAAAGTTGGAAGTTTCAGCCAATGGAGAAGAGCGAGACAGGATTGAAGGGTATAAAAGAAGCAATAATAGAAATTAAAGGAGATGGTGTATTTAAATTTTTAAAAAATGAGTCTGGTGTCCACAGAGTTCAACGCATACCAGAAACTGAGTCTGGGGGGAGGATTCACACCTCGGCCGCAACTGTTGCTGTTTTGCCAGAAGCTGAGGACGTTGACTTAGAGATAAAAGATACTGATATAAGAATAGACGTTTATAGATCAGGAGGGGCGGGAGGCCAATCGGTAAATACAACAGATAGCGCTGTGAGAATTACACATTTACCTACAAACATAGTAGTAACTCAACAAGACGAAAGATCTCAACATAAAAATAAAGCTAAAGCATTAAAAATTCTACGATCTAGATTATATGAAGTTGAAAGAATTAAGAAACAAGAAGAAGTTTCATCCAATAGAAAAAATCAAGTTGGTTCAGGAGATAGATCTGAAAGAATTAGAACATATAATTTTCCACAAGGCAGAGTATCAGATCATAGAATTAACTTAACGCTCTATAAATTAGACCAGTTTTTAACTGGCGAGGCATTAGATGAAATGATATCAGCTCTGTCAGCCAGTGAACAAGCCGAAAAATTAAGTCAACTTAATGCTAATTAATAATTATTTAAGTAAATTAGATATAAAAAAAATATTACTTAAAAATTTAAAATCAATTTCTGGATCTCAAGCTGAGCAAGAATCCCAAATAATGATTTCTTATTCATCTAATAGTGAAAATAATTTAGATATTAATAATAGTGAAGTTGATCAAGAATTAATTAATAAGATCCTAAATGAAAGAGTAAAAGGAAAGCCATTAGCAAAAATAATCAACGAAAAAGGTTTTTGGAAAAAAATTTTCTATACAGATGATTACACTTTAGATCCAAGAGCTGACTCTGAAATATTAGTTGAACAAATATTAATTGATTGTAAAAAAAATAAAAATCAAAAACACTTAAGGTTGCTTGATTTATGTTGTGGGACTGGGTGCCTTGGAATTTCTATTATAGATGAGCTAGATAAAGCATTTTGTGATTTTATTGATGTTTCCAAACATGCTCTTACTGCTTGCAAAAAAAATATAATAAAATTTAAACTGCAACAAAAAACAAAAATATTCCAATCAAATTTATTTGAAAATTATCCAATAAATAGAATGAAATATATTGATTTTATTGTTTGTAACCCACCATATATACCAACAAGAAATTATCTAAATTTAAATAAGGAGACTTTACATGATCCAAGAATTTCACTTGATGGTGGAAAATTAGGTATGGATTATTACGTTAAAATTATTAATTTTTTAATTAGTGTAAAGTTTAAAGGGGTTGTTTATTTTGAAATTGATCCAATTATCACTAAAAAAATGTATAAATTATTATTAGAAAAAGGTGTAAAAATAGTTTATAAAAAAACTGATTATCTTAATTTAGATAGATTGATAAAAATAAAATTCCCTACTATTTAATTGATGGGCTTTTTTAGAGATAATCAATAAAAATTAATGAAAAATTTTGTAAAAAGAAAGCCTTACGGCGGTCAAAGGAAAATAAACACCTCTAGATCTGGTGTTGCTGACTCTCCATATTTACAAGCTAATGGAAATTCAAACGGATTTAAAAGAAACGGAAAAAATCCAAAAGATCAATATAACGATTATCTTAACAAAGCAAAAGATGCTAAGGGACAAGGTGACGACGTATTAGAGCAGTTTTACCTTCAACACGCTGAACACTATTTTAGACAAACAGATAATTCAAATAGAGGTTTTGTTGCTAGAAAAATTATTAGTAAAGACAAAACTGAAAATAACGACAGCGATTTGAACAAAGACAATAAGTCAGAACGTAACTCAACCTCTGATTTTGATGACTTAGCTAGTCAGTTAGCTTAATTTATTTTATTTCTATAAATATTAACTTCTTCATCTATTTCAGAAACTAATATTTGAAATTCATTTAGTTGTTGTTCATTAAGCTTCCTTCCTGAAGGTAATTTAAGTGTAGCTGGGTTTATTTGTTTTCCATTAACAATAATTTCATAATGTAAATGAGGTCCAGTTGATTTTCCTGTTGAGCCTACATAACCAATAACATCACCTTGCTTAACTCTTACACCACTTGATATTCCTTTTTTATAACCATTAAGATGTGCGTAAGCTGTTTTATAAGTACTATCGTGACGAATTCTAATGTATTTTCCATATCCTCCATTTCTACCTACGTACTCTACAATACCATTTCCAGCAGCAAAAATTGGAGTTCCTGTTGGAGCAGCAAAATCTACTCCTTTATGCATTTTATTATAACCTGAGATAGGATGTTTTCTCATACCATAACTGGAACTAAGCCTTGCACCATTTATTGGAGTTTTCATTAAGCTTTTTGTCATTCCTTTACCTTTTTCGTCAAAATATTCGCTGAATTCTCCATTGTCATAAAGATAGTATATTAATGGAGTGCCTCTTGATGAAAGCATTAAGTATTTTGGATCTTCGATTTGAATTGTCTTACCATCATTGTTTACCTTTTTGACAAACAGCATTTCAAAATTATCACCCTCATAAATATCTCTCTGAAAATCAACATCAAAACTGTAAATCCTGATAATTTCATTAATTACTATTTCAGATAACCCTTGATCTTTCATAGCTTTATATAAACTTGTTTTAATTTTCCCAGTCACAAAAATTTCTTTGGAACTCAAAGGAATTTCATTAATTTTATAAATAAAATTATCATTTAAGTAAGATATGATTAATTCTTTAGTGTCAGAATATTTATAAATTAAGTCAAAAGTATTTAAACCCTCAGCATCATATTCGCTGAATATTTTAACAGTATCCCCAATATATAATTTAGAAAAATCATAATATTCTTTTCCGTTGAGTATTACTAAGTCTATATCTCTACCTTTTAGACCTCCTTTTTTTAAAACTTTTGCAAAACTATCTCCCTTGGAAACTATGATTTCATCAAAATTATTATTTAATTTCTCATCTTTCTTATTTTCAATTGGTAAAGAGTCTTCTGGTGTTTTTATATTAACTTTCTCTTCTTTTTTGGTTAAGTCTTTATCGAAAATATTTGATAAATTTTCAAGTGTTATATTTTCAAAATAATTTTTTGATTTTTCTTTATCAAATATTGGATCGTCAAGACTTTCAATACTTATAACATCATAATATTTTTGAAATTTTTTTTTATCAAAATAGTTAATATCTACATCATCATAAATATAAGCATATTCATTGTTTATTTTTACGAAATCAGAATAGCTCATATAAAAGCAAAAAAAGCTGATTATAACTAATAAAGTTGTTAGTGATGCTTTTATTGTAAAACTATTTGTCCTTGTCATTTATTTCTTTATAAAGAAGTAAAATTAATCGATTGTTATCATAATGGAAAAATCTAAAAAAATACTAGTAAATATATTTCAAGAAACTACTAAAATTTTTTGGATTTTATTCAAAGTTATTTTGCCCGTTGTCATTATTATTAGAATCCTTGAGCTCATTGGAGCAATCCCTTTTTTAGCAAAATTCCTTGAGCCATTAACAAGTTTTATTGGCATTGATGGTTCATTAGGACTAGTTTGGATGGCTGCTATTTTAGTAAACATATATGCAGGCCTGGCTGCTTTTGCATCCCTTCAAGCAATATTCGATTACACAATAGCTGAAACTACAATTTTAGGATTAATTATACTTATAGCACATAGTTTACCAATTGAAGTAGCTATTGCAAAAAAATCAAGAATTTCATGGGTATTTAATTTAACTTTTAGATTTGTAAATGCTGTAATTGCAGGAAAAATATTAAATTTAATTTTTACTAATTATAATTTATTTAATGAACCTAATAATTCAATTTTACAAGTGCCAATTAAAGATGTCTCAAATTTAGAGTGGGCTATTTCACAACTTCAAAATTTTTTCCTAATTTTTTTAATAATATTTTTTATCATATCGACAATTAATATCCTCAAAACAATTGGTATATGGAAATTTATTATTAATACTTTGAAAATTCCTTTGTCCTATTTGGGTATGTCAGAGAAAGTGGCTAATATAATTTTAATAGGCTTAACATTAGGAATTTCATTTGGAGGGGGTTTTTTAATAGAAGAGTCTAGAAAAAATAATATTTCGAAAAAAGATATTTTACTGTCTTTGTCTTTTTTAAGTTTATGTCATAGCATAATAGAAGATACAATATTAATTTTGTTATTAGGTAGTCATATTTCTGGTATTTTATTTTTTAGATTTATTTATACCGTTATTGTAATTCTTATAATGAAAGTTTTATTAGAAACAAAAATGCAAAAATTTATACTGAGTAAAATTACATATGGATAATTATATTCAATTTCCTCGTTACTCAATTTATCTAATACCAAATAAATTATTTATTGATCAAGTTGAGAAATTACTTTTAAAAAACAATGTTAAATATGACAACCTTGAAATATCTCAGTATGGCCTTCATTATACTGTCAAAGCTCCTTTTTATTTAAGCCATCTTTATAATGAGGAGGAACTTATTAATTCATTTCAAGAGTATTTTTTATCTAATCAGAATAAATCTTATAAAGAAGTATTTAATGTTTTAGGCTTAAAGAAAATTAAAAATGTTTTTGCTCTAGAAATGAATTCTAATGAAAAATTTAATTTTCTGTGCAATGATATAATGAGGTATTTTGATTTATATAGAAAAACCCTCAATCAACAAGAAGTTCAAAAAGATATTAAGCGTTTCAGTAATTTAACTTCTCTAGAGATGGAATATTATTTAATATGGGGATATCCTTATTTATTTGAGTTTAACAACCACCATATCTCAGTATCAGATATCAAAAAAGAGATAATATTTGATAATTCAATCAAATCTTTGAATTACTCTAATATCAGCTTAATGAGACAAGATAGCTTAAATAGTAAATTTATCTCTATATGTAAAAGTGATTAGTCTTAATGCTAAAATTATTTACACTACAGTAATAGTTAAATAATATATTTTGCTCATGGGAATTTACGTTAAAAAAAAGAAATTTAATATTTTAAACTTTTTTTTGATTTTTTTATTTTTAATTATAGCTCTTACAACTTTATATTTTTTTAACATTTTTTCAGAAAAAAAAATTTTTGATTTATCAAATATTGAAAATACACAGTTTGAAGAAGGGCCAAATCAAATTATTGAACCAGATTTTAGCTCTTATTTAAAAAAAGAAGATGTAAATTTTGATGAGTATTTTACCAAAAAGGAATTTGATCAAAATATAAAAAAATTTATAGAGGAAAATCCAGATTATATCTTAGGTGTTCTTAGAGAATATCAATTAGAGCAGAATAAATTAGAACAAGAAAAAACTAATCAAAAAAATATCTCAAGTATAAAAAATTTAAATCTTGCATATCATCCTATGTACTTGGGCGACTCAAATTCCGCAAAAGTTATTTATGAATTTGTTGATTATAATTGTGGTTATTGTCAAAAATTCCATCAAGAATTAATAAATGTAATGAAAGATAATTCATTAAAACTTGTTATTATACAGATGCCAATTTTAGGGAATTTTTCAGAGGAATTGACTAAGTTGGCATTAGCTTCCTCCTTGCAAGGTCAATTTAAGGTTGTCCATAACTATTTATATTCTACTGAGAGAAAATCAAAAATGGAGGATATTTTGGCCGACTTATTTTTAAGGGGTGTCGATCTTGACATACTAAAGAATGATTTGGACTCCCAAGAGGTATCAGATTTTCTATCTATTCATAGAAGTTACGCTGATGAATTTAAATTTACTGGAACACCTGCAACTATAATTGGAAATCAAATAATTCCAGGCTTTATCGATGCAGATAAAATTACTGAGATTTTGGAAAAAGAATTTTCCTGAGCTCAATGAAAATCAGTAACTTTTCAAAGATTTCTTCAAATATCTTTGGATCTCGTGTAACCGGATTTATTAGAGACATACTTTTTGCAAATTATTTAGGTGCCAATTTGATGTCAGATGCATTCCTTTTTGCTTATAGATTACCAAATTTATTTAGAAGAATTTTTGCTGAGGGCTCAATGAATAGTGTATTTATTCCATTATATGTAAACCAAGAAAAAATGAATTCAAAATCAGCAAATGATTTTATATGGGTAGTTTTCAACTTTTTTTTTGTAATTACTTTATTTTTATCTTTTTTAATATTTTTTTTTACTGAGCAAGTTATATCAATTTTAGCACCAGGATTTTTATTAAATAAAAGTCAATTTTTATTAGCTAATCAGTTATTGATTATAACTTTTCCTTTTTTGATATTTGTGACTCTGTCATCAGTGTTGAGTTCAGTTTTGAATGTGAAAGGAAAATTTTTTTTACCTTCCTTCTTATCAGTAATTCTTAACATTTTCATGATTGTAACTTTGGTGTCATTCAAGTCTAACTCTCATTTTGCACTCGCTTGGTCAATGATAATAGCAGGTTTCACTCAATTGATCCTTTTATTTATCAATTTAGGTACAATAAAAATATTTTGGGGTATAGGATTAAATAGTATAAAAGTCTTGTCTAGAGAGCTTAAAAAATTCTTTGGAAGATTTCTCTATTCTTTACTGGGTTCTGGTATTGTTCAGTTAAATATTTTTATCTCTATGTTATTTGCTTCTTTAGTGGGAGGGGGCGCTATAAGCCAAATTTACTACGCTGATAGAATTATTGACTTACCATTTGCTCTTATTGCAGTTGCTATGTCTTTCACACTTTTGCCTTATTTGAGCAAAAATATTTCAGATGAGAGTAAAAATTCTAAAGCTTTCAACGAAACAGTTATATTTTGCTTTCTTTTTGCTATCCCAAGCGCATTTGGTATTTTTATTCTTAGTGAAGATATTATAAGAGCATTATTTGGTAGGGGTGAATTTAATAATGAGGATGTGCTAATTACATCTCAGATTTTACTTGTCTACTCTTTTTCATTGCCAGGATATATGCTCGCTCGAATTTTTAATCAAGTCTTTTACTCTTATGAAAAAGTTGAGTATCCCGTTAAAGCAGCTGTTCCAACATTTATATGTAATTTTATTTTATGTTTTCTTCTTTACAGGCCTTTGGGTGTTTTGGGATTAGCAATATCAGGTGCTGTGAGTATATGGCTAAATTTATTTATTCAAATCTTTTACTTAAGAAAAAACTTTAGAAGTTTTTATGAAAAATTATTAATTTTTGATTTTAAAAAAATATTAAAGATTTTATTTAGTACAATTATTATGATGATTTCAATATTAATATTTAAAAAAATTCTGGATTTGAACATTTATCTAGATTTATTCCTTCAAATACTTATTGGTTTGATAATATATTTTTTGATTTTAAATTGGCTTAAATTAAATGAAATTAAACTTGTATTTCAATTAAATAAATTTAATTAGGAATTTTATTTACTAATTTTTAATTTAATTTAAAAGTATGTATCCCTATTTTATGGGCGTGTAGCTCAGTTGGTTAGAGTACTTGCTCGACACGCAAGGGGTCACAGGTTCGAATCCTGTCACGCCCACCATTTACTTTTTAACTTGATGATGTATGATTAACTTGAATGAAAAAATATTTGCTAAGCTTAATAATTTTTGTCCTTTCATCAAACATAACAATTAGTGCAAATAGTTATTCTATATTTGGAGGCACCTACGATTACGATGATGACAACACAACGAATTTATTTGGTCTAAATTATCATATATCTAATAGTGAAATAGATTTGATTAATATTTTAACCATTAACCCAGTTATTGGTGGTTTCATTACAGCTGAGAGCGCATCTATGTTTTATGGCGGGTTTGAAACAAATATTGGAGCAGACTCAATTTATTTGAACCTTTCTTCGTCAGCTGGTATTTACAGTAATGGGGATGGTAAAGACTTAGGAAATGCACTCCAATTTAAATCTGAAGTAAATTTATTTTATAGCATATCTAAAGAATCTAGATTTGGTATAGGATCTCATCACATTTCTAATGCAGGCTTAAATTCAGTAAATCCAGGTACAAATAATTATTACTTGATTTACAATAGAAATTTCTAAAACTTTCAATAATTATCCAATTGTTAATTTACAAAATTCGTTTATTTTTAGCTGAATGACTAAAAACTTTTTAGCTTATTTATTATTCTCAATCTTAATTGTAATAATACTTGTAATTGGATATGAGGAAATTAGATATTATTTTGATGCCAATCCTTACATAAATGGAATAATTCTTCTAACACTTATAATTGGTTTCCTTTTGTACTCTTTTAAGATATTCGCTTTAAGCTCAGAGTTTAGATTCATGAATTCTGTTGCATTTGGAAAATTAAAACTAAACGACTCGTCTTTAAACAACTATCCAATTACCAAATCTATTGCAAATAATCTTGGTATAACAACCACTAACAAAAGTATAACTAAAACACTTGATGAGATACTAGATGATCTTTTATCCACTGTTGAAAGTGGTAGTGACATATCAAAATATCTTATCAACCTATCAATTTTTTTAGGGCTTATAGGAACTTTTTATGGATTACTTTTAACTATAGGGAGTGTTTCAAATGTTATTGATAGTTTGTCAATTGAAGAACAAGACTTTGGGGCATTTTTTAACAATCTAAAAGATGGATTAAAATCACCTTTATCCGGTATGACAATAGCCTTTAGCTCATCATTGTTTGGTTTGGTAACTTCTTTGATTTTAGGACTTTATGAAATAATCACTAGAGGCATTAAGCAGAATTATTATGAATTTTGTGAAAATCAAATTCGACTTTTTTATAGATCTAGCCCTAATACAAATAAATTTAATCAGAATTCCGATAGCACCAATTTCTCTCAAAATATTGTTTCTAAGCTTGATGATTTGGTTGATGGTATGAAAAATTCTAATAACGATTTAAGGAAAGAAGTTATTACAGAACTAAAGTCTGTAAGTAAGTCTATCAAAGACTTAGACAAAAAGTGAGCTATCTCTCTAAAACTCAAAGTTCAGATAATGGAAATATAATTTGGCCAGGATTTGTAGATGTATTGGCATCTACGTTGATGGTTATAATTTTTATAGTTTTACTATTCACAGTTGCTCAAGTTTATTTGGGAGATCTTGTAGTTGGAAAAAATGAACAAATACAAAGTTTGGAAAAAACAATTGTTATTCAAGACGAAACTATTGTGGAACAAGATGTAACACTCACAGATAAAGAGATTGAATTAATTGATAGACAAAATCTCATAGAAAAACTTGATGAAGAGATATCTATTAAACAATCTCAAATTTTAGCTCAAGATACAATTATTCAAGACCAAGCACTTGATATAGATAAACTAAATACGATAATTGCTAAAATTACTGATGAATTATCATTATCTTTAGCTGACAGAGAAACTCTTCAGCAAAATCTTTCTGAATTAAATAAACAACAAGAAAAATTAAAATCAGATTTAATAAAGCTTGGTGGAGAAAACAGTGAGCTAGTTGGACAAATTGGCGAGTCACAAAATAGAATCGAAAATCTTTTAGAGTCATTAAGTTCCTCTGAGAATATAAATCAAGAATTACAAAACAAATTATCTACTCTAGAGGAGGAGTCAGCAATACAATCAAGTGATTTAAATGAGGCTCTAAATTTGATATCTAATTTAGCCCTGGATATTGAGATACTTAGCAATGAAATTAATCTCTTGAATAATTTACTAGAGTCTAAAGAGGCAGAAATAGCTCAAAATGAGATAGAACTTGGAGAATTAGGAGATAGATTAAATAGAGTACTCACAAGTGAATTATTCAAATTACAAAAGTATAAATCAGAATTTTTTGGCAAGTTATCTGAAGCTTTAGCTGATAGAGACGATATCCAAATTAAAGGGGATAGATTTATTTTTCAATCTGAGATCTTATTTGACTCTGGAAGTGCAAATATTCAAGAAGAAGGTAGAATTGCACTATCTCTTATTACGAAAACAATTATAGAAGTTGCTGAGTCAATACCTTCTGATTTAAATTGGATTTTACAAATAGACGGTCACACTGATAAAATTCCTATTTCTACCTCTCAATTTCCATCAAATTGGGAACTATCTCACGCTAGAGCGCTAGAAGTCGTAAAATTTCTTATTCAACAAGGTATTCCTGCTAACAAATTGTCAGCAAATGGTTATGGCGAATATCAACCTATTAACACAGGAGATACTAGAGATGACCTAAAAGAAAATCGAAGAATTGAATTAAAAATTACTCAAAAGTAAATTTATTCAATCCACATTTTGATAATCTTATCTGGATCATCTACCAGACCATTTTTTATAGGATCGCCTTTTTTGATTGCATCAACAAACTCCATTCCTTCGATTACTTCGCCCCAAACAGTATATTGTCCGTCTAAGTGTGGAGTATCTCCGAAACAAATAAAAAATTGACTATCAGCACTATTTGGATCTTGTGCACGTGCCATACTTAAAGTTCCTCTTTTATGTGGCATGTCATTAAATTCTGCTTCAATATTGTTACCGGAACCACCTGTACCAGCTCTTCTTAAGTCATAATTATCTGAATTTGAATTCCCAAACTGAACATCTCCTGTTTGGGCCATAAAACCATCTATTACTCTGTGAAAAACTACCCCATCGTAACTGCCTTTGGCAACTAGATCAGTTATTTGCTTAACATGTTTTGGAGCCTTATCTTCAAAGGTCTTTATTTTGACGATTCCGTCTTTAAGTTGTAAATTAATAACATCCTCCTTAGAATATAAATTGCTAGAAAATAGTAAAAATGAAATTGAAAATAGTAATTTAATCAAACTCATTGCATGAAACTAACATAGTTTACAGTCAATAAAATTTATTTATTTGATAATTCTGTCGCTATTGATTTTATTTTTTTTCTAAGCGAATTAAGGCCATTAGATCTTGATTGACCTAGATGATTAGAAAGACCAATTTCTTCAAAAAAAGATAAGGGATTATTGATTATAGTTTCAGGAGTTTCTTCATTATAAGCAAAATAAACTAAATAAAATAAACCTTTTACAATTACAGAGTCACTTGAACCAGAAAGGTTAATTTTTCCATCAATAAATTTTGGCACCATCCATAGATTTGATGTACATCCTTGAACACGATATTCCTCAGTTTTATAGTTATCTTCAAGATCCGGGAGTTTTTTTCCTAAATCTATAAGGTATTGATATTTATCCTCCCAATTATCAAAAAATGAGAAATCTTCTTTAATTTTGTTGATTTTTTCATGAATTAACATAAATTTCTGCCTTATTATTTATAACTAATAAACTAAATTATGAAAATTAAAAGTTCTCTTAAAACAGCTAAAACCAGAGATAAAAATAATCAACTGGTTAGAAGAAAGGGTAGGCTATATGTAATCAATAAAACCAACCCAAGAATGAAAGCCAGACAAGGCTAAAATCAATCTAGATACTTCTCAACTTCCAACGCTGCCATACATCCCATACCTGCAGCGGTAACAGCTTGTCTATATATCTTATCTCTAACATCCCCAGCAGCAAATACTCCTTCAATCGAGGTTTTTGTACTATCTGGATCTGTAATAATGTATCCACCATCATCCATTTTTAATTGACCTTTAAATAATTGTGTTGCTGGATCATGACCTATCGCAATAAATACACCATCTATTTTGAGATTTGAAATTTTATTATCTTGTTTATTCAACAAGTCTATTGACTCTAAATCATCATTGCCATTAAATTTAGTTACTTCACTATTCCAGATAAAATCTATTTTAGAATTTTGTTTTAATCGATCTTGTAATATTTTTTCAGCTCGTAGTTTATCTCTTCTGTGAACAAGATAAACTTTTGTAGCAAACTTAGTTAAAAATAATGCTTCCTCAGCTGCACTATTTCCACCACCAATTACAGCAACCTCTTTATCCTTAAAGAAAAAACCATCACAAGTTGCGCAAGCAGATAGTCCATGACCTTGAAATTTAGCCTCATTTTCTAAACCAAGCCATCTTGCTTGTGCTCCTGTACTAATTATCACAGTTTTGGTATTTAGAGTTGTGCCATTGTCTAAATTTAATTTTTTAATTTTTTCGTCTAAAAAAACTTCTGTTACTTGTGAATTAATTATTTCAGTACCAACATGTGCGGCTTGCTTTTGCATTTGCTCCATTAACCAGGGACCTTGAATAGGATCTTCGTAACCCGGATAATTTTCTACATCAGTGGTTATGGTGAGTTGACCTCCAGGCTGAAAACCACTAACTAAAATAGGCTTTAAATTAGCCCTAGCAGCATATATTGCAGCAGTATATCCAGCAGGTCCTGAACCTATGATAATAACATTATTAATATCAGCCATCTATTGGCCAGCTAGTGGGGAAGGTTACATAATTTATCTGCATGCATCTTCTCTCAATCTTAATTTCTTTTTTTTCAAGTCCGTGCCAAGTATTATTTCCTGATGCAAAAAAATAACCTGTATTATGTTTGTATGGTACTGTTTTAACAAGATTCATATCAGTATCATAAAAATCTGTTCCAAGTTTTTCTGATTCATCGTATTTGTTAATAAATAACATCATTGTCATAAGTTTCTCTTTGATATCCAAATGTGGTTTTAGCCAAAAACCTTTACGATCTGAAATGTACTCAATTCTAATAAAACTATTTGATAAATTTTTTTTGATTTTCTCTTGTATTGACTCAATAACATCCTTATCCCTCAAATCATCAATTAAACTCATACCATTTAATAAGTTTTTTGAATTATCGCTTTCTAAAAATACTCTAAGTTTGCCATCTATCCCATCACCACCTGCATCAGCGGCTCTTGTTCCGTCAAAAGACCGAGGTGCATCAGATATATCTACATCATTAAGCTCTTTTATGAGCCCTTCTGTAAAAGGGGAGTCTAGCTCCCAATGAGGGAAGGGGTCTGAGTATGTTGTACAACGATTTAATATTGATTCCTTAAGCATTGCTAGATCTGAACCTTAAATTAGATTGTATCTTATTCAAGATCTTAGTTTTAAGACTTTTGTTATAATCATCAATATGGATTTCAAAAGGTTTTAAATTTTGATTATAAAACTGTGCTAAATTAAGCTTTGTAATTTTATCAAAAAACTTAAGATATCTTTCTGGGCAAAATTTTTCTTCAAACTTAAATAAAAAAGTACCTGCTTCAGAGGATATTGCTTCAGATATCATGGATATTGAGTCCCAAGTTACAACTTGTAAATTACCCTCAGATAGAAGCTCACCATACTTCCTTGGATTAAATAAATCATTAAAGGTAATAACATTTTCATTATCAATTTTTAATAATTCTTCTATGAGCCCTCTTGGTGTTCTTCGTGATGGTATAACATTGACTTTGAAATCGTTACTTAAAAATTTTATTTCATTTAAAATTTTTGCTTGTGTTTGCTGTTGAAATTTAAAATATTTGTTTGGTCCTCCAATAATAAAATTTATTGTATTTTTATTTCTAATATTTTTTTTGAATTTAATATTATGTATGGCTAATAAAGTTGAAATACAATTATCAAAATTTAAATTATCATGCTCTGGGCAAACAATAAGATCAAAAAGTTTATAATTTATTTTCGGGTCTTGTATGTGTATATTAAAAATTAAATCCTTAAATTTTCTTTTTAAATAAACAGACGCTTTGACACTTTTTTTACCACAGCTGATAAGAATTGTATTTTTTTCAATCTTTAATAAAGATAAATTACTATATGCAAAACTGCTGGTAGGTATCAACTCAATAGGTAAATTTTTGAAAATAGATTTAAGTTTTAAATCAAAATTTTCATAAGAGTCAGTTATTAAACTAGCTAATCCCTCTATCTGACTTCTCATACCAGCAGCACCTTCACTGATGGTAATTACTTTGTAGGTATTCAAATTTTATTATTTAAATCTTACTGACTTAATTTCGTATGAAGTTATACCTTTTGGTGTTGATACTTCTATATAATCACCCTTTTTCTTTCCAATTAAAGCTCTTGCAATAGGGCTAGTTACAGATATTTTTTTTTGCTCAATGTCAGCTTCTACCTCTCCAACTAACTGATACTTAGACTCTTTATCATTATCTAAGTTTATAATTGAAACAGTAGCTCCAAATTTTACAACCGTTCCTGATAGTTTTGATACATCTATTAGTTCTGCTTGAGCTATAATACTCTCTATCTCAGCTACTCTACCTTCAATGAAGCTTTGTTTTTCTCTAGCTGCATGATATTCAGCGTTCTCAGAAAGATCACCATTACTTCTAGCATCAGCTATGGCCTTAATAATAATTGGCCTTTCAACTGTTTTAAGATGTTTAAGTTCATCGAGGAGTTTTTTTTGCCCCTCTTCTGTCATTGGTATTTTTTCCATTTTATTACTATTTTTATTAAGTTGTAGAAAATATTGAATTTTATGTGTTATTACAAATGAATTTTTATACTAAAAAAGAATGATGATTTTGTATAGGTTTTACCGATATAGGCTTATTTTTCAATGTAATCAGTGATTTAATTAATATTTCTGCACTTCTTAGATTGGTGTAATATGGAATATTAAGATCAACAGACGTTCTCCTTATAGTAAAACTATCAATTATTGCCTGTTTTTTTTCTGTTGTATTTATAACTAAGTCAATCTTATTCTGTTTTATATATTCTACAACATGTGGTGATCCTTCAGCCACCTTGTTAACTAAATTTGAAGAAATTCCCTCTCTCAATAAAAAGTCGTGAGTTCCTTTTGTTGTATATAAATTATAACCATTTTCTATGAAAGATTTAGCTATTTCAGATATACTTTGCTTATCTTCATTTTTAACTGAAATGAATATATTTTTTAAATCATTTAGCTTCTGTCCCGCACCAATTTGACTTTTGAAATAAGCTAAATAAAAATCCTCATCTATACCCATAACCTCACCTGTGCTTTTCATTTCTGGACCAAGTATAACATCAGTGTTTGGGAATTTATTAAATGGAAAAACAGCTTCTTTGATAGCATAGTAAGGTAAAGCATTGTTATCAAAATTTTGATACTCTTTAGTTAAAGTTTTACCAACAATTAATTCAGCTGCAATTTTAATAAATGGTATTCCTATTGCTTTGGCCAGAAAAGGAATAGTCCTACTAGCTCTTGGGTTTGCTTCAAGTATAAATATTTCTTCGTCTTTAATAGCATATTGAATATTCATCAAACCAAGTGTATTTAATTCATTCACAAGAGAAATACTAAATTTTTTTATATCTGAAATAATCCCACTGCTAAGAGAAAAGGTGGGAATACTGCAAGCACTATCTCCCGAGTGAATACCAGCCTCTTCAATATGTTCCATAATTCCAGCTATCATTGTATTACCCTGATTATCTCTTAATACATCAACATCTACCTCTTTTGCATTCTGAAGAAACTCATCAATTAGAATCACATTATTTTCTAGTGCCCAATAGTTTTGATCAATATAATCTTGCACATCATCTAAATTAGACATTTTTTCCATCATTCTTCCCCCAAGGACATATGAGGGCCTTAACAAAATAGGAAACTTAAGCTTAGAGGATTTAGTGACAAGTTCTTTTGTTCCTAAAGAGATATCACTCTTTGGTTGTTTTAAACCTACCTTTTGAATTAATTTTTGAAATCTCTCTCTGTCTTCAGATATGTCTATCGCTTCGAAAGATGTGCCTAATATCTTATATCCATATTCTTTGAGTTTTTTAGCTATTCTCAAAGGTGTCTGCCCACCAAATTGGACAATAACACCTTCAACAACACCTTTCTCGTTTTCTTTATCAATTATATTTTTAACATATTCAAAGTCCAAGGGCTCAAAATATAGCTTATCTGATGTATCATAATCAGTTGAAACTGTCTCAGGATTACAGTTAATCATTATTGTTTCATAACCAAGTTTCTGAAAAGATTTTACAGCTTGCACACAACAATAATCAAATTCTATACCTTGACCAATTCTATTAGGACCAGAGCCTAGAATAATTACCTTGTTCTTTTCAGTTGGTCTAGACTCACAACTAAACTCATTTGTTTCAGAGATAAATGTTGAATAAAGATAAGCAGTAGAAGAGTCAAATTCATTTCCACATGTGTCTACTCTTTTAAATACCGTTTTTAAGTTATTTTTTTCCTGAAGATCATAAATTTCATTTATACTAATTTTTGTTAAATTGCTTATATGATGATTAGAAAATCCAATTTTTTTTGCAAAAATAAATAAATTTTTTTCTAAACTATTGCCTGCCTTTACTAATCGTTGCTCAATTTTTATAATCTCATTTATTTCTCTCAAAAAAAACATATCAATATATGTTAATTCGTTTATTTCAGTTAAAGGTATCTTACGTCTTATAGCTTCTGCAACTATTAATAATCTATCAGGCCTTTGCTTTGTGAGTAAATTTTTTAAATTTTCATCTTTAATATTTAATAATTCATGACTTATATCCAAACCAAAGTTATCTGACTCTATTGAGTAGAAAGCTTTTAAAAGAGACTCTTTAAAAGTTCTACCTATAGACATAATTTCACCAACAGATTTCATGGCAGTGTTTAACTCACTTGGGGTTCCTTGGAATTTTTCAAAATTAAATTTTGGTATTTTGGTCACGATATAGTCTATAACTGGTTCAAAACTTGCTGGAGTTACCTTAGTAATATCATTTTCTAATTCATCTAATGTGTAACCAACTGCTAACAATGCTGCTATTTTAGCGATAGGGAAACCTGTAGCTTTAGAGGCTAATGCAGATGACCTACTTACTCGAGGATTCATTTCAATAATCAATATCCTTCCATTTTCTGGATTTACTGCAAATTGGACATTTGAACCACCAGTCTCTACACCAATTTTTCTTAGAATAGCAATACTTTGATTTCTTAGTTTTTGATATTCTTTATCAGTCAATGTAAGTGCTGGAGCTATTGTAATACTATCACCAGTATGCACTCCCATTGGATCTAAATTTTCTATTGAGCAAACTATTATTGAGTTATCTAAATTATCTCTAACTACCTCAAATTCAAATTCTTTCCATCCAATTAAGGACTCTTCTACAAGAGTTTTTGATACAGGACTTAAATCGATAGCATTTTTGACCTTTGATATAAACTCATCTTTGTCGTATACAATACCGCCACCAGTTCCTCCAAGAGTATAAAAAGGTCTTAAAATTAATGGAAAACTTACTTTATTTACTATTTTATTTAGATCAGACTTGTCATCAACGATTATACTAAATGGTGTCTCGAGTCCAATTTCAGACATCGCTTCGGCAAATAATTTTCTATCTTCAGCTACATCGATAGATCTTGGACTAGCACCTAAAATTTTGATTGAACAATTTTTAAAATAATTCTCTTTGTTTAACTCTCTGATAATATTTAGAGCTGTTTGCCCTCCCATTGTTGGTAAAATTGCATCGGGTTTCTCTTTATCAATTATTTTTTTTACAATTTCTTTATCAATAGGCTCAATATAAGTTTTATCTGCGAATTCCGGGTCTGTCATTATAGTTGCTGGATTAGAGTTAATTAAAACAACTTCATAACCTTCTTTTTTAAGTGCCTTACATGCTTGACTGCCAGAGTAATCAAATTCACATGCTTGACCTATAATGATAGGACCAGAGCCAATAACCAATATTTTAGATATATCTTTTCTAGCCGGCATTCTTTTCCATTAAATTTATAAATTCATCGAAAAGATATCTGCTGTCATGTGGTCCAGGGCTAGACTCCGGATGATATTGAACAGAAAACAAAGGTTGATCATTTGCTCTCATGCCATCAATAGTTTTATCAAACAATGATTTATGTGTTATTTGAAGATTAGATGGAAAATTTTCATCTAAAACTACAAAACCGTGATTTTGAGATGTAATTTCAACTTTGTTTGTTTCCAAGTTTTTTACTGGGTGATTACCACCTCGATGGCCTTTTTCCATTCGAGCAGTTGAGGCATTAAATGCTAAGCTCAATATTTGATGACCGAGGCAAATACCAAAAGTGGGTATTTTTTTATTTAGTAATTTATTTAATTCAGGCTTTATATTTTCATATACTTTTTTGGGATCACCCGGGCCATTACTTAAAAAAAAACCATCAAAATTCTTATTAATAATATCTTCAGCTTTAAAATTCATATCAAATTCATCAATCTTACAATTTCTAGAGTATAAGTTTTTCTTAATATTGTCTTTTGCTCCAAAATTTAAAAAAGCTATTGAGTACTTTTTTTTACCTATTTCTTGTTTTTCTATATTCAGTTCAGATGTAAAATCTTTGATTACATCATTCTCTTCCAGAGAAAGACTTTGATCTATTTGTCTACAAATGTACTCTATTCCTTTGTTTTCAAAATATTCCTCAGAACATAGCATTATATTTTTTGGTCCAAAATTTCTTACAATTTTAGTTACGGCCCTTGTATCTAAATCAAAAAAAGCACAAGAATTTTGACCTATGATCCAATTTGTAAAATTTGTTTGTGCTCTCCAATTTGAACTTAATTCAAATAATTCATTACATATTAAACCAGATGCATGTATTTTCCATGACTCGTAATCTTCATTATTACATCCAACAATACCAATCAATGGAAAGGTAAAATTTATAAACTGAGATTTATATGAGGGATCAGTTAATATTTCCTGATACCCCGTCATACTAGTATTGAAGCAAATTTCTGCTATCTTAAATTGATCTTTTGATAGAAACTTACCTTTGAAAATATATTTTTTGTTATAAATTAAATAACCGTTTTGATAATTAAGTTTATTTTTATTATCTAATACGGTCATATTAAATCATGTGTATTAGTATATTATATGAGAGGAATTTCAAATGAGTTTGGCAAAAAAAATTTCTGATGACGTCAAAAATGCTTTAAAAGGCGGAGATAAGAAAAAACTTTCAATAGCAAGGTATGTCTATTCTGAGTTAAAAAATTTTCTAATTAAAGAGAATCTAGACAGAGATGTGCTTAAATTATCTGATGAAAATATAATCAAAATTGTTAAGACCCAACTAAAACAAAAAAAAGAGTCTTTAGATTTCGCAACAAAAGCTAAGGATAAAATTAGAATAGAGGACTTGGAATTTGATATCAACTACCTTAATGACTTTCTTCCGACAATGATGGATGAGAAAAATACAATTGATATTATATTGAATCACATAAAAGAAAATAACTTAGAAAATAAAGACTTTGGAAAAATAATGGGTTTTCTTAAACAAAACTATAATAATAAAATTGATATGAATTTAGCTTCAAAAATTATTAAAAATATTTTCAAAGAATGACAGATGATAATATTAAGGAAGTTATAAACAGAACCTCTATTGTTGAGATTATAAATTCTACTGTACCTTTAAAGAAAAAAGGCAGTAATTATTTTGGCTTAAGTCCTTTTAAAAAAGAAAAAACTCCCTCTTTTTCAGTAAATGAAGAAAAAAAAATATTCCATTGTTTTAGCACCGGAGAACATGGAAATGTAATTGATTTTTTAATAAAAGTTAAAGGATATAGCTTTAAGGATGCTCTGTATGAACTAGCAGATAAGGCTGGTATTGAAATAAGTTATAAATCATCAAAATTAAACAATATTATCTATGAAATTAATTCTTTGACAAAAGAATTATTTTATAAGAATTTATTAAATTCAAAAAAACACTTAGATTATTTACTTAAAAAAAGAAAGTTTAATATAGAAACTATTCATAAGTTTGAATTAGGATCATCAGTAAATTCATTTGAGCTTCAAAAAAAACTCTTGAATAATTTTGAAGTCAATAACTTAGTAGCAGCAGGGGTTTTTAGTAGAACTAACAACACTAAATTATTTTTTTCTAATAGAATCATGGTTCCAATAGTTAATATGCAAAATAAAACCCTGGGATTTGGGGGAAGAGTAATTGATAATAGCTTACCAAAATATATTAATACAGCTGAAACAAAAATTTTTAAAAAAAAACAAATCTTATTCAATGAAAAAATACTTTATAAACAAAATAGTAAAAAAATATTAATAGTTGAAGGCTATTTTGATGTTATTAAACTAGAACAAAGTGGTTTTATAAACTGTTTGGCTCCTCTTGGCACATCAATAAATCATGAAAAATTAATTGAAATCACAAAGAAAGGATTTGAGATAATTGTTTGTTTTGATGGAGATATAGCTGGAAGAAATGCCACTATAAGATTAATGAATAATTTACTTGCCGATAAAAATTTTGAGCTTGGAATAAAATTTGTACTTCTGCCTAAAAATTTTGATCCAGATCAATTAATAGAGTCAAATATGTCAGATAAATTACATAAACTTATTGATCAACCATTATCAATCGAGGAGTTAATAGAAAAATATTTAGAAAAGTTTCGCAAAAGTAATGATGTTGATAGCCAGTTTAAAGGATCAAAAGTTTTAAAAAGTTTACTTAATAACGTATCTAACATCGATTTAAAAAAAATATTAACTAATCACTTTAATAAAATAAGTTTAAATCAGACAACATTAAAAAATAAGTCAAAGCCAAATTATCAAAAATTAGAACTCAAATTTGATTTGAAGTCCAAATTTTCAGCGGCTCTAATTATATTTTATATTGAAAACCTTTCGGATAGGGAGAGGGTATTTGATTTAATAGCAACAGCTAAATTTGAGGGTAAATTTAGAGAAATTCGTGATTTGATAATTAAAAAAACTCTTTTCAAATCAACAACTATTGAAATTTATCAAGAATTAGACTCTAAGGGATTGAATTTTACAAAAAATTTACTATTTTCTAATGAAGTTCGAAGGCTGTGTAGATTTGCATCACCTAAATTTAATAAAGACCCTTATAATGAGATTGAAAAAACGATTAGTTTTATAAACAGTTAAAATGCCAAAAAAAAAAGCTATTACAAAAAAGACTAAAAAGAAAATTATCAAAAAAAAATCTGTTTTAACAAAAAAAACTGAACCATCTAAAATTAGTAAAAAATCTTCCGCTAAAACAAACCCACTTGAACTAATTTTTAAAGAAAATGAGAGTCAGCTCATTTCATTAATCACAAAAGAATTTGATAAAGAATTAGTCTCAAAAGCAAAAACATATATTAAGTCTTATTCTAAAATTGAAGAATCTATAATAACTGTCAACGATTTTTTAAACTATATCGAAAACCTCGATGAGGATCTTTTTAAATTATTCAAAGCTTATACTTCAACTTCAGAGTCCGACTCTACCTCTTCCAATGAGGAAACAGAAGAGGAAGAAAAATCAACTGGTGTTAAAAGTGATGATCCCGTCAGGATGTATCTCAAAGAAATGGGTAATGTTGAGCTACTTTCTAGAGAGGGTGAAATAGCAATTGCTAAAAGAATAGAGTCTGGATTGGATAGAATGATGAACTCAATTCTTGAGTGCCCAGCTTCAATAGATATTTTAAAAAAATGGATTGAACAAGTTAAAAATAATGAAATTAATCTAAGAGAAATAGTTGATTTTGACGAGTATTTTAATGAAGACAATGATCCTTACTCTAATTCCACAAAAAGAAAAGAAATTCAAAAAATAATTAATGATAAAAAGAAAGCTCTTTTAAAAGAAAAACAGCTAATTATGAAAGAACAAGGAATAGAAATAGATAAAGAAAAACTTCAAGAAACTTCAAATGAAGAGGAAATTGAAAATGAAAGTTTTTCTATTTCTATAATAGAAGAGTTTTATAAACCTGAAATTCTAAAAAAATTAGATAGAGTTTTGGTTTTATCTGAAAATATTACTAAAATTAAAAAGAATAAAAATATTACTAAAATATCTGACGCTAAATCCTTAAAGGAACTAAAAAAATATCAAGACGAGATACTAAATTATTTTAACGAGATTAAAATTAAACCTTATAAACTCGAAGAAATCATTTCTCATCTTTACTCAATAAATAAAGAAATTCAGTCAAAAGAGGTTTCTCTTCTAACTTTGGCCACTCAATGCAAAATTAGTAGAGAAATTTTCTTAAAATACCACAGCCTAAAAGATACTTATACTCTTTATCAAAAACATATGATTTCAAAAGACGAGTCTTTCAAATCTCTTTTTAAGATGAAAATTGAAAAACTTAAACAAATTTATAAAGAGATCTTAAGTCTGTCCAAAATTGCAAATCAAAATATTATTGAATTTAAGGAAAAAGTAAGAGAAATACAATCCGGTCAAAGAACCGCCAATCAAGCAAAAAAAGAAATGATCGAAGCCAATTTACGTCTAGTCATATCTATCGCAAAAAAATATACAAATAGAGGCCTTCAGTTTCTAGATCTTATCCAAGAGGGTAATATTGGCTTAATGAAAGCCGTAGATAAATTTGAGTATAGAAGAGGTTATAAATTTTCTACCTACGCAACTTGGTGGATCAGGCAGGCTATAACTAGATCCATTGCGGACCAAGCGAGAACAATTCGAATACCAGTTCATATGATTGAAACAATAAACAAAATTGTTAGATCAAGTAGGCAGCTAATCCTAGAATTAGGTAGAGAACCTACACCAGAAGAACTATCTGTTCGATTAAAAATGCCAATTGAAAAGGTGAGAAAAGTTTTAAAAATTGCTAAAGAGCCAGTTAGTTTAGAAACCCCTATAGGCGATGATGATGATAGCTTTCTCGGAGATTTTATTGAAGATAAGAATGCAGTTATTCCGGAGGATGCAGTAATGCAATTAAATTTAAGAGAAACTACAACCAAAATACTTTCAACATTGACACCAAGAGAAGAAAGGGTACTGAGGATGAGATTTGGTATTGGAATGTCTTCTGACCATACGTTAGAGGAAGTTGGCCAGCAATTTAGTGTTACAAGAGAAAGAATTAGACAAATAGAGGCTAAAGCCCTAAGAAAATTAAAACATCCTATTAGATCTAAAAAGCTTAAGTCCTTTATGGACTCTTAACCAATAAAATATTAAATATCTTGTTTTTTTTTCATAAGATTATAATAGTAAGATTTCTAATCGCGGGCCTGTAGTTCAGTTGGTTAGAACGCGGTGCTCATAACGCCGTTGTCGCAGGTTCGAGTCCTGCCGGGCCCACCATCCGAAAAAATAAATTTTATATTTTTTGTATTTCTTTAATTAAAGCTTCTAAACTTCCTCTATTTTTTCTCAATATTTTATTAAATTCTGATTTTTTAGTTACAAAATAAGATGTGTTCTCAACTATTACATCAATTATTTTATAAGATTTGCCAGTATTTATTACTTTCCAATATAAATTTGCAGATGAATTTTTATCAGAAATTTCAGATTTAATTATGTAAATATCATTTTTTATATCAACATCTTTTAGAACTATTGAGCTTGATGAATTTGATTTAGCTAGTTTGTAAATTGTTTTAATTAGATAATCAGTAAAAACATCTAAGTATAAAGTCAAATTATTTTGTGAACTTTTTTCAATAATATTATCTCCAATTAGCCCATAAGCAATTGACTTTACGGCAAAATTTTTATTAATAAAATATTTATATCTCTCATAATTCTCACTTTCAGTTCCTTCATTATTATTCATTATCTCTAAAAATTGATTTGACTCTTCTTCAAACCATTCTGAAACCTCTGAGGCTTGGAGTGTTGAAAAAGAAAAGATAATTAAAAATATTAGTAGATAATTTTTCATATTCATTAATAAATATACTTTGATCGACTATTCAATATAAATTTTTGGCACTGGAAGGTTTTGTATATACTCTTCCTCAAGTTGAGCATTTCTATTCTGATAATATATTGATTTTATCATTTCATACCTATCTGAGGATGCTTCTCTAACTCTATCCAGTTGTTCATCAATTTCGGCTCTCTCATTTAATCCGTCACCTATTGTTATATATTCTCTATTGGGCACGTTATTTGATATTGGATCTACGAAATATTCAACTACATCTCCACTCAAATCTCTTAAATTGCTTGGGCCTATAATTGGTAGCACTATGTAAGGACCACTTGATACACCTCCTTTAGCTAGAGTGATTCCAAAGTCAGTTTCATTTTTTTCCATTCCAACCCTTGATGCCAAATCAAAAGTCCCTAAACTAGTAAATGTATTAATGGTAAATCTTCCAATTGAATTGAAAGATTTATAGAACTCCCCCTGAAAAATAAAAGATATTGTTCTAATTGGCTCTTTTAAATTACTAAAAAAATTAGAAACTCCTTTTTCAACTGGTTCTGGTGCTATAAATTTGTATGTTTTTACTATTGGCCTTATAGCAATATCATCAATAAAAAAATTAAAATTTAAAACTGCTCTGTTTATTGGTTCAATAGGGTCGTATATTTCATCGTATGAAATACTTGATACATTTACATCTTCATTAGAATAAGATGAATTTATTTGCAAAAAGCTAATAGAAATTATTAAAAGAATTGCTTTCAAATGTTTTTTCATTACGTAAAATCTTGATTCATTATATAGATATTACATTCAATTTATGGATCTAAATACATTAAATAAAGAACAAAAAATTGCTGTTGAGCATAAAAATGGACCACTTTTGGTGCTTTCAGGAGCAGGAACGGGGAAAACTCGAGTCTTAACTTCTAGATTTGTTTACATTGTAAAAAATTTAAATGTTGATTTTAACAAAATAATTGCAGTGACATTTACAAATAAGGCCGCCAATGAAATTAAGACAAGAGTTAATATTGAGATCAAAAGAAATATTGATACTCCTTGGGTGGGCACTTTTCATTCAATTTTTGCAAAATTTTTGAGAAAGCATTCAGGACTAGTAAATTTAAAATCAAACTTTTCAATTCTTGATGTAGAGGACCAAAAAAAACTATTAAAACAAGTTTTAGATTATTGCAAGATTGATAAAGATATAAGTGAAAGTATTTACCATAATGAAATTCAAAATTTAAAGGATAATAAAATCCTTTTTAATGAAAATAAAAAGATAGCTAAATTCTCATCTATAGAAAGACTAGATGATATTTATTCTTATTATCAACAAAGATTAATTGAAATAAATGCAGTAGATTTTGGAGATATCCTTTTACATAGTTATTACATTTTATCTAATAATCAAGACATACAGAGATCTTATCAAAATTTCATTGAACATATTCTTATTGATGAGTTTCAAGATACAAATCTAATTCAGTATGATCTAATAAAATTATTATTGAATCGTGATAAAAACTTATTTTGTGTTGGAGATGACGACCAATCTATTTACGCTTGGCGAGGTGCAAATATTGATAATATAATTAATTTTCCAAAAGAATTTAATTCACCTGTAGTGCGCTTAACAAAAAATTATCGTTCAAATAGTTCAATTTTGGAGGCAGCAACTTGTATTATTAGTAATAATAAGAATAGATTAGGTAAAGATTTAATAAGTTTTAACAAAAAAATACCTGACCAAAAAATTAATTTAAATTCATTTTACTCTCAGGAAGAGGAATCATTATGGATATCTGATAATATATCAAAGAAGTTTGATGAAAATAAAAGTATAGGAATTTTAGTAAGACTTACTGCCCAAATGAGAAGTATTGAGGATAAGCTTATAAAATATGCATTGCCTTACGAAATCATTGGAGGACCTAGATTTTTTGAAAGGAAAGAAATCAAAGATATTCTTGCATACTTAAAACTCGCGAATAGTTTTCAAGATGATCTATCATTTGAAAGAATTATCAATTTACCTAAAAGAGGAATAGGCGATCAAACATTAAAATTAATTATTGATAACGCTAGAGAAAAAAAAGTTTCATTTTTTGAGTCTTTAGAGACTTTAGCTTATGAAAATAAATTACCAGGATCTCTAATATTAAAAACCAAATCATTCATTGATATAATAAAAAAAACATCTGATCTCATAAACAAAACAACTTTAGAAGATATAGGCATTTTTATTATTGAGGAGTCAGGATATTTAAAAATGTTAGAAAATGAAAAAAATAAATTGAAACAATTAGAAAATGAGTCAAGGATTGATAATTTAAAAGAATTTGTAAATGCTCTCTCTGAGTTTGAGAATTTAGATGATTTTTTAGAACATGTAGGTCTAGTTAATGAAAATCAAAAAAAAATAGAAACTAATTCTGTTAAACTAATGACATTACATGCTGCTAAAGGACTAGAATTTGATCATGTTTACTTACCAGGTTGGGAAGAGGGTATCTTTCCTAGTTCTAGAGCATTAGAGCAAAATTCATCAAAATCATTAGAGGAAGAAAGGCGACTAGCTTATGTTGGAATTACTAGAGCAAAGTTTGATTTAAATTTAAGTTACGCAACTTCTAGATATACCTATGGTATGAATAATTATTCATTGCCATCAAGATTTTTGAACGAAATTTCAAAAGTTGAGAAAAACACAACAAACATAATAGAGGAATATTCCTCATCTAACTTAAATAAAAGGATTACATCTGATAATACACAATTAAGTCCTGGAAAAAAAAGAATGTTAGATTTTTTAAAAAAAAATAGTAAATGAGACCTCATCATATTAAAAAATTTTTAATAGAGAAAAAAATAGATTTTTATCTCATCACTAATAATGATTTACATCTAAATGAGAGTCCAAATTTAGATTTAAAAAATATTTATGAATTATTTAGATTTGATTGTACAAGAGGATACGCACTTATTTTTACCGATAAAATTGTTTTTTTTACTGACTCACGTTACACATTGGCAGCAAAAAAATTTTTTGAGAATAAATGTGAAATTTATAATTTAAGCGAGGTTACTATTGTTGATTACCTAATTATGCAAGACAAGAGACTATCTGGTATATTAGACTCCAAATTAATTTCAGTAAAAGAATTTATAGAGTTAAATTCAAAATTAGAAAAAAATAAAATTATTATTTACCCTCAATTTAAGAATTATTTTAAAAAAAAATATTATCCAAATTTTAATATTTCTTATCCCTTAAGTATGCCAAAGCATTTAATTCCAAGACAATTTAGTGAAAATTTAAATAAAATAAAAAATAATTTGAAAACTGAAGGTATATTAATTTGGAACAATTCACATGTAGCATATCTGTTAAACCTTAGATCGTTTGAATTATGGAATTCTACTAAGCCATTTGCAGGGTTATTTATTCCAAAAAAAAATTTTAAACCTATTTTAATATCTAATAACCTAAATTTAAATAAAATTAGCAAAATAAGTAGTAGTTTTAATATCTATAAAGAAGAAAAATTTATTCAATTTCTTAAATTATCAAAAATTAAAAATATTGAAACCTCTTATGAATTTTTAAATTTAAATTTATATATCCGCTTATCAAAATTTTTAAACTTATCTGAAACTAATATAAATATTTCTAAATATTTGGGTGTTAAAACATCTAAGGAGATAAAAAATATAGAAAATTGCCATATTGAAGATGGTTTAGCTGTTCTTAAATTTATCATTGATTTAAAACAAAAAAATATAAACCCTAAAAATGAATACGAGGTTTCAGAATATTTATATAATAAAAGAAAAGAGGGTATTAATTTTTTTAGGAATTCATTCGATTACATTAGTGCATTTGACTCCAATGCAGCTATAATTCACTATAAACCATCTCCCAAAAATTCTTTATCCTATAAAAATAGAAATATATTATTAATTGACTCAGGTGCTCAATATTTAGAGGGTACTACTGACATAACTAGGGTTATTAAAGTTGGAAAGAAAAATTTACCTAAAATAAAATATAGTTATACCTATTTACTTAAGTCTTTAATTAAAATAGAAAATAAAATCTTTCCAAGTAACACAAGATCATCAACAATTGATTTATATATTAGAAATTATTTATCTAAGTTTAAAATATATTATAGTCATGGAACTGGTCATGGAGTTGGTAATTTTGGCGATGTACATGAAAAATACCCTATCATTTCATCAAGATCTCAGGACATCTTAACAAATAATAATCTATTTTCTATTGAACCAGGGCATTATGTAGAGGGTCAATTCGGATTAAGATTAGAAAATTTATATGTAACAAAAAATTCACATATAGGTATGAAGTTAAAAAATATCACACTAGTACCTTATGATTTAGATTTAATTGATTATAGGTTAATAACAAATTTTGAGAGAAAATTTATTAAAAGATATCATCAAAAAATATATAAATATTTACAATCAAGATTAAGTAATGAATATCAGAAATATTTTTCAAAAAATTTAATTTATAAGATTTAAAAATTCTTTCTCGTTTAAAATATTAATTTTTAAATCTTTAGCTTTTTTTAATTTGGAACCAGATTTATCTCCAGATACAAGTATGTCTAAATTTTTTGAAACATTCGAGGCAATTTTATATCCTTTTTTTTTTGCTAATTCTTTTGCCCTATCTCTTGACATTTTTTGGAGTGTTCCAGTAAATAATATGCTTTTATTAAGACTTATTTTATCATCCTGAGTTTCCTTAATTTCAATTATGTCAAGGATTTTAAATGACTCATCAAGGTTACTTTGATCAGAAAAGTAATTAATAAAAGAACTAATAGCTTTCTCTCCTAAGCCATCAATATTTTCAAGTTCTTCTCTAAGTTTTTTTGATTGAATAGAATATTTAAATCTAGTTTTATTTTTAAAATATGAAGATATTAGTTCAGAATTATTTTCACCTAAGTACCTAAGGCCTAATGAAAATAAGTACCTTGATAGAGATGTAACTTTAGATACATTTATTGACTCAATAAGATTTTGAAAGGACTTTTCTCCAAATCCTTCAAGTTTTATAATCTTATCTTTATGATTTTCTAATTTATAAATATCTAATTTATTTGATATTAAGTTAAGTTTAATAAATTTTTCAATCAATTTTTCACCAAGACCATCTATATTCATAGCTTTCTTTGAAACAAAGTGTTTGAAGGTCTCTAAGTTTTGATATTTACATTTATTTTTGCTCGCACTGCACCTCTGTACTGTTTCACCTTCAATTTTTATAATTTTAGATCCACATAAACATTTTTTCGGTACAATGAATTTTTTACTAAATTTTTTTCTTCTCTCAATATCTACTTTTGAAACATAGGGAATTACGTCCCCAGCTCTTTTTACCCAAACAAAATCATTAACTCTTATATCTTTTCTGATTATTTCATCAAAATTATGGAGTGTTGCATTTGATACAATAACACCCCCAATATTTATTGGTATTAGTCTAGCAACAGGTGTTATAGCCCCAGTTCTACCAACCTGTAGTTCTATTTTTTCAACTTGTGTCAATGCTTCTTCTGAACTAAATTTTGAAGCTATTGCCCATCTTGGAAATTTATTAGTGCTTCCAAGCATTCTCTGTAAATTTAAATCACTTATCTTTATAACCATTCCGTCAATATCAAAATTGATTGAAGATCTTTGTTTCTCGATATCTGAGATGTAATCATAAATATTTTTTAAACTTGTAAATTTCCTGGCATATCCAGTTTGATCAAAATTATTTTTTTTGCAAAAACTTAAAAATTCTTCAAAATTCAAAAATTCTTCTTTGTATGAAAACTTTCCGTATCCATGTGGTATAAACCTTAAAGGTCGCCCTCTAGTGATTTGACTATTAATTTGACGAAGAGATCCTGAAGCAGCATTTCTAGGATTTGAAAATTGATTTTTTTTTTCAAATTTTTTATTTAATATTTCAAAATCATGTCTAAAAAAAAATACTTCACCTCTAATTTCTATTAGATCAGATTTACAGTATTTTAAAATTTTAGGTATCCCTTTTATACTCAAAACATTTTCTGTTATATCTTCTCCAACTTCTCCATCTCCTCTGGTAACTGCCTTAAATAATTTATTGTTTTTATATATAATAGATAAAGACACACCATCAATTTTACAATCTACATTAAATATATAATTTGAAGTTTGTTTTTTTAAAAAGTTACTTGCTTTATCAAAAAATTCTTTTGAGTCATCTATACTAAAACTATTTGAAAGAGATAACATCTGTTCATAATGTCTAAATTTTTGAAATTTAGATGAAGGTGATGTGCCTATACCTAAATTATCAAATTGTTTAAATTCTGGATTTTTTGACAATAAATAATCAAATTCTTTTTTAAGACTATCATACTCTGAGTCAGCAATCGATGGAGTTGAGTTATAGTATTCTTTACTAAATTTTTTTAATTTATCTCTTAGTTTGATAAAATATTTTTTTGTTTCCATTCTAATTTTTAAGTAAATCTGAAGCTACTTTTTTTGCAGTTTCAGTGATTTTATTACCACTTATTAAACTTGCTATCTCATTAACTCTTGACTCATCATTTAATTCAATTATTTGACTTGTCATCTCATCATTTTTAATGATCTTTTCAATTTTCCAGTGTTTGTGAGCCTTTGAGGCAACTTGAGGTGAATGCGTTATAGCTATAACCTGATTTTTTTTCGATATATCATTAATCTTATCAGAGACATTAGAAGCAATTTTACCACTTAAACCACTGTCTACCTCATCAAAAATAAGTGTGAGATCTGCATCATTATTAGCTGTTAATGATTTGATTATCAGAAGTAATCGAGACAATTCACCTCCTGAAGCTACTTTTTTTATTGAATTAAATTCAGAATTTTTATTTGTCCTAAATAACACATCTAAATCATCATAACCTTGTGCATTGTAATCTATTTCATCTTTTTCAGAAAACTTAAATATAATCTCACCTTGCTCAATATTTACAATTGGAAGTTGTTTATTAATATTTTCTGATATTTTTTTTGAACTTTTTCTTCTTAAATTTGATATCTTTGATGCTTCTTCTTTAAAATCATTAAGAGCATCCATATATTTATTAAACAATTTTTTCTTTTCTTTATCAAAGTTTTCAAGAGTATTTATTTCATTAAAAATTTCATCTTTTATTGAATACAAATTTTCAGGTTCTACTTCAAAAAACTTTGAAAGTTGTTGATATTGATAAATCTTAGTATCAATCTCATCAAAATCGACCTCTTCATAGTCTATAGAGTCAAATTTATTTTCTAATTCATTGATAAGTTCATCAATATCTAGAATTAAAGAAGCAAATTTTTTAGAGATATCTGTATATTCTTGGTTGATTTCCTCTAATTTATGTAGATTTTTTTCTATTGTATTTAAAAAATTATTTGAATTGTAATTTGCTATTGAATTTTTAATTTCGCTTGATAATTCAGTAAATTTTTTTATGTTTTTATTTAAATTTCTTTTATTAAGAAGTTCGTCGTATTCATATTTAGTTGGATTTAGAAGTTTAATTTTTTTATTTTTGTTTTTTAATATTTCAATTTTCTCAATTATATTTTTTTCATTTTCTAAATGAGCATGGTAAATGTTTTTTAATTCTCTAAGATTTTTATATTTTAAATTTAAATCATCTTTATTAATGCTACCTATATTGTCAATGAAATTTAGAAAATATTTATTATCAAATAATTCTTGCTGCTCAAAATTTTCTTGAAATTCAATAACATTTTTTAAAATTCCTTTTACATAAGAAAGAGGTTTAATTTCACCATTTATAAATAATTTAGATTTTTGGTTTGAATTAATTTCTCTTTCAACAATCAAATAGTCATCTTCTAAGCTTATGTTTAACTCGTTCAGATTTTTTTTAATTAAATTATTAATTTCAAAAATTGCTTTTATTGATGAGATCTCATTATTTTTTAAATTTAGACTTGTTTGATTTTTACCACCTAATGCTAATTTTAATCCATCTATGATAATTGATTTGCCTGCTCCTGTCTCTCCTGTAAATGCATTGAAGCCATCGATAAAATTAATAGATATTTTTTTTATTAAAAGAAAATTTTTAATTTCCAAAGAAACTAGCATTTTAGATTATTCTATAATTTGTATTAAAGTATTATTGGACTTATTTTCTTCATCTTTTTTTAATATTTTAATTGGATTAAATTTTTCATACCATTTTTCATCTTTACCAACACCGCTTAATCCATACAAAAGATTATAAGATTTTAGATACCATTCACTTTTTGGGAAATTGTATGCTAAGATTGCAGCATACCTTTTAGCTAACTCATACTCATCTAATGAATAGTAAATTTTGGTTATTAAAAACAATGTTTCTTCAATAGATAGACTTGAGCTATGGTTGTTAAATATATCTATTAAATATAAAAGAGAACCATTATTATTACCTTTATCTAGATAAAATTTTGCTGTATTGAGTTTTTCTGCTGCTAGATTATTATTAATTAGTTTAATCTTTGTAAGAATATCAATTTCATATTTACTATTTGGATAAGCATTTAAAATAAAATTAAATCTTTTTAAGGCCTCATCAGTATTTTTTTGACTATAATTTGATTTTTTTATTAACACATAATAGGTCATCGCCTCTAAATAATTAGCATATACAATATCTTTGCTCCCAGGATAGTAATTTTTGTACATTTCCGATAAAGCTCTTGTCTTTTCATAATCCTTTTTCAAAAAGTGAATGTAAGCATTGACTAAAATACTTTTGCTAGCATACTTACTGCTTGGAAAAAGAACTTCTATTTTATCTAATTCTATTAAAGCTAAATCTAGTTGATCATCCTTTATAAAATTGTTAGCAAATTCGAATAATTCATAATCACTATAGATATTATCTTCATAAAGGTTTTGATCATTTAGGTATTGATCTTTATCATTAGATGAACAAGAAATTAGAAGTAAAGATAAGAGAATAAGAATCAATTTTTTCACATATGAATTATAGCTCTAGAAAAAAAAATAAAACAGTCAAATATATAGTTTTACATTACACTGGAATGAAAAATCTTAAATTAGCTTATGATAAATTGTCAGACGAGACTTCAAACGTAAGTTCACACTATCTTATTTCTCGAAATGGTACAATTTACAATTTATTATGTCCAAAATATAAAGCTTGGCATGCTGGTAAATCAAAATGGAAAAACAATATAAATATTAATGACTACTCTATTGGAATTGAACTCGAAAATAAAGGACATGATTTTGGGTATACAAAATTTTCAAATAGACAATACAATTCATTAAAAAAACTAATATCGTTTTTAAAAAAAAATTTTAATATTTTAAATGAAAATATTATTTATCACTCTGATATAGCCCCAAATAGAAAAAAAGATCCTGGGGAGAAATTTTTTATGAATAAGATTGACATTAATCGATTTAACAAAAAAAAAATCAAAGATATTTATAATGTAGATGACATGTTAGAGTTATATGGTTTTCATAAAAATTATATTAAAAATCATAAGATTTTTTGCATTATGTCTGTAAAAAGAACATTAAATTACAAAAATATTAATCCATCTCAATCAAGAAAGTTTTTAAAAGATTTTTATAATTTATTATTTGAATAATTTTATGTATATTAATTTTGGGTAGTGAGCAGTCGCTTTGTTTTACAAAGAGGAAAGTCTGAGCTCAAGTAGAAAGTGATAACGGATAACATCCGTCGAGGGCAACCTTAGGGAAAGTGCAGCAGAAAAAAACCGCCAAACGGTAAGGGTGAAAAGGTGAGGTAAGAGCGCACCGGATACTTAAAAAGTATCGCAATATGCAAACCCTATCACGAGTAAGATCAAATAGAGGCTAAAACTTTTTCTACAGTTGGCCTGGGTTGATCGCTTGAATTAACTAGCAATGGTTAATCTAGATAAATGACTGCAATTTTTTTAAATTACAGAACTCAGCTTACAGCTACCCAACACTATTTACTATTCTATCAAAATCCCATATAATCCCATAAAATACCATGTTAATGTTTTTATCCTCTTTTTACGGAATCATAGACTCTAAAAATAGGGTATCTATTCCATCCCACTTCAGGTTGGTTATAAATAATTCAAAGGAAAAAATATATATATTCAAAAGTTTAAAATATAAATGTCTTGAAATACATTTATCTTCAAAAATTAATTCTTTGATTAAAAGTTTTGATGAAAGTGATTTTTTTTCAAAAAAAAATGACCATTTTAAAACTGCAATACTTTCAGATTTAGAAGAGATAACCTTCGATAAAGAGGGACGTTTTATATTAAAAGATCAACTTCAAAAATTTTCAAAATTATCAAAAGAAATAATGTTTATTGGTAAAGGAAATCATTTTGAAATATGGGAAAAGAAATTAGGTGAAACACATAAAAAAATTTCGAGAGCAAAATTTAAATGATTAGAGGACAACATATACCAATCATGGTTAATGAAATCCTATCATTTATTGAAGACAAAAAAAATTTATCTATTCTAGATTGTACATTTGGTAGTGGTGGGCACTCACAAAAATTTTTAGAAAAAGGCCATTGTGTTACAGCTATTGATCAAGATTCTAATTCTTTAAGTATTGCTGAAAAATTAAAAAATAAATTTCCTAATTTTTTTATTCACAAAACAAATTTCAAAAATATAAATTCAATAAAGTTGAAAATCAAAAAATTTAATTTTATTTTAGTAGATCTTGGTTTTTCATCAAATCAATTAGACGATAACGAAATAGGATTATCTTTTAAAATTAATTCAAAATTGAATATGAATTATTTAGGTGGTAATTTAAGTGCATATAAAATAATTAATTACTATAACAAAGAAGAACTTCAAAGAATATTTCATTTATATGGCGAAATAAGTCAGGCTGAAAAGTTAGCTAAATATATTGTAAATAAAAGATCAATTAAAAAAATTAGTACCAATTTTGAATTAATTGAGATTTTAAGAGACAGTGGAGTTAACTTCAGATCAAAAAAGATACATTTTGCAACACAGGCATTCCAGGCTTTAAGAATAGAAACAAATAGTGAATTAGAAAACTTAAAGGTATTTCTTAAAAAAATTCATTACTTCTTAGAATACAATGCATATTTAGCAATAATTTCTTTTCACAGTTTAGAGGATAGAATAGTCAAAAATTATTTTAGAGAAAACAAATTAAAAAAAAAAAATAATCATCAAAGCAGTAAGAATTGGGCTTACGAAATACTAACAAAAAAACCTATTATTGCATCAAAATCTGAACTACTTGAAAATCATAGGTCAAGATCTGCAAAATTAAGAGTGGGGAGATTTATAAATTGATCAACTATTTTTCAAAATTTATTTTGTTATTTTTATTAATTATTCTTTTTTTAAGCTTTAAAAATCAAACTAAGATAATTGAAAATGATCTGAAATATTTGAAACAAAATTATAAAAATGATTATCAAAACTATATAAATAAAGAGATACTTCTAACAAAACAAATTAATCTTTTAAAAAATAATGAACTAAATATTTTTGAGTATGATGGAATTAAAAAGATAATTAAATTTGATAGAAATGAATTTGATGACTTTACAATAATAAAGGTCAATTATGTTCAATCTAAGTAATGAAACAGATTATAAACTGTTATATCAAACAAAAAATTATTATAATTTTTTCATTTTAACTACATTATTTCTATTTATTGCTATTTTTATTAGATTAATATTTTTAAGCATTGATAACAAAAGTATTTCTGAAACTAAAATAAATTATAATAATTACAAATCATTACCTACAATATACGATTTAAACAAAAATACTTTAGCTTACTCTGATTATAACTATTCAATTAAGAATATAAAAAATAAAACTAAATATTTAAAAAGAGATGTTCCAATTAATGAAATTTTGGAAATAATTTATGAAGGTAATCCTTATATAAAATTTGAAAAAATTCTTACTAGAAAATACCCACACAGCAATCTAACTAATAATTTGATAGGGCATACAAACATAGAACATCAAGGCATATCTTTAATTGAAAAATTTGTAAATGGAAATAGTGATGACATTGAGTTATCTATTAATATTCAAATTCAAAAAAAAATATATGACTCTTTGTATAACGAAACACAATACTTAAATCCTAATTATGCTTTAAATGTTTTAGTTGATCTAAATACCGAAGAGATAGTGAGTAATGTTTTTATAGATAACAGAGATTTTAATAGATTTGATCAAACATTAATGCCTACAAAGGATCTTAAATTTGATTTTGGATCTGTCTTCAAAACATTTACAGTATATTCTGCTATAAAGAACCAGAAAATTGATTTAAATGAGTATTTCGATGTAGATCAACCTTTGTATATAGGAGATAAATTAATTAATGACTTCCCAAGGAACAGTAATATACCAATGCAAGTCGCAGATATTTTAAAAAAATCTTCTAATAGGGGAGCAATTCTAATTAGGAGAAACCTAGACTGTCAAAATGAATTCAAACTTGATTTAGATCAAATAGGTCTTTTAAAATCTACTAATGTAGGATTTGGAATGAAGTCTGTTGAACCAACTGTAAATAATTTTAGGGGAAGTTATTGTGACAACATCCCTTTTGGTTATGGATTATCAATCTCACCAATACAACTAATCAATGCATATGGTAAAATAATAACTGGTAGGAACAGCTTTCAAGCTACTTTTGAAAAACAGAAAAAATTAAATCTAAATAAATATAACAAAATTTCAAATACAATTAATAAATTACTATTTTATGCAAATGAAACTGATAACGATTTATATAAAAATTTCTTAGTGGCTGGTAAGACAGGCACAGCTGATCAAACTATTTCAAACGATGAAAAATTTCAAAATGTTAGTTATATAAGCTTCTTCCCGTATAATAACCCAAAATATTTAAATTTAACATTTATGCAAAATCCAAAAGAAAAATATGGAAAATATATGACAGCTGGTAATACAGTAAAACCAACTTTTTTTAATATTTTGAAAGAGATTTATATATATCTGGACTTATCTATAATTAATTTTCAAAGCACAGATATTTAATGAAACTAGATGAATTAAAGGACAAGGGTTTTAGAATTGTTACCAATTGGCAAGAGTGTAATGAAAAAAGTATTTTTATACTAAACTGCACTGACAATACGAAATTTACTAATTATAAAAAATTAGCAATAAAAAAAAACTGCAAATATATTATTTGTAATATCAAATTTAAAAAAAATATTCAAAATAATTCAATAAAATTCTTCTTTTATAAAAATCAAAAAGATTTAGAGGATATAGCTAAAATATTTTACAATTTAAAAAAAATTAAGATTATTTTTGTGACAGGCACCAATGGAAAAACCTCTGTCGCCTATGGCGCAAATAAATTATTCAATATTAATGGAATAAAGTCTAGTTACATCGGTACTTTGGGTTTCTACGTTAATTCAAAAAAAATTAAAATATTAAACAACACTACGCCATCATATTTTGAAATTTTAAACTTGCTTCAAATATCAATTGATGCAGCTGTTAAATTTGTATTTATGGAAGTATCTAGTATTGGCTATTGTGAGGGAAGGCTTGGAGATTTGATGTATAACTATTGTGTATTAACAAATTTAGAGTCTGATCATCTAGATTATCATAATAATATTAGGAATTATCATTTATCAAAAATAAATCTTATTAAAAATCATAAGTTGCATAACTCAGTTTTATTTTTACAAGATAGTAAATTTAATAGAAGATTTTTAAACTTCAAAAATAAATTAATCACACAAAGTATATTTTTATCAAAAAATAAAATATCTATTAATAAAAAAAAATTTGATAAATTTCAAATATCTGTAGGTGTTAATTCCTATAATATACATACTTTTAATGATTTTATGGTCAAAAATATAGTTACTGTTTTAATGGTATATAAAAAAATTAATAAAGAATTTCCTTTAAAATTAAATAAATCATTATTTCCACCCGGCAGATCAGAAATTATTTATAATAAAAAGAATAAAGTTATAATTATTGATTATGCCCATTCAAAAGACGCATATGAAAATTTATTAAGTAAATTACCTCTATCTAATAAAAAAGTAGTAATAGTGTATGGTTGTGGTGGTGACAGAGATAAAATAAAAAGACCACAAATAGCTAAAGTTGTATCAAAATATACAAATATGCAAATTATTACTGATGATAATCCTAGAAATGAAGATCCAGCTATGATCAGAGAAATTCTTGTTAAAAATTCCTCTAATCCAATAGAAGTTCCCAGTAGGAGAATGGCTATAAAATTTGGTATTAATTTTATTAAAAAAAATGGTGGAATTTTGGTTATAGCCGGTAAAGGCCATGAAGAAACACAAACTTATAAAAATAAAAATCATAGATTTAACGATAAAGTAATTTCATCTAATTATGCAAAAAATTTATAAAGTTATTTATA
>CACDTV010000007.1 GCA_902555695.1 uncultured Alphaproteobacteria bacterium | reverse complement strand
AAAGCACCACTCTCTGTTTGGTCTGTCTCCAGCCACAATTTTCTAAGACCACATCAATGTCTTTTTTACAAGCGTTTGATAAGTTCATCAGAGTTAAAATATGTTAAATTTCATTATTTATCAATACTTTCAGGATAAAAATAAAAGACATAATAGCACTATTAGATTGAAATGGGTTTTAAATAACTTTGTTTAGTTAGCTGTATCAAGGCTTACTCATGTTAGTGACATTCACTTTATTTTTTTTTTGAGAGTTCAATTGATACATAACATTTACCCTATCAATAAATGATATTGGATAATATTTTTCCTCGACGATTCTTTTTATTTTAAGACTACAAACTTTATTTTTAATTTTTCTCATAGGCATATAAAATGCCTATAAGAAAGATATGTAAATTAGTTTTTTTTTTGCCTTTAAGTTTCTATGACTATTTCAATTTTCTGAAATTTATTTCAAATTTTATTAGTGACAATCTTTAATTGAATTTGCAATTCCATTAATTAAATCACTATACATTGAAGGTCCAGCATCTATATAAGCTCCCAAAGGATCCATTACACCAGTAGAAATTTTCATATCATTCCCGATAGTTTCAATTATTTTTGGATTATATTGAGGTTCAGAAAAAATACATTTAATACCTTTGTCATTTATAACATCTTGTATATCTGCTATTTGTTTAGCTCCTGGTAAAACATCTGGATTTAAAGTCAATGCTCCAGCAGGAATTACTCCAAATCTATTCTCAAAATATTGGTAAGCATCGTGAAATACAATATAGCTAATATCTTTTGATAATTCTTTTTCTACACTATTGATTAAATTATCTAGTTCCAATGTTGCCCCTGCAGTATTAACTGAATATTGTCTTTGACCATCTGGATCTATTTTAATTAATTCGTCTCGGATAATTTTAACCATTTCTTTAGCATTTTCTGGGTCTAGCCAAATGTGTGGATCAAACTCACCGTGTGCATGCGCATGTGCGTCCTTGTGATCGTCATCGTGACCATCATGTTCATCTTCATGGCCATCATGATCATCATCGTGATCGTCGTCCTTGTGACCATGATCATCCTCATCCTCATGGCCTTCATGTTCATCTTCATGGCCATCATGATCATCATCGTGATCGTCGTCCTTGTGACCATGATCATCCTCATCCTCATGGCCTTCATGTTCATCTTCATGGCCATCATGATCATCAAAAATATTTTTTTCTCTAAATTTTAATTTTTCTATAGATGATAGCTCCATAAATGAAATAACTTGTGCTTTCTCAGCAAGTGAGTCTAAAGGTTTTTCCATAAAAGCCTCTAAATCCTCGCCAATCCAAAAAATAATATCAGCTTCTTCAATCATTTTTGCATGAGATGGTTTAAAAACAAATGTGTGAGGATTATTTGTACCTTCAATAATTAATTGAGGTTCTCCTCTTGTTTCCATAATTCTTGATATCAATGAATGCAAAGGCTTTATTGTAGTGACTACTTTAATGTCCGTTTTCACATCTGCATAAGAATTAAAACTTAAAAATAAAAAAGAAAGTCCGAAAAATATTGATCTTTTGAAAAAATTCATATTAATTACCACCTCTAATGTTATACTATTACATATGTAATAGTATAACACTATTAATAAGTCAAATTAAAAAATGAATAAGAGTCTGGTTGAATTAAATAATTGTGGAGTCTTTAGAAATCAAAAATGGTTAGTGCGGGGTGTTTCCTTAAAAGTCTCACAAGGAGAAATTGTAACACTAATCGGCCCCAATGGATCAGGTAAATCAACTACTGCTAAAATGTCTTTAGATATTTTAAAACCTGATGAAGGTACAAACACAATTAAAAAAGATATTAGAATTTCATATGTACCACAAAAAATTTCAATTGATTGGTCTTTACCCTTGAGGTCAATAGATTTTGTTAATTTAGTAACAAAGCATAAAACTAGTGAAATAAATGATGCACTTGGAATTACAGGTATCCAACATCTGATTAATGAAGATGTAAGAAATTTATCAGGAGGTGAATTTCAACGATTACTCATGGCCCGTGCCATAGCTAAAGAACCCCATTTTCTGGTATTAGATGAACCTGTTCAAGGGGTAGACTATTCTGGAGAGATTGCTTTATACAAAACAATTCAAGAAATTGTAAAAAAAATTAATTGTGGCATTCTTTTGATATCGCATAACTTACATGTAGTTATGTCTCAAACTGATTATGTTATTTGTCTCAATGGGCATGTTTGCTGTTCTGGTATTCCCAGTTCAGTTATAAAAGATCAAGAATACATTAAGCTATTTGGTAGTAATATTGATCCTACTTTATCGCTGTATAAGCATAATCATGATCATCATCATTTGCCTGATGGGAGCATAGATAAGGTGGATAAAAATAAATAATGTTTGATGATTTTATTATCAGAGCGTTTGCAGCAGGTATTGGTTTGGCATTAATTACAGGCCCACTTGGATGTTTTATTATTTGGAGGAGACTATCTTATTTTGGTGACACAATCGCCCACTCTGCATTGTTAGGTGTTGTTATCGCTTATGCGATGAATTTTAATCTGATCATTGCAGTTTTTGCTGTTTCTTGCTTTGTTGCTTTATCACTACTTTTTTTACAAAAAAGAACCAATCTACCTGATGATGCATTACTAGGTCTTTTAGCACATTCAGTTTTAGCAATTGGTTTAGTTCTATTAGGCATACTTTCGTTTATAAGAGTTGATCTTATGGGTCTTCTTTTTGGTGATATTTTATCAGTAAACATCACTGATGTTTTGTTCGTTTGGGTTGGTGGAAGCATTGTTTTGATAGTGTTAATACTAATTTGGAGGCCTCTATTTGCTGCAACTGTAAATTTAGAATTAGCTAAAGCAGAGGGTTTAAATGCTGATCTAGCTAATGCTATTTTTACAATTCTAATTGCTAGCGTAATAGCAATTTCAATTAAAATTGTTGGAATATTATTAATTACAGGTCTTCTGATAATACCTGCTGCTGCCTCTAGAAATTTATCATCAACCCCTATACAAATGGCAATAATTTCTTCAGTGATAGGACTTGTTTCAGTTGTGCTCGGATTACAAACTTCAATGATTTGGAATTCTCCGACAGGTCCAACTATACTAGCAATAGCCTTAGGTGTCTTTATTTTAACTCTAATACCTCTGAAAAAATTGCTAATTTCAAAAAAAAAAATAGAATTGTTAAATTGAGATGAGTTCAACATATACACATTCTAAAAAAAATCAAAGTTTAACCAAAAATCAAAGAATTGTTCTTGATCTCTTACAAAACAGTGGCGAGCCTTTAAAGGCATACTTTATATTAGACAGTCTGAAGAAAGAGGGTTTAAACTCACCTCTTCAAGTTTACAGAGCTTTAGATAAATTGGTTGAATTAGGAAAAATTCACAAAATTGAGAGTATTAACTCGTTTATAATTTGTAATAACTCAAACTGTGCAAGCAACACAGCTTTTACTATTTGCGAGAGATGTGGAAAGGTAAAAGAGATTAAAAATAAATATTTAAAGGATAGTGTCAGCGATCTGGTTAAGGATAATCAATTAGAAATTACAAGGTATAACCTTGAATTTTATGTTTTGTGTAAGTCTTGCAAAATAAATTAATCAAAAACTAATCTCCAAATAAATCCCTATTTTATTGCATTTTTGACTATTGACATAAATAAAGACCTATATATATTGACCGACTTATTATGTACGCAGTTCTTAAATCGGTTGGTAAGCAATTTAAAGTGTCTCCAGGAGATGTTTTAAAGATTGATAAAATAGAGGGTAACGTTGGTGATACCATATCTTTTAAAGATATCGTTGCAGTTGGAAATGGCGACAAGTTTGAACTTGGTTCTCCAGCTGTAAAAGGTGCGGAAGTATCTGCAAAATTACTATACCAGACTAGGGACGATAAGATTAGAGTTTTTAGAAAAAATAGAAGAAAACATTTTCAAAGAACTAAAGGTCATCGTCAATATATCTCTATATTAAAGGTCATGGCAATCAAGTCCGCTATTGGAGAAGAAAGCTTTAAAGAGCCGGCTAAGAAAGCTGCACCAAAAGCTGAAACTCCAAAAAAAGTTGAAAAAAAGGCTGAAACTCCAAAAAAAACTGAAGTAAAAGCTACAGAAACAAAAAAAGTTGAAGCTAAAGCTGAAAAACCTAAAAAGGTTGAAGCTAAAGAAAAAAAGACTGTGAAAAAAGAAACAACTGAGGTAAAAAAGTAGAAATATGGCAACAAAAAAAGCAGGTGGAAGTTCCAAAAACGGAAGAGACTCGGCTGGTAGAAGGCTTGGAGTTAAAAAGTTTGGTGGTGAACACGTAATTCCTGGAAATATTATTGTTCGTCAGCGTGGTACAAAATTTTACCCGGGCGAAAATGTTGGGATTGGAAAAGATCATACTCTTTTCTCCTTAGTTGAAGGCAAAGTTCTGTTTAAAAAATCTCGAAACAGACAGTTTGTTTGCGTTAACTAAACCCACTTAAAAAAACTTCAACTTAAACTGTTATGGCATTTATAGATAAAGCAAAAATATATATTAAATCAGGAAATGGTGGACACGGCGCTCTTAGTTTTCGAAGAGAAAAATTTGTAGAGTACGGAGGCCCTAATGGTGGAAATGGTGGAAAAGGTGGTGATGTTATTTTTCGAGGGAATAAAGGAATCAACACTCTTCAACGATATCGTTTTAACCAACATCATAATGCGCAAAATGGTATGGGTGGTGCTGGTCAATTAAAAACTGGCGCAAGCGGCAAAGATCTTATTTTAGATGTCCCTTGTGGAACTGAGATATACACCGAAGACATGAGTATTAAAATTCATGAGATATTAAAAGATAATGAAACTTATCATTTTTTAAGAGGAGGTCAGGGAGGCAAAGGCAATGCTCACTTTAAAAGTTCTACCAATAGAGCACCTCGTAAGTTCCAACAAGGAGAAAAAGGACAAGAGTCAACTGTCAGATTAAAGCTGAAAATATTAGCTGATGTTGGTTTGGTGGGAATGCCAAATGCAGGTAAATCTTCAATTTTAAATTTTGTAACCAATGCTAAGTCAAAAGTTGCTGATTATGCCTTTACAACACTTCATCCACACATCGGAATGGTTCAAAAAGAAGATCTTGAATTTGTATTAGCAGATATACCTGGGCTCATAGAACATGCGAGCGATGGGAAAGGACTGGGTCATGATTTCTTATCACATGTTGAAAGATGTAAAATTTTAATTCACGTTGTAGATATCACTGAACAAAACCCTTTTGAAAATTATAAAGTTATTCGACAAGAACTTTTAAACTATGGAGGGAAAATAGAACAAAAAAAAGAAATTATAGCACTAAATAAGATTGAAATTGCTGATAAGAATAGGGTTGAGGAAATTAAAAAAGAATTTGAGACTTCTTTAAATCAAGAGGTTAAATTGATTTCAGCTGCTACAGGTCATCAATTAGATCAGTTAACAAATTTATGTTTGGAAAACTTACAAAATGAATAAAAAATTTTTAGAATTATCTAAAAAATCTAAAGTTATTGTCATTAAAGTTGGCTCAAATATTTTGGTCAACGAAAAGCATGTGCTGAGGAAAAAATGGCTAAGCTCCCTAATTGAAGATGTGAAAGAACTCCAAAAGAGAGGTTCTAAGATAATCATTGTCTCATCTGGTGCAATCGCTTTAGGTAGGAATATACTCTCAAAAAAAAAGTTGACTAATTTGCATGAAAAGCAGGCTGCTGCATCAATAGGTCAAATACAACTCTCGCAACAATGGCAAAAAGCTTTTGCAAAATTAAATATTCAAAGTTCTCAAATTTTAATAACAGCTGAAGATTTAAACGAAAGAAGAAAATATTTGAACATCAGAAATACAATATACTCTCTTATGGATCTAGATGTTGTTCCAATAATTAATGAAAATGATACTACCTCGACAGAAGAAATTCGTTTTGGAGATAATGATAAACTTTCAGCTATGATTGCAAATGCCCTATCAGCTGAGTTATTAATTTTATTATCTGATGTGAATGGTTTGTATACTGCAAATCCTAAAAAATCACTGCAAGCTAAACTTATTACATCTGTTGAAGAGGTTGATCAACAAATAGAAAAATATATTGATAAAGATTTAAGTGAGTTTGGTTCTGGTGGGATGTTGGCAAAAATCAATGCTGCAAAACTCTGTATTCAATCTGGATCCACCATGATCATATCTAATGGTTTGGTGAATAATCCATTGAGTAAAATTGATCCTCAATCTTCAACATGGTTTCATCCATCCAAAAATATTCTTACAAGCCGCCAACAATGGATTTGGAATAGACCAATACAAAAAGCAATTGTTCATATTGATGAAGGGGCTTCAAAAGCACTCAAGAAAAATTCAAGTCTGTTGGCAATCGGTGTAAAGTCAATCGATGGAAAGTTTTATCGTGGTGATACTGTTTCGATCCATTACAATAAAAAAGAGTTAGCTAGAGGCATGATTAATTATGATTTTCAGGAAATGGATAAAATAAAAGGTAAAAAATCATCAGAATTCAGTGAAATTCTTGGTTTTGTCCGAGAGGATGAGATAGTTCATAAAGATAACTTGGTGAGATCGAGATGAGCGACTATTTTCAAGAAATTTTAAACCATTCGAAGAGGGCATCGAGCGCCATGTCCAAACTATCTGCAGAAGATAGAAGTAGAATTTTAATGAATATTAGTGGATTTCTATTATCTAATAAAAATGAAATTCTAAAAGCTAATCAAGCAGATGTAGAAAGAGCTAAATCTAATAATGTTTCTGCACCTATGATAAATAGATTAGTTTTGACTTCAGAGAAAATAGATCAACTTTCTCGTGACGTTGAGAAAATAGCCCAAATGCAAGATCCCCTTGATCAAACTTTAGAAAGTTGGACCAATGCCACTAATGGGTTGCAATTTACAAAAGTCTCAGTGCCTATTGGTGTGATTGGCATTATTTATGAGTCTCGACCTAATGTCACAATAGATGCTGCATGTCTTTGCCTTAGATCTGGAAATATTTCTATTCTTAGAGGAGGCTCTGAGTGTATCGAAACTAATAAAAAACTTTATGAGTGCATTCAAGATGCTTTAAAAGATTTAAATTTTGATACTCATCTTGTCTGTTTCATTCAAAATACTGATCGTAGTTTTGTTGAAGAGTTGTTAAAAGCTGAAGGAGATATAGATGTGATTATTCCTCGTGGGGGAAAATCGTTAATTGAAACAATTTCTAAAAATTCAAAAGTTCCTACAATTAAACATTTGGAAGGTTTGTGTCATACTTTTTGGGATGATGGATATGAAAAAGATAAAGCCACTGAGGTCATCGTAAATGCCAAGCTGAGAAGACCAGAGATTTGTGGTGCAACAGAGACTTTACTTATACACTCTAATAATTCAGCAGAAGATATTTCATCTGTTTTAGATAATTTAAAATCACAAGGATGTGAAATTATTGGATGTAGTCGCCTCAAAGATATTTACTCAATCGATCGAGATGCAACAGAAGAAGATTGGTCAACTGAATATCTAGATAAGAAAATTACAGTAAAACTAGTTGATAATGTTGAAGAATGTGTAGAGCATATAAACAAATATTCTAGTGGACATACCGAGAGTTGTTTAAGTAACAATCAACAATCTATAGAGTATTTCTTTCAAAACTGTAAAAGTGCCATTTTAATGAATAATGCTTCCACTCAATTTGCTGATGGTGGAGAATTCGGATTTGGAGCAGAAATAGGTATTTCTACTGACAAGCTTCATGTGAGAGGACCAGTAGGAGCAAAACACCTAACAACATTTAAATATCAAGTAATAGGCAATCACACCACAAGGCCTTAATGGAATTCCGTAATAATTTTCAAGAATTAAAATCTCAGATCGAATATCTTAGCTCTTTGAACAAAGAGGATGTTACTCATATAATCAAATCTTCAATATATGAGTTAGAAATTTTAAAATTTTTCAATGAAGAAGAATTAAATGAAATTAATAAAGTGACTCTTATAAGTGAGCCCTTTAATAACCTTTTCTTTAAATATAACAAAGAGCGTTTAATAAACAAAGGCGTAGTTTACATAGAGGAAAAAAATGATTTGCAATTTATTATATCTTTATTTTATTTTTTTAAACAAAGAGTGCCAATTTTATTTCATACAAGTTCAAAATTACAATTACAATTTATAGATATTCTAAACAAATTCCTCGAGGAAAATGGTGTCTCTAAAAAATTTTTGAGGAAAATAGATGAATAGAAAGATTGGACTGTATGGTGGGTTTTTTAATCCCTTACACGAGGGACACGTTCATGTAATAGAAAGTTCAATAAAAAGTTTAAAGCTGAAAAAACTATTTATCCTTCCCACTTATCAAAATCCTCTTAAGGCTAATCAAAATTTAAACACAATAAATTCTCAATTATCAAATATCCGATCAAAAATTAAAAAGCCGTTAGTAAAAGTTTCTGACTTTGAACATCGTTATAAAATGAAATGTACCTATGATGTGTTGCAAAAAATTAAGACTAAATGTGACCTTAGCTCTTTTTATTTAATTATAGGTCTTGATCAGCTTGGTCATTTTCACGAATGGAAAGAATATGAGTGGATTTTAAAAAATATTAGTATTTGCGTTATTTATAGACCGAGATATGATGAATTTATTGAAAATTCAACAGTCCAAAAGCAATTCTCCCATTTATTTATGCCTAATTTAAATAGTTTTATTAACTGCCCTACTCCTTGTTTCCATATACTTGATAATATAGGTGTAGAGATGTCATCTAGTGAGTTACGAAATTCTTAATCACGATAAAGACCCCTCTGTTAAGGCTATAGTCGACAGTCTTGAAGACAATAAGGCTGAAAACATCTCAGTTATTTCTCTCAAAGGAAAGGCAGAATTTGCTGAATTCATGATCGTTGCATCCGGGCGATCAAATAAGCATGTGGACTCAGTTTCAGATAAGGTTTACCGATACCTTAAGAAAAATAAACTTTATTGCAATAAACCAGAAGGAAGGCCCCTTTGCGACTGGACGGTCATTGATGCTGGACATGTTTTAGTGCATATTTTTAGAAATGAAGTTAGAGAAATATACGATTTGGAAAAACTATGGTCTGAAGACTTCAACACGATCAATACTGCCTCTTAAGAAGTCAAATATGCTCAAAATATTTTTTATTTTAATTTTAATCTTTAATGTGAATATCAGTTTTTCTGATACTAAAGAAACTTATAAACAATTAAGTATTTTCAATGAAGTATATAACCGAGTAAAAAATCAATATGTTGAAGAGGTAACTGATAAAGAGTTAATAGAAAAAGCTTTGAATGGAATGCTACAGGCTCTAGATCCTCACTCAAGTTTTATGAGTGAAGAAATTTATAAAGAAATGCAGATGGACACGTCAGGTTCTTTTGGTGGATTAGGCATCGAAATCACAACAGATAAAGGGTTCATAAAAGTGGTTTCTCCAATTGACGATACCCCTGCTTATAAAGCTGGAATTTTAGCTGGAGATTATATAACGCATTTAGACGGCACATCAGTAGTTGATATGACTTTAAAGGAAGCAATTGATATTATGAAAGGTGAACCAGGGACCACTATAACTTTAACAATTTTTAGATCTTCCGAAGAACCATTCGATGTCGATATTAAAAGAGATATAATTAAAGTTGCATCTGTTAAACATCGTCTAATTAACGATGTGGGATATATAAGAATAATTCAATTTAATGAGCAAACAACAACAGGATTAAAAAAAAGTATAAAAGAACTTGAAGACGGTACTGATCCTCCAATTGGTTATGTCCTTGATTTAAGAAATAATCCAGGAGGATTATTAAATGAGTCTGTGTCAGTTACAGATATGTTCCTTGATAAAGGAGAAATAGTTTCAATCAGAGGAAGAGAAAAGAAAGATGTTCAAGTTTACTCTGCTAAAAAAGGGGATCTAATTAATGGAAAACCATTAATTATATTAATCAATGAGGGTTCTGCTTCGGCGTCTGAAATTGTTGCTGGTGCATTACAAGATCATGATAGGGCAGTAATTATGGGTATAAAGTCATTTGGAAAAGGTTCTGTGCAAACCATTATACCTATTGACAGCGGTGCAATCAGACTCACCATCGCAAAGTATTACACTCCAAGTGGAGACTCAATACAAGCAGTTGGTATTGAGCCAGATGTTGTAGTGCCTAGAGCTGAATTAAATGTGATTGATAATAACTTTACGTTTAGAGAGTCAGATTATCGAGAAGCTTTAGATAACGAGACAAATGAAGAAAGTGAGGAGGAAGAGTCCACTGATGATATTCTTGAAAGAGATTATCAGCTATCTCGTGCCATTGATGCAGTCAAAACCATAGCTGTATTAAATTAATGAAAATAAACCCCAAAGATTATCGACCAAATGTTGGTATGATGATTATTAATCAAAATAAAGAAATATTTGTTGGAAAAAGAATAGACCACCCTTCAGAATTTTGGCAAATGCCACAAGGTGGGATTGATCCTAAAGAAAAATCTGAAGTGGCAGCTCTTAGAGAAATGGAAGAAGAGGTTGGTATTAAAAAAAATAAAGTTAAATTAATCTCACAGAGCAAAGACTGGTATTACTATTCTTTACCTAAAGACTTATCAAAAACTCTTTGGAAAGGTAAATACAAAGGTCAACGTCAAAAATGGTTCTTGTATGAATTTAAAGGAAGTGAGAAAGATATAAATATTGAAACATCTCACCCTGAATTTTCTGATTATAAATGGGTTAAACCAGATTTTTTGGTTCCCAACATAGTGCCTTTTAAAAAAGCAATTTACGAAAAATTATTAAAAGAATTTAAAGACTATTTATAAGGCGGATTATTTACCACTTGTTCAAACGTACCGAGAGCAGTTTCATTACCCTCTAGTTCTTGATAGGTTTTAGATTGTTGGTAGTTAGAGCTATTAACATCAGACAATGGCTCTATTTGATCTACTAAGACCTCACAAACCTTTTCTTTAAGCATAACCAAACCACCTGACACAAAGAAACTCTCATCGACTTTGTTTGAAGACATAATTGCCATTTGACCAGGTCGCAAAGAACTGATGAACGGAGAATGATTAGGCATTGCAGCAAAATCACCCTCTGCTCCTGGCAAAACTGCCATTTCAACTTCTTTTTCAAAAATCACTTTTTGAGGGGATACGACCTTCAAATTAATCATAACTACTTCGTTGCTTCCTCAGCCATTTTTTTAGCTTTTTCTAATGCTTCTTCAATTGTTCCAACCAAATAGAAAGCTGCTTCAGGAATATGATCGTAGTCACCTTTGACCAATCCATCAAAACCTTTGATGGTATCCTCTAAAGAAACAAACTTACCTGGTGAGCCAGTAAACACCTCTGCAACATGGAAAGGTTGACTCAAGAAACGTTGAATTTTTCTAGCTCTTGATACAACGAGCTTATCTTCTTCAGATAATTCATCCATACCTAAGATTGCAATAATATCTTGTAAACTTTTGTAGGTTTGAAGAGTTTTTTGAACATCTCTTGCAACTTGATAATGCTTCTCACCCAGAGTTCTTGGCTCCAATATTCTAGAAGTGGAGTCTAAAGGATCCACTGCAGGATAAATACCAAGCTCTGCAATTGATCTGTTTAACACAGTAGTTGCGTCTAAGTGAGAAAATGATGTTGCAGGTGCAGGGTCAGTTAAATCATCAGCAGGAACATAAATCGCTTGTACAGATGTTATTGATCCTTTGTTAGTAGTCGTAATTCTTTCCTGAAGTGCGCCCATATCTGTAGCCAAGGTAGGTTGATATCCCACAGCTGATGGAATACGTCCTAGTAAAGCCGAAACCTCTGATCCAGCTTGTGTAAACCGGAAGATGTTGTCAACAAAGAATAAGACGTCTTGATTTTCTTCATCTCTAAAATATTCAGCTTGTGTTAAACCTGATAAAGCAACTCTTGCTCTAGCTCCTGGAGGCTCATTCATTTGACCGTAAACTAGAGACACTTTTGAAGTATCGCCCTCAAGATTGATAACACCTGACTCAATCATTTCATGGTAAAGATCGTTCCCTTCACGAGTTCTTTCTCCCACTCCAGCAAAAACAGAGTATCCACCATGGGCTTTAGCTACATTGTTAATTAATTCCATGATTAAAACAGTTTTTCCAACACCAGCACCACCAAAAAGACCAATTTTTCCACCCTTAGAGTAGGGTGCTAAAAGATCGATAACTTTAATACCTGTAACAAGAACTTCGGTTTCGGTTGATTGATCAACAAAATCAGGAGCTGCTCTGTGAATAGGAAGAGATTTTTTTGATTCAATTGGACCTCGCTCGTCAATAGGTTCACCGATGATGTTCATAATTCGACCTAACGTTTCTGGTCCGACTGGCACAGAAATAGGATCACCATTGTCTTGAACTTCTTGGCCTCTTTGAAGACCCTCCGTTGCATCCATAGCAATAGTTCGAACAGTATTTTCACCAAGGTGCTGCGCTACTTCTAAAATTAAATCTTGATCACCTACTTTTGTAGATAATGCATTTAAAATTGGGGGTAACTCTCCTTCAAAGGCGACGTCAACTACAGCCCCTAATACCTGTGTGACTTTTCCTGCCTTATTACTTGCCATTTGTTGCTCCTTTCCTAAACAGCTTCTGCTCCTGAAATAATTTCGATAAGTTCTTTTGTGATGAATGCTTGTCTTGTTCGGTTATATGTTAGTGTCAAGCGATCAATCATATCTCCCGCGTTTCTTGTTGCGTTGTCCATGGAAGTCATTCTTGCTGCATGCTCAGACGCAGAGCTTTCAAGAACACTTCTATAAATTTGTGTTAAAAAATTTCTTGGAACCAGATACTCTAAAAGTTCATTTTTATCAGGTTCAAATTCAAAAATAGCATTATTGGCATCACTCTCATCTTCACTAGTTTCCTCATTACTTAAAGGTATCAACGATTGGTATGTTGGCTCTTGAGAAATCGCAGAAACAAACTTATTAAATAGAATAGAAACTTCATCTATTTCATTATTTTCGAATAGTTCCATAATTTTATTTTTTATTTCCTCTGAAACCTGAATTTGTCTATCATTAGAATTTAAATCTTCAAAACTAGCCACGATATCTAAGTCTGTTTTTTTATAAAAACTGGATGCTTTTTTGCCAACAGTCATTATTTTGACAGACTTACCTTGTCCTTGTTGATCACTAATCCATTTTTTTGCATTTCTGAATAGATTTGAGTTAAAACCTCCGCATAGACCACGGTCAGAGGAGTTAATTATTAAAAGACTAATTTTTGAATTTTCTCTGCCAGTTAAGATTTCTGGTAAGTCAGTGCTATTTTTAGTATTTCCTGCCAAAGATGAAAGAATGAAACTTAAACTATCTGCGTAGACCCTCGATGACTCAGCTAATTCTTGAGCTCGGCGCAGCTTACTCGCAGCTACCATCTTCATCGCAGATGTAATTTTTCGAGTGGATTTTACACTGGAAATTCTATTCTTTAATTCTTTTAAATTTGGCATTAACTATAATTAGCTGTAAATTTTTCTAAATAATCCTCGATTTTTTTATCAGACTCATCGCTAAAATTACCTGTGTTATTAATTTCGTCAAAAATATCTGAATGATCGGCACGAAGTCCTTCAAGAAACTTAACTTGAAAATCTGTGATTTTGGATATTTCAATTTTATCCAAGAAACCTCTAACACCTGAGTACAAACTTAAAACTTGATCAGCTACAGACATCGGAACGTATTGATCTTGTTTTAATAGTTCAGTTAGTCTTTCCCCTCTTGCAAGTAATTGTTTGGTAGAGGCATCAAGGTCTGATGCAAATTGAGAGAAAGCGGCCATTTCACGATATTGGGCTAACTCTAATTTGATTTTACCAGCAACCTTTTTCATAGCTTTAGTTTGTGCTGCGGAACCCACACGACTCACTGATAAACCAACATTAATTGCTGGTCTAATACCTGAGAAAAACAATTCTGTCTCTAAGAAAATTTGACCATCTGTAATTGAAATCACATTAGTTGGGATAAAAGCAGATACATCACCAGCTTGAGTTTCAATTACGGGAAGTGCTGTTAAACTACCTCCACCATTATCATCGTTCATTTTAGCTGCTCTTTCTAGAAGACGAGAGTGAAGATAAAAAACATCACCAGGAAACGCTTCACGCCCTGGCGGTCTTCTAAGCAATAAAGACATTTGTCTATACGCAACAGCTTGTTTTGATAAGTCATCATAAACGATTAGACCGTGCATTCCATTATCACGGAAAAACTCACCCATTGAGCAACCTGCATAAGGAGCTAAAAATTGGAGTGGTGCTGGATCAGAAGCTGAAGCTGCAACCACGATGGTGTATTCCATAGCTCCATTTTCCTCTAAGGTTTTAACAACCTGAGCAACTGTTGATCTCTTTTGCCCAATAGCTACATAGATACAATATAATTTTTTTGATTCATCATCAGACTGGTTAATTTCCTTTTGGTTAATTATGGTGTCAATAGCAACAGCTGTTTTGCCAGTTTGTCTATCACCAATAATCAATTCACGCTGTCCTCGACCAACAGGGACTAGTGAGTCAAGGGCTTTGAGCCCTGTCTGCATTGGTTCGCTTACACTTTGTCTAGGAATAATACCAGGTGCTTTAACTTCTATTCTACTAGACTCACTACTTTGGATAGGACCTTTACCATCAATAGGATTTCCGAGAGCATCGACAACTCTTCCTAACAAGCCTTTACCAACAGGTACCTCAACAATCTTTTGTGTTCTTTTAACTGTATCGCCTTCTTTAATACCTCTATCATCACCAAAAATAACAATACCAACATTGTCCTCTTCAAGGTTAAGTGCCATTCCTTGGACACCACCAGTAAATTCTACCATTTCACCTGCTTGGACATTGTCCAAACCATAAACTTGAGCAACTCCGTCACCAACTTTCAGGACAGTTCCTACTTCTGAAATATCTGCTTGGCTTTCAAAGTTATTAATCTGATCTCTGATGATAGAAGAGATCTCCGATGCTTTTATTGACATTAAATGTCTCCTTTCACATTGTTGGTAAATTTAGAAACTTGATTAAGAATACTTAGGTCGATCATCTTTGATCCAATCACTACAGTCATTCCTCCTAGTAAAGAATTGTTTACGTGGAACTCTAAATTAATTTTGGAACCATATTGGTTGTGTAACAAATCCTGGATACTATTTTTTATTTCATCATTAATAGCATGAGATGTTGTTACTTTAGCTTTTTGATATCCCCTTTTTTCAAAAAGAACATCCTGAAAATCAGACAAAACATTTTCAAATAGATTAAGTCTTTTATTTTTTTTTAGTGTATTTACAAGACCAGATAGAATTTTTTCAGATGACAATCCTTGGATTATTTTTAATAGAATACTTGATTTTAATTCATTTTTGGTTAGGGGTGATTTTAAAAGTGAGGATAACTCCTGGCTGTCGGCCATAGTCTCAGATAAACTTTGTGCATCTTTTAGCAAGGCATCTAATTCTTCGTTTTTGACTGAGTCAAACAAGGCAGTAGAATACCTTTTAGATGCGATTTTATTGGTCATTTTGTATAGTTAACCTCAATTTTTTATCACATCACTAGGCCAACCGGCATCATACAAATGACGCATCAAGCGATTGATAGTGGATCAATGTCAATATTTAGAAAACGCCTGTATTTTGGGGCTATTTTTGACATTAAGATATCTATTTTTTTTCTCAAAGCCTTATATGTCCTCTCTTTAAAATAAAAATTTTCATGAAAATGCTTCATTTTATATGGAATCAATGAAGGGACAGGCCCTAAAATATCAAGTTTACTCTTTTTCGATATATCAAGAATTTCTTGGCAAGCCTCTCTTATAGCTGAGACATTAGGGTGGATTAATTGAATTTGAACAATTTTATAAAATGGAGGTAAGTTGTTCTCTTCTCTTCTTTGAAGTTCTAATTTTATAAATTGATCTCTACTTTGGTTCTTAAGTGAATTGTATATCGAATGCTTAGGATTGTAAGTTTGAATTAAGACCTTACCCCTGTTACCCTCTCTACCAGATCTCCCTGCTACTTGTTGCAAAAGCTGGTATGTTTTTTCCATAGCTCTGAAATCAGGACTATACAGACTTGAGTCTGCATCAATAATATTTACTAATTTTAAATTTGGAAAATGAAAAGACTTCCCTATTATTTGTGAGCCAATCAATAGACTAGTATTTAAATTAAATATATTTTCAATGATTTCTTTTTTATTTTTTTTTGATTTTAATGTGTCACTCGAAAATAATTGATTTGAGTATCCTGGAAAAAGTCGTGTAACTTCCTCTTGAAGTCTTTCTAACCCTATACCAATCGATATGAATTTTTCAGATGAACACATTTTACATATTTGGTTAGGATCAAAATAATTTGAACAATGATGACAAATGAGTCTATCAATTTTTTTGTGATAAACTAAATTTACTGCACAATTTTGACACTGTATTGGTGTATGACAACTTACACATATTTTAGATGGAGCATAGCCACGTCTATTGAGAAAAAATAAAACTTGTCCTTTTTGTTTTAGGACCCTATTTGTTTCATCAAATACTTGTTTTGATATCCAGGCCCTAGAGCTAGGTTTTGATTGATTCATGTCAACAATTTCAACTGATGGTAATTGAGTTTTATGAAATTGATTGGAAAGATGATGAATATGAAATTTTTGCTGATTAGAATTATGAAGACTCTCTAATGATGGAGATGCGCTTATTAAAAGACATAAAGCCTTTGAACATTTTGCTTTATATATGGCCATATCTCTTGCTTGATATTTTGGGCCGTCTTCTTGTTTATAAGATGAGTCGTGCTCTTCATCGCATATAATTAATTTTAAATTCTTGAAAGGAAGTAAAACCGATGACCTTGCTCCAACTAAAACGCATGGTTCGCCCGATAGAAGAGATCTGATTATTCTAGCTTTTTGAATTTTTGATTGTTTAGAGTGCCAAATAAAGGGCCTACAACCAAAATATTTAAAAAATCTTTTAGACCATTCTTCAGTTAAAGCTATCTCTGGTAAAAGTATTAAAGATTGATTTCCTCTGACTAAATTTGACTCAACAGCTTTTAAATACAACTCTGTTTTACCCGAACCTGTAACACCATCTATAAGGTGAACTTGAAAATCATTATTTTTATTTATTTGAAGTGATTTAAAAATATTTTCTTGATCAGGGTTTAAAGAAATATTTTGCGCCATTCCATCAAAAATAAAACTATCTGTCGTTTGAGAAATTTTTTTTTCTTCTAATAATTTCTGCCAATCTTTTTTTGATAGATTGTATTTATCAATGAGATTTTTTTGAGTTTCATAAATTTTATTTTTAAAAAGATAATAATTTTTTAATTGTTTATTAGGAAATTGTTGTATTGCCATCTTCAAAACCATACCTAAATCTATGAAGCAATGTATTGACACATACTTGTAAAAATCAATGTTTTCTGTGCAAACAGTAAATTGATAATAATTACTAATTGAAAGTACTTTTTTGAGATCGAATTTTAAATCTTTAATGTTTGTTTGAGATATAATAATTCCTGCTGATTTTCTTTTTCTTAAAGGTATTTCAACAATGGAGCCTACCTCGATAGAATGTGAGAATTTATAAGTCAGGCTATCATTTATTTGCCCTATTGGCATAACTTGGTAGTAATAATCCATTTTAAATTTTGATTCTAATTTATAATATAATGTAATGAATTTTATTGAACTGTTAGAACAGTTAAAAATAGATAAATCCTCAATACGAGACTTTGATAAATGGGCTACTTATTTAAAAGACATAAAAGGCCACTCGGAAAACACATATAGATCTTACTGCTTTGATGTATGTGATTTTTTAATTTTCTTTAAATTCTATAATGGAAATTCAGTATCTTTATCAAATTTAAAAGATTTAAATTTGCAGACATTTAGGGCTTGGTTGGCAGATCTCAGTGAGAATAGAAAATATAAAAATATTTATAAAAAACCATTGTCAGCAAGATCAAGGAGAAGAGCGATTAGTTCCATTAAAAATTTTTTTAAGTATTCATCTCTAAATAATGATTTATATAAAGTTGCTTATAGCGAGGTTCAATTATTAAAAAATCCAAAAATTCCAAGATCCCTTCCCAAACCTATAGCAGAGGGAGATATTGAGCTTTTAATTGAAGAGTTAAAAAAAATATCAAAAAAAAGCTGGGTTCAAAAAAGAAATATAGCTTTGCTTTATCTTTTGTACGGATGTGGGCTACGAATAAATGAGGCGCTATCTATTACTAAAAGCCATTTAATTGATAAAAGTTCTCTTACAATCTTGGGCAAAGGTAATAAAGAAAGATTAGTGCCAGTTCTTGATATTGTAGCTAACTCATTAGAAAATTATCTAAAAGAAATACCATATGATTTGCCAAGCGATGTTTCGATATTTGTGGGAGATAGAGGTAGTCCGCTTAAAGCCTCAGCTTTCCAAAGAGATTTGAAGAATGCCAGAGTTAATTTGGGGCTACCAAAAACAGCAACACCTCACTCATTAAGACATAGTTTTGCAACTCACCTATTAAAAAATGGCGGGGATTTAAGAATAATTCAAGAATTACTAGGACATAGTTCGTTATCTACAACTCAAATATACACTGAAGTAGATGACATAAGTTTAGAAAAAACTTATAAAGAAAAAAACCCTAGTAAGTAAATTTAGATTTTACCTCTAACTATAAAATGAGAATTGATTATATCTTTCTTTGAATATTTTAACCTATTACCTTTTAGGTCTTTTACAGTACCACCTGCTCCCTCTACAACCGCTTGTGCTGCTGCAGTGTCCCATTCAGAAGTAGGTCCCAGCCTAGGATATAAGTCTGCCAAACCCTCTGCTATCATACAAAACTTTAAAGAACTACCGGCTTGAAGAGTATCAAAATTATTAAACTGAGATAAATAAGTTTTAGTCTCATGATTGAGATGACTTCTGCTCGTAACAATCTTTAATTTATCGGATGGTGATTGCACAGAAATAGGTTTGATATTGCCATTTAATAACTTGTATGAACCTTTATTAAGGCCCCCAAAAAATAATGTCTTATCTTTTGGAATGTAAACAAACCCTTGGGTGGGATAATTGTTGTTAATCAAAGCAATATTAATTGTAAATTCACCATTCTTATTGATAAATTCTTTAGTACCATCCAAAGGATCAACTAACCAGTATTTTGACTCATCAGTATACTTTTGCTCACCCTCCTCTGAAATTATGGGGTAAGCTGAAATAGATGATAATAAATCAGAAATGTGTTCATGTGATGCTAAATCTGCTTCTGTTAATGGACTTTTATCTTCTTTAAATTCAATACTTTGATCATAGTTATCATAAATATTAAGAATTTTTTGAGAACATAGCTCAAGATTTTCACTGATTTCATTGAAAAACTCAAATTGTCGTATTATGTAATTATTTGTCATTTTTTTGAAATTTTACTTTTTTTTATATACATTTAGATAATTTTTTGTATTTTTCCAATAATACGACAAATGTTCAATAATAATGAATCATACTTTATTTTTTAAAATTAACCCATCAATAAAATTTCCTGCTTGGGATAGCGATAGTCATTATAAATTCCTTTTTAGTAAAAAATTATTTAAAACAAAAAGATCTTATGAAAGGTGGTTGGAAAAAATATCAATTTTTCCAGAGAATTTAAATATAGAAAGTCTTTTAAACATACATTCAGGCCATATAAATAAATTAATTTATGAAGACTCCATAAGAAAATTTGAAAAACAAAGATCACTTATTTTGTTTATCCAATACGTTGAGGTAAATAATAATAAATTTTTATTTGCAAATGATAGACGTAATGGAAGACTATGGGTCAAAGTTAAATCAAATAAAATAAAAGATATTTCTGAGAGTTTAAAATATTTCTTAAAATTAAGAAAAAAAAATGTTGTAATTTTCCCAGACACTTATCTTCTTAAAATTTTTCTCGATCAAAAAATTGATGAAAATCAAATTAACAATAAATTAAAACTCTCAATTCATTTTCCTGAATATTTATTTTATACAAATAACCTCAAAATTAATGATACGAAACTAATCAATAAATTTAATTTACCTCCAAACAGTTATCTGTCAGATCTAGAAGCAGAAAGTATTCATATTATCAGAGAAGTAATTAGCGAAACAAAAAATCCTGTCATGCTTTACTCAATAGGAAAAGATAGTTCAGTGATGTTAAGGCTTGCTCAAAAAGCTTTTTACCCTAGCCTCCCTCCATTTCCTCTACTACATGTTGATACTCGATGGAAGTTCCGAGAAATGTATTTATTTAGAAATTGGGTAAAAAAAAATAGTGGTATGAAGCTAATAACACATATTAATCCTGATGGTATTAAATCAAATATTAATCCCTTTGATCATGGTTCTGCTCTCCACACTGATATAATGAAAACTCAGAGTCTAAAACAAGCCTTGGACAAGTATAAATACGATGCTGCTTTTGGTGGAGCAAGAAGAGATGAAGAGAAATCAAGAGCTAAAGAAAGGGTTATTTCATTCCGAAACCCCTCTCATCAATGGGATCCAAAAAATCAGCGTCCAGAGCTTTGGTCTTTATATAACTCTAAAGTCAATAAGGGTGAAAGCACAAGGGTTTTTCCCTTATCTAATTGGACAGAATTAGATATTTGGCAATATATCTACCAAGAGCAAATACCAATTGTTCCCTTATATTTTGCAAAAGTTAGACCTGTAGTCGTGAGAGATGGAATGATTATTATGGTCGATGATGATCGATTTAATATTCAATCTAACGAAAAAATTGAATTAAAAAGAATTAGGTTCAGAACACTTGGTTGCTATCCCTTAACTGGTGCTATTGAGTCAAATGCAAATTCACTTGAAGACATTGTTCTTGAACTTCTTCAATCCAAAACATCCGAAAGACAAGGAAGAGCTATCGATACAGACTCAAGTAGCTCTATGGAAATCAAAAAAATTGATGGTTATTTTTAAATGTATAAAGCCGGTACAATTAGCAGATACTTAAAAAGTCAAGCTTCCCTTAATCTATTAAGGTTTATCACTTGTGGATCTGTTGATGATGGTAAAAGTACATTAATTGGTAGGATGCTTTATGAATCTCAAATGATATTTGATGATCAAGTTGCTTCCTTAAAAAACGACTCAAAAAAATATGGAACACAAGGTGATAATATAGATTTTGCATTACTAGTCGATGGTTTATCAGCTGAGAGAGAACAAGGTATTACTATAGATGTTGCATATCGATTTTTTTCAAGTAGCAAAAGAAAGTTTATTGTAGCAGATACACCAGGTCACGAGCAATATACTAGAAACATGGCGACTGGGGCCTCAACAGCTGAGTTAGCTATCTTACTTGTCGATGCCCGTAATGGCATACTTACACAAACTAAGAGACATTCTTTCATTGTATCTCTTCTTGGAATTAAAAATATTATCTTGGCAGTTAATAAGATGGATTTAGTTAACTATGATAAAAATATTTACGAAAAAATAAGCTCCGAATACAAATTATTCTCAAAAAAATTAAATTTTAAAAATATTCAAAGTATTCCTATATCAGCACTTAAGGGGGATAATATTCACAAAAAATCTAAATACATGAAATGGTACAATGATAAAACCCTATTTGACTATTTAGAAACTACTAAAACTAAAATACAAAGCTCAGAAAGATTTGTACTTCCTGTTCAAAGTGTCAATAGACCTAATTTAAATTTCAGAGGATATTCAGGAACCATCGCTGAGGGAAAAATTAGAAAGGGTGATGAGTTAATTTCTTTTCCGTCAAATCAAAAAGTAAAAGTAAAAGATATTTTTGTAGGCGAAAGATCCCTTAAAACAGCTAATTTAAAGCAAAGTATCACACTTACCATAGACAAAGAGATAGATACATCTAGGGGCGATATACTATGCTCAAAAAACTCCACAGTTGATATGGCTGACCAGTTTAACGTTAATGTTATTTGGATGTCAGAGGATAAGGGTTTTACTGGAAGAACTTATTTAGCGAAAATTCATAATATCTCAACCAGTATAAAAATTATGAACATAAAAAAAATATATGATGTAAATACACTAGAATTCACTGCTGGAAATGAACTTAAACTCAATGATGTTGCAGAAATTTCTATATCATTTAATAAAACTGTTCCCTTTTCGACTTTTAAAGAAAATAAAATTTTGGGATCTTTTATAATTATTGATCCAATTAATAATCAAACTATGGGAATGGGAATGATAAACTTTTCTCTTCGAAGATCACAAAATATTCAACTTCAAAACTTAACCATCAATAAGAATTTAAGAGAGAAGATTAATGGTCACAAAGGTCAAGTGCTGTGGATGACTGGCCTCTCAGGATCAGGAAAATCAACTATAGCAAATGAAGTAGAAAAAATATTATATTCTCAAGGTAAAAAAACATACATTCTTGATGGAGACAATATCCGACACGGATTAAATAAAGATTTAGGCTTTACAGATAAAGATAGAGTTGAAAATATAAGGAGAGTTGCAGAGGTGGCAAAACTTATGTGTGACGCTGGACTAATTGTGATCACTGCTTTTATATCACCGTTTAGATTAGAGAGAGAAATGGCTCGATCACTTTTTGAAAAGAATGATTTTAAAGAAATTTATATTTCAACTCCTTTAAAAGTAGCTGAAAAAAGAGATCCAAAAGGTTTGTATAAAAAAGCAAGACAGGGTAAGATACCAAACTTCACAGGTATAGACAGTATTTATGAAAAACCTACAAATCCTGAACTGGAAATTGATACCTCTAAAGTTTCTTTAAGTAAGGCTGTAAAAAAAATATTGAATATTATTACTTAAGTCGAATTTCCAATTGTTGAAATTTAGTCATATCAAAAACTATGTTTTCAAAAACAACATCTTCAAAATTTAAATCAGGGTTTAATGAAAACCCAAATGGTTCTAGAGGTTGACCTTTAAAATCTGTTGAAAATTCTCCATTTCCATCAGTATCTTGAAAGGCAAACAGGCCTATATTAATATGTGGGAAAGCTTTTAAATTAACATTATTAAATTTGTTTATATCCTGCTCTATAACAATAAAAAGAGGTGCGGAATTTTCCTCGAAATAATATTTCCTATCATACCCCAGAATGTGAATTGGGCTTGAAGCATCAACAAAACCTTTTATTTTTGCTGTGAGATGATCTGAATATGAAGTTTTTATTACAAAAAAAGCCTGAAAAATCAGGAAATAAATGATCAATTTAATACTAGCCAGATAGCTGTGCATAACTTTTGAAAGATTAATGTATTTTCAAAAAAGTTGTACAAACAATTTGATTGGATTTAAAACAAAAGAACAAACTACAAAAAAAACTTGAAAAACATGGTTTTTTTTTAAATTAATTTGAAATGTATTATCATCATTTAACCAATAAACTACATGCATAATGAATAACTGTGGATAACTCTGTTTAAAAGTATTAATTTATCCTTAGTTATGAAAAAAGGATACATCATTGTGAGAGTTTCAATTCACAAAAATGAATTATTTCAAAAATATCCTCCTTTATCAACTGAAGTGATGAAAAAATATGGGGGTAAATACATAATTAGAGGTGGAAAAACTGAAGTTTTTGAAGGGGAATGGCCTGTAGACAGAACTACCGTAGTAGAGTTTGAAAGTTTTGAAATTGCTAAAAAATGTTATGAGTCTGTTGAATACTCAAAGGCTATGAAAATTAGGCAAAATAGTACAAAAAGTGACCTTATATTGATAGAGGGATATTAATTCTTTTTAAAAAATTGATCGGCTAATTTGAGTTTGTCTTTTTTCTTTTTCAGTAAAATCTCTAGGTTTTTGATTTCTAATTTATGATTGCCAATCATCTCCTCAATTTCTTCAACACTCAAATCATCTAAATCAATTGGTTTTATTTTTTTTGGCTCTTCTTCATCAAACATTTGTTCTATATCCTTCCTTTGTCCAAATAATTGGAAAAAAACTTTCATCTAACTCATCTGTTTCTAATTTTTTATATTTTTTATAAATTCTCGCAGTGCCTCCTGTGTTTGTTGGATGAAACTTTGAGTCAGAGGGAACGCAATGAGCAACTATTGCCCTTCTATTACTGTTTGTATTATTAATACCTGAGCCATGCCAAGTGTAACCATGATGAAATGCTACTCCACCTGCTGGAACTTCAACATATTGAATTTGAATTTCTTTATTTAATTTCGACGCATATTTATTTAACTCTTTTTTATAATCTCTTGGAGAATGAAATTGTCCCTTAGGAGGGCTCAATCCCCAAAGATGTGATCCTTTTACATATTCAAGTGTCCCTTTTTCTTTATCGACATTATCGATGGGTATCCAACATGTCATCATAGTTTGCGGTACAATCCAATCATCGTACGCAGCATCTTGATGATAAGCTAAAGTTTTACCTCCAGGTGGTTTCCATAAAACATTGTCTTGTAAAAGTCTTGATCCGCTCCAGCCCATTAGTTCAGCACAAGCTTTTCCTAAAAATTCATTGCAGACTATTTCCTTTATTGAATTGTCTGATTTCCATGCATTACAAATTTGTCTAGTAACATCTTTGGGTCCACTTTCAAACTTCCAATTCCACTCGTCAGGTTCAATACCTGTTTCAAAGTTTCCATTAAATAAATTATGAAACCTGTCATATAATTGCTCAAAATGGCTCGTATTAAGAAAACTCTCAATAATCAAAAAACCATTTTTTTGAAAATCTTTTTTTTGATCCTCATTTAAAGAAATTTCTATCATTATAAAAATTTTATTATCCTTTATGAAATATATTTTAGATTATCATTTAAATAAATTGACATTTTTAGTAGATTTCTGATAATCCAATAATGTCAAAAAAACTAATATTAATAATACTTTCTTCATTTTTTTTAATCACTAGTTGTGCAACTGTGAGCGAAAAAGCTAATGACGCCTACGATACTGTAGCGGGTGCCGTATCTAAAGGTTACAACAAAGTTAAAGATACAGTAACCGGCGGCGACGACGATTAAGTTTAGCGCTTTACAAGGCGTGCCCTTTGCTGAGTTCAAATTAATTTAATTTAATGAAATTTATATCTCTCCAACATATTTCAATTGAGGATCCAGGGACGTTTAAAGATTTTCTTATAGAAGATGGTCATAGTATAACAACAATCCAATTGGATGAGGGTGATAGTATTCCAAATAATTTAAATGAATTTGACGCTATGCTTTGTATGGGTGGTCCTATGGATACATTTATGGAAGATCAATATCCATGGTTAGTAGCTGAAAAAAAAGCAATAGGTGAATATGTTTTAAACCTTAAGAAACCTTTTTTAGGGTTTTGCTTAGGATGTCAGCTTTTAGGTGAGGTATTGGGAGGAAAGGTAGTTGAGTCTAAACCACCTGAAATTGGCGTATTGGACATTAATATTGAAGAAGCTGCAAAAGCAGATCATATTTTTGATTTTCTTCCAAATAAAATAAAAGCATTACAATGGCATTCTTATGAAGTAGTAGGTTTGGAGACTAACTCTAAAGTGAGGGTTATAGGCACTTCACCCTCCACAAAATATCAAATTTTTGGTTATGATAACTATGCCTATGGAATTCAATTTCATTTAGAAATTCGAAAAACTACTGTTGATGATTGGGCTCAAGTTCCTGAATATAAAAATGCTCTCGAAAAATCTCTTGGAGCCGATGCCTTACCTCAAATGAAAGATTTAGTAGCTAAAGAAATTGATACTATGGTGATGCAGTGCAACCAAATGTATAAAAACTTCGTTAAAATAATTAATAATTAGTTTTTTATTAATTTTATTTAGATGCATAGAAGAGATTTTATAAAAAAGGTTATACTTTTCTCATTATCCTTTGTAATTCTAAAAACAAAAATTATGGCAAACACTCTCTTTAAACCTTTCAATTTAGTAGACGGGGTCTTTGTCAATAACTACGTTTCACATAAAAGTAGTTTCAAAGATTTTTGGAAATGGAGAAGGGAGTCAAGTAAGCCGGAACCGATTACATTTCCTATGGTTGAAAATGACCCTGAATACTTAAAATCTAATAAATCTGAAAATACAATTACTTGGATTGGACATTCAACTTTCTTACTACAGATTGATGGTGTTAATATATTAACTGACCCCCATTTCACAAAAAGAGCATCACCTATAAGTTTTATGGGGCCATCAAGAACGACACCTCCTGGATTAAAAATAGAGGAACTGCCATTTATTGACTTTGTTTTAATTTCTCATAATCATTATGATCATCTTGACTCAAAGACTATTCAACTTTTATTAAAAAAACAAAATGTTAATCAACCAAGATTTTTTGTGCCACTTAAATTAAAAGAAATTATATCAAAATTAGGCGCAAGAAATGTTATGGAACATGAATGGTGGCAAATGACTCAGTTCAAAAACTTAGAAATTCATTCTGTCCCAGTACAACATTGGAGTAAGAGAACATTTAACGATACCAATAAAACACTTTGGTGTGGTTGGGTTGTTAAAGCAAATAATTTTAAGTATTTTTTTGTAGGCGATACTGGATATTCAAAAGATTTTAAGGATATTCAAAAAAAGTTTGGATCGTTTGACTTATCAACAATACCCATAGGAGCATATGCCCCAAGGTGGTTTATGAAAGACTCGCATTGTAATGTTGAAGAAGCAATTCAAATTCACAAAGATGTTAAATCTAAAAAATCTATAGCTATGCATTGGGGAACATTTCAATTAACAGATGAACCGATGGATGAGCCTATAAAATTACTGCAAGAACTAACTAAGCAGTTAAAGATAAGCAAAGATGAGTTTTCTTATATGACTCACGGTCAAACAAGAAAAATTTAAGTAAAATAATTATATGCCTGGTAAGAGAGAGTAATTATAATTACTATTAATGCCCATATACTTAAATTACTCAAAAACTGTTTAAAGGAAGAGTTTGTATCTAAAAAACGTGGTCCTACTAAAATCAAAAGACATACAAAATAAATAATAGGCATTATGATTTCTGCTGACATTATTGATCTTTTTTTAGTTTATCTAAACTAATCTCCTCAGAAAATTGTTCATTTAACTTTTCAGCATTATTTCTGGTCTTTATCAAATCATCTTTTTTTTCGTTCTGATTTACAACTACATCGACCAAAATTGCTATCAGAAGATTTAACATTGTAATGGCACAGACTATTATAAAACTAAAAAAATAAATCCATGCCCACCAATAAATATCTTGAAGTGGCAACATTACCTGCTCCCAAGATGATAATGTTAAAACTTGGAATAAAGTAATCATTGAAACGCCCACATCAGACCATCTCTCGGGTATACTGTTTGAAAAAACTATTGCTCCAATAGTTGCATAAATATAAAGAATTATGAAAAGCAACAAACTTACATAAAACACTCTTTTTAAAGATCCAATCAAAGACTCAATGATTAATTTTAGTTCAGGAATAATAGATATAACTCTCAAAACTCTAAACACTCTTAATAATCTCAAAAGAAGAAAACTGGAGTTGTTGGGAATTGGTATTAACGAGACAAAAACAATGAATGTGTCAAAAATATTCCAACCATTTTTAAAAAAATTTGATTTTCTAGGCTCGCCTATAAAACGGATTGAGATTTCTATTACAAAAAAAATAGTTATTAAATAATCAAGATATTTAATGAGCTCTCTTGAGAACTCTCCTAAATTGTAAGTATTTAAACCGATAGTAAACGCATTAAATATGATGATAAATAAAACTGAGTATTGAAATAACTTGCTTTCTCGTATTTTAAAAAAAATTTCTTTCATTTATTAAATCAATTTATTGTGGATAGAGTATAATTTTGTTTTAATAAATTAATATTTAAATTTTATAGATGAGAATTTGTAGTTTAATTTTTATTATTTTTTTCCTACTTCCATTATCTGCATTTAGTTGGAGCGAGGTTGACTGTAGTAAAATTTCTAAACAAACTGATGTGCTTAATTCAAATTACAAACCGTCATTTTGTCAAAAATATAACGATACTGAAGCTTTAGGTTACATTACTGAGTCTTTCGACGGAACTATATTTATGTCTCTTGAAATGCAAAGAATTATTGGTTCTAACACTGTATGGGGAAATGATTATGTATATCAAGAGATGAAAGAGGAAAATATTGAGGATTTAATAAAATTTTACAGTATGGGAAAGCCAATTAGTATTTCCTCAAAAGCAAATAAATTAAAGTCTAATAATAAAATTGTATATCGTTATAAGTCTTTTGAGACCTCGGATGGGAAAGGGTTTTTTGGAGGAGGCACTGTTGGCAAAATGCTTTGGACTTTTACTTTTTATAGCAAAGATAAAAATATTGAAGTCGACGAAGTAATTTTAAATGAAATTATATCGTCTTTAACAATTGGTGGCCTTCAAAAAGGTATTCCAAGTGATTTAAAACTATATGCCAATAATAAAAATCAGGAAACTGAAGAAACACCAACTGATCAAAAAGAGGAGGATACTTTTAATGATATTGGCAATGATACTCTTTTAGCTGCAGCTTCAGGAACAGGTTTTTTTATAAACAAAAGTGGTATTTTGGTAAGCAACAATCATGTTATTGATAGTTGTGATAAAAATTTTGTTTTCTATGAGGGAGAGTCCTATGAAGCAAAAGTTCTTGGAGTAGATAGAGTAAATGACTTGGCTTTAATGAAAACTAACATCAATCCAAAATCCCACTTTTCTATCTCAAATCAAGATGCTTCATTGCTTGATGATGTCATCATAGCCGGTTATCCATTAGGTAAAAATATTAGTGCCTCAATTAAGACTACAAAAGGAAGTGTTACATCGCTAGCTGGATATGGTGATAATTACTCTAATTTTCAAACTGATGCTGCTCTTAATCAAGGTAATAGTGGGGGACCTATAATTGATAAAAGAGGTAACGTTATAGGGGTTGCTGTAGCAAATTTTGGAAAAGAGGAAGGAATAGAAAGCTTTAATTTTGGTATTAAGTCTTCTGTTTTAAAAACATTTATTAATTCGTTTAATGTTAATTATGGCGAACATAATGAGTCTGAAAAGAGTAATAAAGAGCTAGGTAAAATTATCACAGAAAGTACAGTCTATATCGAGTGCTGGATGACTAAATCAAAAATAGCTGAACTAATTAAATTAAATGAAACTAAGAAAGCATTTTTTTCAAACTTTATTGATTAAAAGTTATTTTCATAAGTCTTTTGAAACACTTGACCGTATAAGGGCTGTATAGAAAATCATTTAAAGTTTTATATCATTAAAAAGAGTATATAACTCAAGATAATGGTTCTGTGGTGAAACGGATATCACACTTGACTACGGATCAAGAATTCAGGGTTCGAATCCTTGCAGAACCGCCATTTCTAATTAATTTTATGATGTTGATAACTTTAGAAAAAATTACTTTTTATTTTTATAATTATTTCTAAGATGATCTATGTTTAAATTTAGAAATTTATTTTTATTTCCATTCCTTTTTTATTTTCAGTTTTCTTTTTCAAGTGAAAATATCAATTATGATATTGAATGTATTAAAAATGATGGAAATTTCATAGATTTTACATTTGACCTAAAATTTATAGATAATAGTAAACTTCCAGTTCCTGTGAATGAAACGCAAACGGTTTCTGGATCATCTAACAATAGTTATGATAGTAACATTATTGGGAACAATATTGTAGTAAATGATAACTCAATATCATTTGTGATTGAATGGGACGATGGTAGCTCTTCAACATGGGAGTTATTAAGCGGAGTTGGTGGAGAGTGGTTAGTTGACGGTGGAGCTGACGTGAATTGGTTATGTTCTTCAATGACGATACCTACAAGTGTAGACAATATATCTAATGAAAGAGCCTCAAGTGATTCCAATTCAAATCAAAGTAAAGTAGATACATCAAAACCCCATGTACTTGTTGAGCTTATAAGCTATGAGGATAAAAAAGATTACGAGGATAAACCTTATTGTGAAATGGAATTTACTTTTACTAACAACTCTTTTGGAACAATTTATGAGATGGATATTTCTACTGAAGGGTATGATGACAGAGGAGATAAGCTTGATGACTATGCCTTTAAAAATAAAATTCAAGCTTTTGGTGATTTTTGGTCTAGCGAGGAAGAAATGAAAGTTGGAAACTCTGCAACCTCAAAGAGTCTGTCCTTAGATAGCAAATGTCAATATATCCAAGATATTTATATGACTGAGGTTAAAAACAAATATTGCAATATTAGAATGTTACCTGAGGGTTTTGATTGTTTAGATCTTGTAGTTCCCTCTTCAAAAATTGATCACATAAATATTAAATTTAAGTAGTAAGGTTAAGGTTATCTATTAACCTTACTTCTCCTTTATATATTGCATAAAACAATCTAGCCTCAGAGATAATGCCTTCTGAGCTTAAATTATTTGAATTTCTAAATTCGAAATAATCAAATCTATCTATATTTTGAGCTTTAATGAAGTCTCTGGCTAAAATATTTGCATCTGCAATAGCAATATTTTGATCTAATTCAGAAATAAACAAACATGTATTATTATGAAATTTTACAAATTCTTGTAATTGTTTTTTACTTAAATTCTCATTTCTTGATGAGAAAGCAATACCATCTTCTTGTCTAACTGTAGGTACGCTTATTATTGATAAATTTTTAAAAGCACTTTGGGCAAAGCTCTGTACAATTTTAAATTGTTGATAATCTTTTTCACCAAAATACACTTTCTTGGCTTTTGTAATTAAAAAAAGTTTTTCTAATACTGTTATTACTCCATTAAAATGTCCGGGTCGAAATTTATCACATAAAATATTTTGAAAATTTTTATTGATCAGCATCTTTTGTTTTTCTTTATAAATTTCCTCATTTGATGGCTCAAAAATAATATCTACATCATATTTATCACAAAAATCATAATCTTTGCCTCTGTTGCGGGGATAATTTTTATAGTCATCAGGATTATCAAATTGTTTTTCATTCACAAAAATACTTATTATGGTTTTTTGATTATCTTCTTTAGACTTTCTAATTAGCTCACCATGGCCTACATGCAATGACCCCATTGTTGGAACATAGCCCATGGAATAACCTTTTTTTTCATAAGTATCTATGTAGAGTTTAAGATTATGAATATCTTTAATTATCAACATAATTTGTTTTTATTTATTGACTTCATATCAATAATTGTTAAATGTAGGAACCAATTTTTTAGGTGTATTAGCAATGAAAAGAACATATCAACCAAGCCAATTAGTTAGAAAAAGAAGGCATGGATTTCGATCTAGAATGTCAACAGTTGGTGGTCGTAAAGTCATTAATGCAAGAAGAGCTAAAGGTCGTTCAAGACTATCCGCTTAATTATTGAGACTTCCTACACTAAAAAAATCCTCCCAGTTTTCACAAATCAGAAACAAAGGGAACTACTTCAAAAGTTTAAGTTTTAACGGCTATATTCTTCATGACGCAGATATAGAAACTTTTTTAGTTGGTATTATAGCTAGTAAAAAGCTTGGTAATGCTGTGGAAAGAAATAGGGCTAAAAGAAGAGCTAGAGAGGCAATTCGCACGTGCAGTATTATAAATACATTAAATCATGTCAAATTTGTAATAATACTCAAAAAAACAGTTTTGAAAGTACCTTTTATTGATTTAAAACAAGATATTGAAAAATTTTTATCTCATGAAAAATAATATCAAAAAGTTTTGGAATATAACTTTTATTGCACCGATTAAATTCTACCAATTGTTTATATCACCTATGTTACCAAAAACTTGTAGACATCTTCCAACGTGCTCTGAATATACAATTGAGGCTATTCAAGAATTTGGTGTTTTGAAAGGAATAACAATGGGAATGGTTAGAATTCTTAAATGTAATCCTTTAGGATCATCTGGTTACGACCCAATAAAAAAATAATATGGAAAATCAAAAGAACTTATTCTTAGCTATAATTATTTCAATGGCAATCATTTTTGGTTTTCAATTACTGGTGCCTCAACCAGAGAGAACACCAGTCACTGAAGAACAAACAAGTAATGAGAGTCTTGTAGATCTCAGTATTCAAAAATCTTCATCTAATGTTTTAGCTGATAGAGGTGAAGTATTAAATCAGACAGGTAGAGTGAACTTTGATAACACTAAAATCAAAGGCTCTATTAATTTAAATGGAGCAGTAATTGATGATCTAACTCTAGAAGAATTTAGGGAAACTTTAGATCCAAAATCAGACTTAATTGAATTTTTGAATCCTTTAGGATCTGATAATGCTTATTATTTAGATACAGGCTGGGTAAGCTCTGATAGCACAATTGAGTTACCTAATAGCTCTAGTATTTGGATTGCTGATAAAAACACTATCGGCATTAATGAGCCTGTAAAACTGACTTGGACTAGTGATCAGAACATCACTTTTGAAAAAATCATAACTCTTGATGACAACTATTTATTTAGCGTTGATCAAAGAGTTATAAATAACTCTGGTCTTTCATTTGACCTTTATCCCTATGGTTTGTCCAAAAGACAAGGAATTCCAGAAATGCAAAATTTCTTCATCCTTCATGAGGGTCCCCTGTCAATCACTGATGGAGTGTTAGAGGAATATGATTATGACGATTTAAAAGATGATAAAAAAATTAAACATTCTTCTGTTGGAGGGTGGATTGGGATGACAGATAAGTATTGGCAGACTGCTATAATCCCTAATCAAAACGAACCTGTTCAGCAAACATACAGTTACAGCTTTGTTGACAATATAGATAATTTTCAAACTGATATTGTCGGGGAAAGAATAGCTGTTTCAAATAATGCGAGTATCTCTCATAATTTTAAAATTTTTGCAGGGCCAAAAATTGTAAATATTATCGATAAATATATGGAAGAATATGGGTTTGACGGTTTTGATCGTTCAGTGGACTTTGGTTGGTTTTATTTTTTAACAAAACCTATTTTTAACGTTTTAGAATTTATATACGGGTACGTAGGAAACTTTGGTTGGTCAATAATTTTATTTACAGTTTTAATGAGGATTTGTTTTTTTCCACTTGCTCAACAATCTTTTAAATCAATGGCAAAAATGAAAAAACTAGCTCCTGAGATGCAGAGACTCAAAGAACAATACGGCGATGATAGAGCTGGAATGCAAAAAGAAATGATGGCTTTATATAAAAGAGAAAAGGCAAATCCTATAGCTGGTTGTTTACCAATACTTTTACAAATACCAGTATTCTTCGCCCTGTATAAAGTTTTATTTGTAACTATTGAAATGAGACATGCTCCTTTTATAGGATGGGTACATGATCTCTCAGCGCCAGATCCCTTAGGTGCTCTTACTCTTTTTGGATTTGTGGAATGGAATGTTCCAGGCATTTTGCAAATTCTAAATGTTGGAATTTGGCCAATCTTAATGGGTATTTCTATGTATATTCAATTTAAATTGAACCCAGCTCCGGTAGATAAAATGCAGGCCAAAATTTTTGGTTTATTGCCAATAGTATTCACTTTCATTTTAGGTGGCTTCGCAGCAGGGCTAGTTATTTATTGGACAACTAACAATGTTTTATCAATGGCCCAACAATACATCATACAGAGAAAAATTATGAAGAGTTAATGAGCCTTGTCTCAAATTATTTCAAAAAACAAACTAAGTTTTTACTAAGCGCTACACAACCTCGTCAATATCCTAATGTAAGTTTTCCTGAAATTGCTTTCATAGGTAGATCAAATGTTGGAAAATCTAGTTTAATCAATGCAGTTTTTATGAAAAAACTGGCACATATTTCCAATACCCCCGGTAAAACAAGACAAATTAATTTTTTTAATCATGGGGACTCAATGATGGTTGTTGATCTTCCTGGGTATGGATTTGCAAGAATATCTCAAAAGGAGGCATTTCAGATATCAGATCTTGTCTCTCAATATTTAACATCTCGTGAAAATTTAAAGAAAATATTTGTATTAATTGATAATTCATTGGGGCCAAAAAAAATAGACATAGAGATGATAGACTCGATGAAACAAATAAAACAAAAAATTATTATTTGTTATACGAAAAGTGACAAAAAAATTAAAGAAAAGTCAGCTTTTTTAGACAATTTAAATACTGAATTTGAAAACTACATTGTAAGTTCAAAAACAAACGAAAACATATTTGAAATTCAAAAAAAAATTTTTGAATTTTTATAAATCTTCTTGGCTTTTATATAATAAACATTAGTTTAACACGCTTATGAACAATATAACAAATTGGGTTTTTGACTTAGACAATACACTTTATAAAGCGGAGTGTGGTTTGTTTGATAAAGTACACATACTTATGGGTAAGTTTATTGAGGAAAAGTTAAATTTAAACTCAGGGGATGCACAAGCGTTGAGGTCAAAATATTATCATCAATATGGAACAACACTCAGAGGTCTTATGATTGAACATCAAGTAAATCCTAATGAATATTTGGACTACGTACATCAAATAAATTATGAAGTAGTTCAACCGAACATATCTCTAGCGGAAATATTAAAAAGCTTAAATGGAAGAAAGTATATTTTTACAAATGCTAATTTTGAACATGTGGAAAAAGTTTTAGAAAAACTTCATATGACTAATATTTTTGATGGATGTTTTGACATTTCAGAGAGTGATTACATGCCAAAACCTCACAAAGAAGTTTATGACTCATTCCAAAATAAATTCAATTTAGACAATAGTTCAACAGCTATGTTTGAGGATCTTCATATTAATTTGAGAGAGCCACATAAAATGGGTTGGCGAACAGTTTGGGTAACGAATAACCTTGAATACAACCTAAATAAAGATGTCAATCAGCAAGAAGATATTCAAAAAATTATTGATGAAAAAGGCTACATATCACACGTTACTGATGATTTGGAAAATTTCTTAAAAAACGTGATATAAAAGTATTATGAGCCATCAAGATATAATTGAAAAATTATGGGATCAAAGAGGTCAGATAAATTTTATTGAGGATAATGAAGCAAAAAAAAGTGTAGAGAGTGTCCTTAACTTATTGGATGAGGGAAAGCTTCGAGTATGTGAAAAAAAAGAAAATGATTGGCATGTAAATCAATGGCTAAAAAAAGCAATTCTTTTAAGTTTTAGAATTCAAGATATGGAAATAATAACTGGCGGTCCGAGTGTAAAAGACGGGTCTACTTCATGGTGGGATAAAGTTCCCTCAAAATTCCAAGATTGGAAATCAGAAAATTTTCAGTCAGCTGGTTTTAGAGCTGTTCCTAACTGTGTTGTAAGAAGGTCTGCATTTATTGCAAAAAGTGCAGTGCTTATGCCTTGCTTTGTTAATTTGGGTGCATATGTAGATGAAGGAACTATGGTTGATACTTGGGCTACCGTTGGTTCTTGTGCTCAAGTTGGAAAAAACTGTCATATCTCAGGAGGTGCAGGCATAGGAGGAGTTTTAGAACCTTTGCAAGCAAATCCAGTTATAATAGAGGATAATTGTTTTATTGGTGCGAGGTCAGAAGTTGCCGAGGGTGTAATTGTTGGAGAGGGATCAGTATTATCCATGGGGGTATTTATCGGTGCTTCAACAAAAATTTATAATCGTGAAACTAAAGAAATATATATGGGGAAAGTTCCTCCATATTCTGTAGTTGTTCCAGGTAGTCTTCCAAGTTCTAAAGGAGATGCATCATTGTACTGTGTTGTGATTGTGAAAACGGTTGATGAAAAAACTCGATCAAAAACCTCCGTCAATGAATTACTAAGAGATTAAAATGTTAGACACAATAGAGCTATCAAAAAAATTAATATCTTTCGACTCCGTTACCCCAGCAAAACAAGATATTTTTGATTTCTTAATGGGAGTATTTGAAGAAAATGGTTTTACAACAAAACAACTAAACTTTGATGGAGATGGGAGTTACGAAGTAATTAATATCATGGCTACGTATGGTCCAATTAATACAAATGGAAAACATTTTAATTTTTTATGTCATATTGATGTAGTGCCTCCTGGTAACTTAGAGGATTGGGACACTCCACCTTTTGAACCAACAATTAAAGATGGATATCTTTATGGTCGTGGATCAGAGGATATGAAAGGGTGTACGGCAGCTAGCATGGTAAGTGTCTTTAAATTCATTAAGGAAAATAAAGATTTTAATGGCACAATAAGTTTTATCATAACTGGAGATGAAGAAGCAGACTCCGTAAATGGTGTAAAGAAAGTCGTAAAATGGTTGAAAGAAAATAATATAAGAATAGACGGGTCAATAGCCACTGAGTCATCCTCTGAGAAAATAATCGGTGATCAGATCAAAGTTGGAAGAAAAGGAGCTGTGGATGTTCAAGTTGAAATTACTGGAAAGCAGGGGCATGCTGCGTATCCTCAGTTAGCTCAAAACCCTCTACATTGTTTGTCTAAGGTTATCTCATTTTTTGATGATCAAAAACTTGATGATGGTGCAGAATACTTTGAACCATCCACTCTGCAATTTACTCAGATCAATTTAAATAACAAGGCAAAGAATGTAATACCTGAAAAATTGATTACTGTTGGTGATATGCGCTTTAATGACAATTGGGATCAAGAAAAAATACAAAACTATTTTGATGAACACTTGACTAAGATTTGCTCTGAAAATAATTGTACATATAAATTGAAATTAACTTTTAGAGGTATGCCTTTCCAATCTTTCGATAATCCATTTACAAAACATTGTATTAAAGCAATTAAAGATGTTACGGGATTAGAAGCTAGCCAAGATACTGGAGGTGGAACATCAGATGCTAGATTTATGCAAGAGGTCTGTCCTGTCTTCGAATTTGGAACGATTAATAAAACCCTGCACAAAGTTAATGAGTGTGTTTCTATAGAGGATCTGAAAACGACTGAACAAATTTACTATAAAACTTTAGAAAACTTTTTTGATAATTGAAAGAAGGAGATTTAATTCCTGATATTACTTTAAGATCTGTTTCGGCAGATGGTACAAAAAATTTTGGATTACACGACAACTTTAAATTTAAAAGGGCAATGATAATTTGTGTCCCAGGAGCATTCACTTCAACATGTCACATACAACATCTTCCTCCATTTATTAAAGGTGCAAAAAAGTTGATGTCTGAAAAGCAAATTGATCAAATTTGTTGTATGACCACTAATGATCCTTACGTGCTTGATTTGTGGAGAAAAGAGTTTGGTGAATCAGAAATTTTATTTTTATCAGATGGAAATAATGAATTTTTATTATCTTCTCAATTAATAAGAAATCATGAAAAAAGCTTTATGGGTCAAAGACTTATTCGGTCAATTATCATAATAAATAATCTTAAAGTTGAAAAATTAATTTGTGATAATCCAGGCGAATTAAAAGATACAAGCTATGAGGCTATTTTAGATAGCATTTAAATACTCTTTTATTTTTTTTTTTGACTCAAAATTATTAGCAAATAAATAACTTTTCCTACTATAACTTTTATACTTTTTAAAAATATCGATAATTGCTTTGACAAGTTGTTTGGGGTTATTTTCTTTTACAATTATACCATTGTCACCAGTTGACTCTGGAGTTCCTCCACTATTACTAACTATGCAAGGTAACCCATAAGAAGATGCTTCAACATTGGATATTCCAAAGCCTTCAATACTTTCGGGTGTGGTTATAGTTGGCATTATATGAACAGAAGAATTCTTAAAAACTTTTTCACTTGATACATCGTGGTGTATGAAATCTACCTGCTTTTGTAGTGAGAATTTGAAAACTAAATCCTTTAATCTTGATAATTCTGGTCCATCTCCAAGAATGGCATATTTGAGTATAATTTTATATTCATTTCTTAGTATAGACATTGCTTCAAATACTAAATGGTGCCCCTTTCTGTATTCTAGCCTGGCTACAGTACATAAATCATATTTTTTCTTAATACTTTTACTTTCAGAAATTTTTTTTATAAAAGCTGGATATATTATTTTATGATTAAATTTTTTTAAATTTTTAAAATTTTTAAATGTTTTATTTTTAGTAAATTGAGAATTATAGATTATTAAATCTGCTTTATTTAAAGAATTTAAAATTCTATGTTTATTTCTTAATTTTAGTATTTCATTTCCATGAGCTAAACAAATTTTTTTTATATCTGTAGTATTATTAAATAGCTCTAGTGATTTCCAACTATCAAAAAAAATAATATCAATTTTATTTTTGTTTAAAAAATTCTGAGCAAAACTTGATTTAATTCTTTTTCTAAGAAACTTGATTTGATCAAATCTGATGATATCAAACTTACATTTACTATCAAAATCTGAAGAAAACAGTTTAGATCCATCAGAGAGAACTGTTACTTTATTTTGCGTGTTGAATGCATGTTGAGCTATATTTGTCATTACAGACTCAATACCGCCTACTTTTGGTGCAAAACATTGTGTGTAAATAAGAATATTAATAAGATATCTCCTTTAAAATCAAGCCTTTTGAAGGGACCGTTGGTCCTGCTAAGCTTCTATCCTTAGCTTCAATTAATTCACTTATCCAATTAGTATTTTTATTTTTTAAACCAACTTCTAATAAAGATCCAACCATTATTCTAATCTGTTGATAAAGGAAGGACTGTGCCTTGAATACAAAAATAATTTTATTACCTTTAATATCAATTGATGCCTCATCAATAGTTCTAAGAGGTTTGTTGGCTTGACAGCCATTTGATCTAAACGAAGAAAAATCATGTTTACCAATAAAGAGTTTAATTGCATCTTGCATTGCCTCTAAATCTAAAGGTTGACGGATGTGTATACTAAAATCATCCTCAATAACTGACGGGGCTAGACTATTAAAAACTTGATAATTATAAATTTTATTTTTAGCAGTAAAACGAGCATTAAATTCATTATCAACACTTTCAACTTTAGTAATTCTTATCTTTTCAGTACCGAGGTGAAAATTAATTCCGCTTAGAATTTGATAGTCATCGAATTTTTTTTCTAACTCAAAATTGGCACATTGTCCAATAGCGTGAACACCAGCATCTGTTCTTCCAGCACCTTGAATAGTTTTTTTTTCACCAGAGAATTTAAATATTGCTTTTTCTATTTCACCTTGCACAGTTTTTTCATTTTTTTGATATTGCCAACCACAATAAGGTAAACCATGATATTCAATTGTAAGTTTTATATTAGTCATTATCGATTATTGCATTTAATTGAAATTGATTATTCCCTAAAATAAATTCTTTAATGCTTAATGGTTTCTTTCCTTCAGCTTGAATTTCTAAAATATCTAGACTGTTATTTTTACATGCTATAGTGAGAGGTAAATTTATAATCTTGCCCTTTTCATCTTGTAAGTTGGATATTTTAGCTTTTAAAATTTTAAATCTCTGACCCTTATATTTAAACCACATTGCTGGTGATGGGTAAAAAGCTCTTACTTTTTTTTCAATTATACTTGCAGATAATCCCCAATCTACTTGTGTTTCAAATTTGTCTATTTTTTTTGCATATGTAGATTGTGAATGATCTTGTTCTTTTAATTGGATTTGACCTAAAAAATATTTTTTTAATGCATTATATAACAATGAGCAAGAGTCATGACTGATTTGATCAATTAATTGTTTACCATCAGTTAAATCATTAATTTCTATGTTCTGCTGTACTAAAATAGGACCTTCATCAATTTTATCGTTCATTTTTATAATAGTAATACCTGTCTCTTTATCATTATTTTCAATGGCTCTTTGAACAGGTGCTGCTCCTCTCCATCTTGGTAGAAGCGAGGCATGTATATTTATAAAACCATTTAAAGGAGTGTTTAACCAATTCAGTGGAACTATTTTCCCATAAGCAAAAAGGATTGCGACATCAGGCTTTAATAATTGAAATTCTTTCAAAGATGTATCATCAAGTATTTTGGGAGTAAAAACAGGTAGAAGTTGACTTTCTGCCCATTGTTGAACTGGTGTGTTATATTTTTTTTGTCCCCTAAATTTTTTTTTTGGCTCTTGTGTGTAAACCCCCACTATATCATATCCTCCAAGATAGAGAGTCTTAAGAGGAGGAAGAGAAAATTCTGGTGAGCCAAAATAAACTACACGTTTTTTTTTCATTTAAATTATTTCTTTTTCTTTTTTATACTTTCTCATCTTTCTGATAATCACGTCTCTTTTTAAACGACTTAAATGGTCAACGAATAAAATACCGTTTAAATGATCCAATTCATGTTGTATTATCCTAGACTCAAAACTTGTAAATGTAGAAATTTTTTTTGAGTTGTCTTCATCAAGATACTCTATCTTAATTTTTTCAGGACGGTCTATTTCTGCAAAATGCTCAGGGAAAGATAAACAACCCTCTTCATATGGAACTTTATTTTCATGTAATGATATAATTTTAGGATTTATCATTGTGATAGGTTTTTTTTCTTCATCTCTAGCGCCTGCGTCAAGAACAAATATACGAATATTCAAACCTATCTGTGGAGCAGCTAAACCAACTCCATTCGCAGAATACATAATCTCATACATTTGTTTTATAAGTTCTCTATGATGATCGTCTACCTGAGGTATAGATACACTCTCTTTTTTTAATATGGGATCGGGAGCATAAATAAGCTTCAACATGGATTTTAATATAGTTTATACAGTTATCAGAGACAATAAATCAAACTTTTAGATGTTACTTCGATTTAATTAGCTTAAGTTTTTACGCGACTCTAAAGCTGCCCCTAAGGTATTATCGTCTAGATAATGAATTTCGCTTCCTACAGGAACACCGTATGCGAGTTGTGTAATTTTAATATTTTGATTTTCTAGTTTATCCTTTATTACTAAGGCTGTAGTTTGTCCCTCAATTGTTGCACTCAATGCTAAAATAATTTCTTGTACTTGATTATTTATAATTCTTTCTTTGAGTTTGTTTAAATTTAAATCCTGTTCTGTAAAATTTTTTGAGGCTGATAAAAGACCGCCAATAACATGATAAAGACCTTTATGATATCCAGATCTTTCAAATGCCCATACATCAGCCATATCTTCAACGATGCATATTGTAGTTTTTGATCTATTTTCTGAAGAACAAATTTTACATGGAACAATCACATCTAATATTCCGCAGTTAGTACATTTTTTTACAACAGATGCCGCTTCCTTTATACTTTCTCCTAAGGGTAGCATTAATTCTTGTTTATTTTTTATCAAATATAAAGCTATTCTTTGCGCAGAGCGTTGGCCGATGCCAGGTAACCTAGAAATTAAATTAATAAATTTTTGAAGTTCGTCTTGTGACAATTTAAAAAGGCATCTTCATTCCTGGGGGCAATGGTAACCCACCAGTAATTTTTTTCATTTCTTCAGCCGACATTTCCTCGACTTTTTCTTTAGCTTGATTGAGTGCGGCTTTGATTAAATCCTCCAATACCTCTTTTTCATCAGAGGATAACAGTGATGGATCTATATCAATTGATTGAACAATTTGTTTACCATTCATTGTAACTTTAACCATTCCTCCTCCTGATTCTGCCTCAACAGTTTTATTTTCAAGCTCCTTTTGCATCTCTTGCATTTTGGCTTGCATTTCTTGGACTTTTTTCATCATACCGCCCATATTACCCATCATTTCCATCACCTCTTTCTAATTCTTCAATATCTATAATCTTTGCATTAGGAAATTTAGCAAGAACTTTTTTAAATTCATCAGTCTTCATCTCCTGGTCAATTAATTCTTTTTTATAAAGAGACTTAATTATCTCTAAAGTTGTTATTTCTTTTTTAAGTTTCATTTCGATTTTGTAATCATTTTCCAAATTTTTGTATAATTCTTCTCTTCCGGTAAAATTTTTGTCAGAGACATTTAATCGTAATATTTTATTTTTCTCTGAAAAATCAATTATTTCAACATTTTCAATAATAATTCCTGCCATAAGAGGTGAGAAATTTTTTCCATAAAATTGAAAAAATTTCTGATGAATATCAATTTTTTCTTTTAGAGAAATTGGTGATACTTGTTTAACTTTGTTTTGAATTACTTGATCAATATTAGGAGAGGGTTGAATTGTATTCTGATTTATTTCAGGCTTTTTTTTTTCTACTAAGTCTGTTGATTGATTATCATTTAACAAGAAAGCACACCTAAGCATTACCATTTCTAGAGTTCGATGAGGTTGAGGTGAGATTTTAATTTCATCATAACCCTTCATTAAACTTTGCCAAAAAATATTTAACTTGCCACTATCGAATTGGATGACATAGGATGCAAAATTTTTATCTTCTTCAGTTAAAAATTCATCCTTAATAAGTTCTTGGTTTATTTTTAATTTGCATGACCAATTTATTATATTCATCATATCTTCAATAATTTTAGAGGTCTCTGAACCTCTTTGATACATATCGTCAAGCATAGAAATTAGCTTTGACAAATTATTATCTAATATACATTTTGATAATTCATACAAATCACCTTGCCTTGCAAAACCTAGCATATTAACAATTTCTTCAACTTGAATTTCTTTTTTTGATTTAAATACATTGGCTTGATCTAATATACTTAAGGAGTCCCTTACTGAACCATCACTAGCTTTAACTATTAAATTTAATGCCTCATTGGAAATTGTTATATCCTCTTTTTTAGCAATGCTTTTAAGAAAATCAGATAGAGTCTTCTTCTCAACTCGTCTTAAGTCGAACCTTTGACATCTTGAGAGAATAGTAATAGGCACTTTAGAAATCTCAGTAGTTGCAAATATAAATTTCGAGTGAGGGGGTGGCTCTTCCAAAGTTTTAAGAAGAGCATTAAATGCACTTTTCGAAAGCATATGCACCTCATCGACTATATAGACTTTATATTTTCCTAGAACAGGATTATATTTTACATTTTCTATAATCTCTCTCGCATTTTCAACACTTGTATTTGATGCAGCATCAATTTCTATAACATCTGGGTGTCTATCTTCAGTGATGGCTTTTGCTTGTTCACAGTTGATTAAATCAGGATTATTATTTTTATCAAAAACTGTACAGTTCAACATTTTTGCAACAATTCTTGCTGTTGTTGTTTTGCCTACTCCGCGTATACCTGTAAAAATATATGCATTAGGGATTTTATTTTGCTGTATTGATTTTTGTATAGTCTCGACCAAATACTCTTGACCGATTAGATCTTGGAAATTTAAAGGTCTGTATTTTAATGCAAGAATATTTGATTGATGTTTCATAATAAACTTTAAGGAGAATTACACGACCCAACCCCTTATGTTACGGCTGCTTTCTTTCGAACCTGACCGGATTGGCATAAAAAGTTGCCCATGTAATTCTCAAATTATCTTATAACAGTATTAAATAGAAATATGAAGTTATTGTCTTAATCTATATGGGGATTTTTCAAAAACTCCTAATTTTCTAACCTTTGAACAATAATGATACATATCGTCAAGGGCAAATTTAGTGTTTTGTTGTTCAGGATGTCCTTCAATTTCACAATAAAATTGTGTAATTACGAAATCTGCTCCATAATTATAACTTTCGAGTTTGATCATATTAACATTATTAGTCGCAAATCCCCCCATTACTTTAAATAAAGATCCTGGTGTATTTTTAACTGAAAATAAAAAGGATGATATGTATGTTTTAGTTTCATCAAATTCTAAATTTTCATTTTTAGACATTATATAAAACCTTGTGATGTTGTTAACAGAGTTTGCGAAATTATCATCAATAACTTTTAAGCCATAGATTTTTCCCGCCAAACTTGAAGCAATAGCAGCTGTGTCTATTATTTTCTCATCTTGGATTTTTTTAGCTGAACCTGCTGTATCAGCTCCGATCAAAATTTCTAAATCTAATTTTTGAATTTTATCGCTACATTGTGCTAAGGCCTGTTCATGACTGATAATATTTTTGATATTTTCAACTTTACTGTCTGGATGAATTAAAAGTTTGTGTTCAACTTTTTGAAAGTGTTCAAAGTTAATATGCAAATTAGATTTTGGTATCAATCGATGAATATCAGCTACTCTGCCTGCAGCAGAGTTCTCAATGGGAATCATTGCATAATCAACATTTCCAATCTCAGCCTCGTTTAAAGCAATCTCAAATGTTTTACAGGGTAACGGTTCTGCCCCAGGAAAAAACTCTTGCACTGCAAGATGACTGTATGCTCCCTCGACTCCCTGAAAAGATATTTTTTTATTCATTTTTTATAAATTAATCGATTTACTCTATCTAAATCTTCTTGTGTATCAACTCCCAAAATCTCTTCTTTAATTACTGAAATTCCAATTTTATCTGTTTCAATAACTCGAAGTTGTTCGAGTTTCTCACTAAGCTCTCTTTGAGTAGGTGATAAAGAGATAAAATTTGACAAAAAATTTTTATGATACCCATAGATACCAATGTGATGAAAAATATTCTTATTAACTTTTTGTTTATCATCTAATGTTCTAGAAAAATCTAAAGCACAATTATTTTCATCAATTAAGACTTTCACTTTAGAGCTATTATAAGCTTCATTTAAGTTTACGAATGGACAAGCTAAAGTGCTCATTTGAAATTTTAGGAGTCTCTCTTTTAATAAATTAATGTGGTTATCTTTAATAAATGGCATGTCTCCTTGGACATTAATTACGTGTTTAAAATTTATTGTTTCCTCAATTTTATTTAATGCCTCTCCAACACGGTCACTTCCTGATGGATGATTAGGATCTGTCATAACGTACTTGAGATCCATCTTTTCACAGTAATCTTTTACCTCTTGATCGCATATAGCTAAAATTACATTTTCTGTAAAATCTATTACACGATTATAAACGTGATGCAGCATTGGTAACTCACCAATTTTTGCAAATGGCTTATTTGGAAATCTAGATGCCTTTAATCTTATTGGTATTATAACTAGCGTATCATTCATTAATGCGACAAAAATCCGTTTTTAGTGGTATATTTTTAAACATAGACTTCTCTTTTTAATATGGAAACTAATAAAATTCTAGGTGCAATAATACTAGCCTTACTTCTTGCTGCTGTATTCTCAAAGGTTGCTGATATGGCGATTCACCCCGAGTTTCCAGATGAACTGGCATACAAAATTGAAATACCTGAAGGCGGAGTTACAACTTCTATAAGTGAAAATGTTGATATTTTTGCTGTTTTACCAGATATTACACCTATGCTGGCATCAGCTAGTATGGAAAATGGTGAAAAGATTTTTAAAAAATGTGCATCTTGCCATACACATGTTAAAGGCGGTGAAAATAAAACTGGTCCTGCGATGTGGGGTATAGTCAATAGAGAAAAAGGATCAGCAGAGGGCTTCGCATATTCCGGAGCACTTGCAGCATTTGGTGGTGATTGGAATGTGGAAGAACTCAACAAGTTTCTATTAAAGCCAAAAAAGTATATTGCTGGCACAAAAATGAACTACAACGGTATAAAAAAAGACCAAGATAGAGCTGATTTAATAAAGTGGTTAAGTTCTCTTAGCGATTAAAGTTTAATTAATTTTTTTTTAGAATAACATAATTATTAATGAGTTCGGTTTCAGTAGATTCGAATAAATTAAAATCCTTAATTGGTGCTTACTATGACAGAAGAATGTTACGTATTCTTTTGTTAGGCATCATAAGTGGGTTTCCCTGGGTTCTTATTGCTAGCGCTTTGTCTTTGTGGCTAAAAGAGGAAGGTCTTAGTAGAAGTACAATAGGATGGGCTGGGTTAATATTTGGTGTTTATGCATTTAATTTTTTGTGGGCACCAATAATTGATCGAATGAAATTACCTTTTTTAACAAATAAAATAGGGCATCGAAAATCCATAATCCTTTTAATGCAAACTATTATTTTAATTTGCTTAATTATTTGGAGTGTCCTTGAACCAACTCAAAATTTAGCATTAATCATTGGTGTAGGTTTAGCTATTGCAATATCATCTGCTACGCAAGATATAACAATAGATGCCTTAAGAATTGAGCAAATTAAAAAAGAAGAATCCGCTAGTATGGCAGCAGGAGCTGCAATGGCAGTCGTTGGATGGTGGACTGGATTTAAATTAGGTGGTTATGTATGTTTAGAGATTGCTGAAAAGTTAGAAAACTCTGGGGTTGATCAATATTGGCAAGTAACTTTTATTTTTTTAATGGGTATAATAGTCTTGTGTAATGTCGGATTGTCTTTTATTCCGGAGTCCAATAAAGAAAGATTTCAAAATATTTTAAATACTGATGCATCTAATACGAATGTTGAAAGTGTTGTAAAGGCAAGTTATTTATTTATAGCAATTGGAGCATTATGTTTTTTAATTGGTCAATTCTTTGAAAAGATATGGTTTACGAACGGGGGTCTTACTTTTATTGTAATTGGTGCAGTGTTTTACATTTTTTCATTTTTTATAAAAAAATTTGGTGCGGAAAACCCTATTTCTCAAACATTTTACTACCTAAATAATGTTGTAGCAAATCCACTAAGTAGTTTTTTTAATAATAATGGAGTTAGAATTGGAATTGCTATCTTAGCTTTTGTTTTCTTATTTAAAATTGGCGAAGCTTTTTTGGGGAGGATGAGTTTAGTTTTTTATAAAGAAATTGGTTTTTCGAAGGGGGATATAGCTATCTATTCAAAAGCACTTGGTTGGATTACTACCATTGTTTTTACTCTTATTGGAGGGGCTATTGCAATGAGATCTGGTATAATTAAAACTCTAATTATAGCAGGAATAGCAATGTCAGCTACGAACATTCTATTTTCAGTTTTGGCATGGGTAGGTCCTTCAAAAGTTCTGTTTGCATTTGCGGTAATCATTGATGACCTTGCAGCAGCTTTTGCAACTGTTGCATTTGTTACATTTATATCACTTCTTGTTGATCGAAGCTTCACTGCTACACAATACGCTTTACTAGCGTCTGTTGGAACTGCGGGAAGGACGCTACTAGCCTCCTCTTCAGGTGCTATGGTTGATGGGCTAGGTGGTGATTGGGGATTATTCTTTATGATAACTGCAATCATGGTGATACCATCTTTGATATGTTTGATGTTAATTAAAAATAAAATTAATTTAATTAAAAATTAATTATTTAATTAGATATTGAAGAATACAGTTTGCTGTAACCAGCTGTAAACCCATTTAGAGAATAGGTTATTGTAGCTTCACGATTATCAAGTAATAAAACTTTTATTGATATTTGGTTTCCAGCTTTAAAGAAATTTACAAAATTTTCACCAATTATTTCTGCAACAAAGCATGCGCTTTGATTGCAATAAGCATAATTAAGATCAAGAGGGTCATTATCATCAATTTGTAATGTAATTGGACTTTTTAAATTGACAGCATGAGGAAAAGCTATCTGCATTTGTGTTAATTTATCTGGATTTATAGTTATTGATAAATAACTAACGACTTCATTTGTGTTGGAATCAAAAACAAGCTCTCTTAAATCACATATTTTTTGATTTTGCTCGGAAACACAAGTATATTGCCAAGCCTCAAAGTTTTCTTGCTCCAAAATATGACTATCTGCGAACAGTGTGCTTATAAAAAAAAAGAAAAAAAAATTTAATTTGGATAAAAAAGAAAACATCAATTTAATTTACATCAATCAGAGAAATTGTTAATTTTTTAATTTTATTTGGACAATCTCATTGTTAGATCCTATTCTTATCTTTGGGCCCCATGTTGCTGATCCGGAACTCACATATAAGTAGTTATTTATTCTTTGGTAAAGTCCATAAATTTGAGGAAATTTAAGTTTAACAATAAAATTGAAAGGAAAGATCTGCCCATTATGTGTGTGGCCAGAAAGCATTAAATTAGCTTTAGCTGAAACTTTTTCCCATATAGAGGGTTTATGAACAATCAACAGATTAAATAAGTCTTTTTGAAAAAGTTTTTCAAAATTAGAAATTTTTGATTTATCACTTATGTTGTCTGAGAGTCCAATTAAATTAATTCCATTAATTTTTAAAGACTCATTGTTTAATGTTTGTATTCCAACACTATCAAGATCATCAAGATGTTTTTTTGAGTTTTTAATATAGTACTCATGATTGCCAGTAACAAAATAGATAGGTTTGTTTAATTTTTTAAACTCTTTGAGATCTTCGATTTTAAAAGAACTACTATCAATTAAATCACCACCAATAATTAAAAAAGACGGATCTAATTTAATGATTTCAGATACAATTTTTTTAAGTGAAGATGGATGATTCGAACCTATATGGACATCACTGATAAAAACAAATTTAAAACTTTTGTCTACTAGTTCTGAATTTAATGAGAGTTTTTTTATTTTGATCTTTTTTGAATTAATATATCCGTAAATAATTGTAGGGATTTGAATGAAAAAGAAAAAAATTGCTAGCTTGTAACTACTTACAATCTTAAGATATTCAAAAGCAATCAGAGGTAATATTAAAAAAAAAGATACTGTGCCTATACCAAATCCCTCATAAACAAAAATTTTTATAAATTTATTTGTGCTTTTTGATCTAAAATAATAAAGACAAAGAGAAAATACCAAAGTAGTAGTTATAAAGACTTCCAATAGTGAAGTTGGATTACCTAGCCAAGTAGATAAAACATCAAACGGGAATATAAAAATTAAATACGAAATGAAATAAAGAGTGATGATAGATAACATTACCCTAACTCTCATTTTTGGTCTTATCGAAGTAAAAAAGAAGGAGACCTGCAAGTATAACTATAAATATTCCAAAATAATTATATATGGAGGGTAATTGACTGAAAATAATCCAGCCTAAAAATACACCATAAATAATTTGAAAATAACTTGTTAGACCAAATACTGCAGAAGGCAGTGTTCTGGATCCATAAATTACAGCACTAACACCAAGTCCAGCAAACAGCCCACCCAAAATGGATAAAGACAGATCATTATATGTCATTATTACGAACTGAAATTTTGTAGTAAAAAAAAAAATTACGACACTTACGGCCATGCTAAAAAAAGCTGCAGAATATGAAGATGTTAAATAATTATATTTACGTGTAATTAAGTGGGTAACTGCAATACAAAAGGCACCAATAAATACATACATAACTCCTTGAATAGATACAGTGCTAGAGCCGAAGGGTTCTGCTGAAATCAATACTCCAAAAAAACCCATCAGTATTGCCATCACTCTTATAGTATTTATATCATCGCTCAAAAAAAAATGAGACATAACTAAAAGCATTAAAGGCGAAGTGAATAAAACAGGATAAACAATTGAAAGAGGTAGAAGCAGCACTCCTTTTAAGACACAAAGAAATCCTATCGTATGCACTATGCCTCTTATAATCTGAAAAGTGTAATTTTGATTTTGATAAAATTTAAAGCCGTGATTTTTAAATATGAAATAAGCTAAGGGTATTAAAGAAAACAATGCATTTAAAAATAATAATTGCAAAATAGGATACCTGTCACCTAGAATTTTAATTACAGAGTCCATTGACACTAGTAACACAAATCCAATTAAAGATACAAAAAAAGGTATTATAAAAGCTCTGTTAATCAT
>CACDTV010000006.1 GCA_902555695.1 uncultured Alphaproteobacteria bacterium | reverse complement strand
ATATTTTGAAATCTCATTTAATTACATCAGGAGATGTATGCTTAGAATATCTAAAATCTAAAAAGAGCCCCTTTGAAAATATTGGAAATAAATATTTTGTGGTTGCAACAGATTATCCTTTATTGCAAAACACAACATTTGAAAAGACGAGTTCTATAGAAAACGCTAATTTTCTTTTATTAACCTCTACTACTGGTCTGAAAAAAACTGATTTAATTGACAAAATTTATATGAGAGCTATAGAAATGAAGTTACCCCTAGTGTGCTCAAATCCTGATATTTTGGGTGTTTCTGGAGATAATATTCATCCTTCAACAGGAGATCTTGCAGTTAAGTACAAAAAAATGGGAGGACAGGCATTTATAATTGGTAAACCAAATATTGAAATCTTTCATTATGTTCAAGAGTTATCCAATAGTAATAAATTAAAAACTTTGATGATAGGAGACTCTTTATTTAATGATATTGCAGGCGCCAATAGCTTTGGTATAGACTCATTACTGATCACCTCTGGAATTCATAAAGAAGAATTTATGCAAAACATACCAACGAACGATATAATTGATAATATAAAATCGGATTTTCAAATCACTGGAAAGCCAGACTATATAATGGATAGACTTAAATGACATTTGATTTTAGTGAATTCAAAAACAAAAAGATTATTGTTACGGGTTCAAGTACAGGCATAGGTTTTGAGACAGGTGTTGAGTTTTTAAACTTGGGAGCTAATGTAATTTTTCACGGTAACCAATCAATTAATGATCTTGAAACTAGAATAAAAGCTAAATCTCAAAGCCAAAAATTTAAAATATTCAAATCTGATTTTACAGATTTATCTCAAGTAGATAACTTTATGAACAATGCTATAAATTATTTAAATGGTCTAGATATATTAGTTAATAATGCTGGAACAATGGTAGGAAGATATCAATTAGAAACAATAAGTGAAAAAGATTTTTTAAAAATATTTGATCTCAATGCCAAATCTGCATATTTTGCAACAAAAAGTGCGTGTACAATTTTCAAAAAACAAAATTATGGAAATATTATTAATGTATCAACTATCAGTGCGAGAACAGGAGGTAGTGCGGGTTCAAGTGTATATGCTGCGTCTAAAGCTTTTGTTTCAGGAATTACTAGATCGCTTGTTTCAGAATTATCACCCTACAACATAAGAATAAACGCTATTTCACCTGGCACAATTACCACAAAGTTTCATGAACAATATTCTTCACCAGAAAAATTAGAAGCAACAAGATTAAAAATACCTATGAAAAGACTTGGCTCAGCAGAGGACTGCGTAGGGCCTATAATTTTTTTATCCTCACAGACAATGAGTGGCTATATAACAGGACAAATATTAGAGGTAAATGGAGGCCAATTTATTTCGTAATGTCAAAGATATTATCTATAGGTGCAGGCGTTATGGGAACAGCAATTACTGTTCCAGCAGTTTCAAATGGTCACGAAGCAAAACTCGTTGGTACTAGTTTTGACGAGGATATTATTAACTCAGTTAATAAAAATTCTTCTCACCCAAAACTAGGTATTAAATTAACAAATACGTCAGCAATAAGATTTAATGAAATGTCTCAAGAGGACATTAATACATCTGATGTCATTGTTATTGGAATTAGTTCATCAGGTGTCGATTGGTTCATTAACTTCATTAAAAACTTTAATATTACGAATAAACACCTCCTTATAGTTACTAAGGGTCTGTATATTAACGAAAAAGAAGAGTTAGATATTTTCCCAAATAAAATTAAAAAACAAATTAATCAAGATTTCACCTTAACCGCGGTTACTGGTCCTTGTAAAGCAGTTGAGCTCGCAAAGAAAAATTTAACAAATATATGTTTTGTAAATCCTGATATAGAGGTTGCTAAGAATTTATCCAATATATTCAAAAATGAATACTATGTAGTAAATTTACAGACTGACTTATTAGGCTCAGAGCTTTGTGCAGCTCTTAAGAACATGTACGCAATTGCTGTTGGCTACTCTCAAACGTATTTCTCCGATGATGAAAAAATCTTTAATCCTGAGTCCGCATTATTTTCACACTGTGTTAATGAGATGAGCCATTTTGTAAAATTAATAGGCGGTCTTCAAGAAACAGTATTTGGGCTATCTGGGATTGGAGACTTACATGTTACCTCAGGAACTGGAAGAAACGGTCTTTTAGGTAATTTATTAGCAAAGAACAGATCATATGAGGATATTATGTCTAAGGAATTAAAAGATGAAACTGTCGAAGGAGCACAAACCATTAGAGAATTAAATCATTTATTAAACAAACTGGTAAAAAAAAACAAACTTCCAATTTTGGATAGTTTAGTGAGATGTATCTGTCAAAATGAAAAACTGCATATACCTTGGAATGATTTAAATATATAATTAACTATGCTCAAAAAAATTGTTATTGGTGCAGACCATCTAGGGAGAAACCTTAAAGACAAAATCAAAGAACATTTGGAGTCTAAAGGTATTGAAGTCATGGATGTAGGAGTCACAGATGAATCACAAGTAGATTATCCAGACGTTGGTAAAACATTGGCTAAAAAGGTACAAGATAGTGAATTTGAAAGGGGAATTCTAGTTTGCGGAACTGGTGCTGGAATGGCTATTGTCGCTAATAAATTTTCAGGTGTGAGGGCGGTTTGTGTGAACGATGCTTACACAGCAGAGAGATCTATTGCGAGCAACAATGCTCAAATCATTACTTTTGGTGCTTTAATTACAGGTACTCCGAATGCAATTATGTATACAGATATTTGGTTGAAAAATAATTTTCAATCTGAGAGATCTGGAAAAAAAGTTGATAAAATTAATCAGTTAGATAGCTAGTTTTAAGATTTATAATTACATAAAAAATTTTTTTTAATAAAATTTAAAATCTATTCAAGTTAAGGATAAAGAATGAATCTTTTTTCATTTCCCTAAAATTCATAAAGTAGTAAGCATCTATTCTTTAACAGTTCCTAGAGTCAACCCTCTGACAAAGTGTTTTCTAACTGCTAAAATCATAATAAATACTGGAATTATTGAAATTGTTGTAAATGCAGCCATCATATCCCAACTGGGTATAGTTTTCATTATAGAGGCTTGAATCGGGATTGTCTTAATTTTCATTTGTCCAATCATTAATGCACAAATAAATTCTGTCCAACTGAATATTATAGATAAAATAAATGTGACAGCTATCCCACCTTTTGCACACGGTATAATTAATTTATGAAGAATTTTAATTTTACTCGCACCATCTATAAAAGCATTTTCATCGATTTGTTTTGGTACTTCGTCAAAAAAACTTTTTAATAAAAGAACTGCCAATGGTAGATTTATGAATGTATGAATTAATATTAAACCAACATATGTATCAAGAAGATTAATTTTTTCGTAAACAAAATATAGTGGAATGGCAATTGATATTAACGGCATCATCCTCGCACTAAGAATTGACATGATTAAAAAATTTTTATATTTGAAATTAGCTCTAGAAATATAGTAACCAGCATAAATTCCAATTATCAATGTTAGAGATGATGAACCAATTCCTACAATTAAACTATCTAATATCCTTGATGTTAAATATAGCTCACCGTAAGAGGGGTCAAATTTTAGTAATTTTGAAAAACCAAAAACTCTCTCATACGCTGAAAAGTCAATATCAAATAGAAATAATTTTGGGGGTAATGAAAAAAGATCAATATTATTTTTAAAAGAGGATGTAATAAGAAAAAATATTGGAAATATAAAAATTAAAGCAACAGAGAATGCTAGAATTTTTCTAATCAAACTACCTTATTGTTTTACTGAACCTAAAGTCAATCCTCTTACTAAATGTCTTTGAACTAAAAGTATAAAAATGAAGGCTGGTATAATAGCGGCTGTGCCTAATGCTGCCATGTTATCCCACGCAGTTCCAGTAGAAGTAACAAAAGATGTGGAAACCACAGGAATTGTTTTTAGTCCCGTTTGTGTAAGCATCAGAACAAAGATAAATTCTGTCCAACTAAATATAAAACAAAGCACAGCAGTTGCCGCTATTCCACCTATGGCAAGAGGCACTACTAATCTCCAAAATACAAAAAATCTCGTAGCCCCATCTAGTAAAGCAGCTTCATCTATGTCCTTTGGAATGTCATCAAAAAAGCTTTTCATGAGTAAAACAGCAAGTGGGAGATTCATCAACGCGTGAATAATAATGATACCTAGATGCGTATCCATTAAGCCTATGTTTTTGTAAATAAAAAACATTGGTATTGCTACTGCAACTGGTGGCATCATTCTTGTTGATAAAATCCATCCCATAAAATGCTGTTGACCCCTGATAGGTAATCTTGAGAGTGAATATGCAGCTAGTATAGATATAAGCATTGCTATACCTGTAGAGCCTAAAGCAATAATGATACTATCCACAAGATTTGGCATCATATAAAAATCTCCACCGCCAGGTCGAACAGCGCCCATATCTTCTACATAGAGAAAGCGAGAAATACCAAACACCTCTTCATAAGCAGCGAATGATACTTCAAAATCAAATAATTTCGGAGGTAAAGCAAAAATATCTTTATCCTTTTTAATAGATACAGTAATCCAGAAATATATTGGAAAGAAAAATATCGCAGCAATAAACCAACCTAATACTTGTTTTAATACTTTATTCAATTCCTCACCATTTTACTTTTGCGAAATGAATAAATGCATTTCCAACTATTAAAATTACAATTAAAGAAAATAAACTAATCGTTGCTCCATAACCCCATTGAACAAAAGTAAACCTTTGCCACGAATATAAACTTAAAGTGTAAGTGGCTGTGCCTGGCCCACCTGATGTTAAAACAAATACATAATCTACCATCCTCCATAGATCTATTCCTCTTATCAAAATTGCTACAGCAATAACTTTGTGAAGCATTGGTAGTGTTAATCTTCTAAAAACTTGAAAAGGTCTTGCACCATCTATAACAGCTGACTCAAAAGGTTCACTTGGTAAAGATCTTAAACCAGCAACTAAGATTAAAACCATAAAGGGAGTCCATTGCCAAATATCTACTATCATTACACCCCACAGGGCTAGTGTTGGATCTGCTAAAATTGTATCTTCAGGACCTATAAGCCCAACTGATTTTAAGAGCCATGGGATTAAACCATAATTAGCATCCTCCATTATTAAGAAAATCATACCAGCAATTGCTGGAGGTATGACTAAAGTGAGAGTTAAAATTGATCTTATAATCCCAAATCCGGGATCATCGGAGTCAATAAGTAGAGCAATTCCCATGCCCAAAACTAGTTGAATTAATAAACACATAAATGTGTAATATAAAGACACTTTTAAGGATCCCCAGAATACTCCATCAGTGAATAGTCTTATCCAGTTATCCCATCCTACAAAAAGAAGAGCCCTTTTAGCTGGGACAAACTCATGAAAGCTTAGGTAAATATTGTAAAAGAAAGGAATAATTGCAAATACAATCAGCATAGTGATCAATGGCAAAAGCCAAGGCAGAGAACTGTCAGAATTCATAAAACTTGGCAAAGAATAAGACTTTTGCGCGGCCATAGTGAGACTATACACTTAAATTTCAAAGAGTTTATTTTAAAATACCTTTATTTTCTTATTAAAAATTCTAAATGAACCAAAAGATAATAAGAGGAAGTCAATATAATAATTTATTAATGTGTGCATAACTATACCAAGCTTCTTGCTTAGCAGGGATGATTATGCAAAAATTTTATATCGGAGGGATATTCATATGCGCGATATGTATAGAAAAATGCACCTTGCAAATGTCGTAGGCAAGTATGTTAACGGTAATATGAAGAGAAGAGATTTTCTTAAAAACGCCGGAATGCTTGGACTAGGCGCTGGTTGCTTGGGCACAATGGGAACTATGAGTAGGAAGTTTATACCTCAAGCTCATGCAGGTTCTCACATTGAATGGAGAGGGGACATGATGGATTGGTTAAGAGATGTATCATCTCCTTTCAGAGGCCAAACAGTTTCTTTGGCTACTGAGTCAACTCCTCCATCCAATGCAATTAACTCAACTTTAAAACCTTTCTTCGAGGAAGTTACAGGGATTAAGGTTAACATCGAGGTTCTACCTCTAGAGCAAGTTTTACAGAAACTAACTTTAGACGTTGCCTCAGGTTTAGGAACCTATGATACTTATTATCTAGATCAGAGTTGGATGGCAGCTTTCAGGGGTGATGCAGAAGACCCTCGAGAACTTTATGCAGCAAAGCCTGACTTGGCAATGCCTAATTATAACTTTGACGACTTCTTAGGACCTCTCGTGGATGGTATTTCCATGTACGACGGCACTATGGTTGGTGTTCCTTATGACATTCCTGTCTTTATTATGATGTACAGAGATGATGTTTATAAAGAGCTTGGACTAAGTGTTCCAACAACATTTGATCAGTACATGAGCAATGCACAAGTAATTCAGGCAGCAAAACTCGGTCATTTAAATCCTGACGGAAGACCAATATATGGTACCAACGGTCAGATGAAATCAGGACACTACAGTTTAGAGTGTGACTGGACAATGTTCGCATGGGCATTTGGTGGTTCAATTACCAATCCTGATGGAAGCTTTGCTGGTAATGATGCAAATGGCCTTGCTGGTATGGATTACTGGACTAAACTTAAAGAGTACATGCCTTCGGGCGTTACAAGTTGGACATGGGATGGTCAAGGACAGGATATCCTTCAAGGTGGTTCTGCTCAAACAATCTCATGGGGTGAATTCTTCCCATGGTGGGACTCAGATGAGTCTGCTGTTCAAGGAAAAATGATGGCAGCAGCCTGCCCAGCTCCAGCAAGTCCTTTAAGATCAACAAATGATTGTGGTTATGGTGAAATTCCAGGTGTTGCACACCAAGGTGGATCTTCACTAGCTGTCTCTAAATATTCAAAAAATAAAGATGCAGCTTGGTTATTTGCTCAATGGGCAACTAGCTATGAAACACAAGTCTACATCACTGCACTTGGTGGTGGTACTGGTCCAACTAGATCAGCTGTCTATGATGATGAGCGTATCAAAGCTAATAACAGAAGTGGTAACGGTACAACCCGTCACCTTGATGTTGTTAGAGATGCAATCTTCAATGACATGGGATCAGAACCAGACCTACCTGAGTGGGCAGATATGTCTAGTAACATGATACCTATAGAATTAGGAAGATACTGGGCCGGTGAGTATGGTTCAGCGAAAGAGTGTTTAGACACTATTGCTAAAAACTTCAACAAAACTGTTGGGGTTTAATTAAAAAAATTAACTAGGGTGGTTTAACCACCCTAGTTATAATTTGTTAGGTAAAAATATGAAAAAACCTTTAGCAGTTATAACTGGTGCAAGCAGCGGTATAGGTGCCGCTACTGCAAAAGCGTTTTCAAAGGCAGGGTACCCTACTTTATTGATAGCAAGAAGATTGGATATAATGGAGTCGTTTAAATTAGAAAACTCAATGTGTAGAAAAGTAGATGTTCGAGATAGAGAAGAACTTATAGCTGCTATACGTGAGGCTGAAAAAGAGTATGGACCAACTGACATGATTTTTAACAATGCTGGTGTGGCCAGACTTGCAGAAATTGGAACTCAAGATCCATCTGAATGGGATGAAATGATTGACGTTAACACGAAAGGCGTAATGAATGGAATTTATGCTGTGATGAGCAATATGAAAGCCCGAAAGGGTGGCACTATAGTTAATATGAGTTCAATAGCAGGAAGAAAAATTTATGAAGATCATACAGTCTATTGTGGGACAAAATTTTTTGTCCATGCAATATCAGAGAGTATTAGAGGTTATCTGTCACCGCATAATGTTAGAGTGATAGTAATGTCACCTGGAAATATTGAAGCAGAAGTTTTAAATGGAATTACCGACCCTAACACTTTAGAAGCTTATAAAAAAAATATCGAAAGAATTGGAGGAAGAATATCCCCAGACTATGTTGCAAAAATGATACTTTTTGCATATGAAATGCCACAAAATGTTATCATGCAAGAAGTGGTAGTGACTCCTACAAAACAAGATTACTAAATGACACGTCTAGTTATTGGCGTCGACAGTTCTACACAATCAACAAAAGCAATTGCATGGGATGATAAAGGTAATGCGATCGCCGAGGGCAGATGTGATATTCCTTTAAACAATCCAAGTCTTGAAAAATTCGAACAGGATGTCGAGGATTGGTGGAAAGCTTTTTGCGTATCATGCAGTGAATTAGCTAAAAAAATAGATATGACTGAAGTTGAAGGGCTAGCCATATCTAATCAACGTGAAACTTTAGCAAAATTAGATAAGTCAGGGAAAGCAGTCTACCCAGCTACAGTCTGGATGGACAAAAGATCTGTAGAGGAAGTAGAAGAGTTGAATTCTATAATGGGTGAAGGCCAAATTCACAAAATCACAGGACGTCCAAAAGATCCATGTCCATGTCTTTATAGAGTTTATTGGCTTAAGAAAAATGAAAAAAAAATATTTGATGAAGTTGCTTGTTTTGCAGATGTTCAAGCTTTCTTAGTTCATAGATTATCAGGGGAATTTAACACCGGTTGGATTAGTTCGGATCCTCATGGAATGTTTGATGTTGTTAATAAATGTTGGTCTAAAGATATATTGGAACATTTGAATATTGATGAATCAAGACTTCCTAAATCTTTCAAACCAGGAACCTGCATAGGCAAAGTCTCAAAGGATGCATCTAACCAAACTGGTTTAAAAGAGGGTTTAAGTATTTTTGCTGCAGGGGGCGATGGGCAACTTGCTGGTCTTGGTACAAATTGTACAAAATCAGATAGAGCATATATTAATCTTGGAACAGCCGTCGTTTCTGGAGTTTGGTCAAAGGACTATAAAATTTCAAAAAATTGGAGAACAGAAATTGCTGCACACGGAGAAGGTTTTATAATGGAAAATGTTCTATTGTCAGGAGCTTTACTAGTCAACTGGTATGTCGACCAATTTATACATGGTGATAGGAAAGATCCAAATTTTTTTAAAAACTTAGAGGAACAAATTAATAAAATACCAATTGGAAGTGATGGATTGATTTTACAGCCATACACTGGTGGAGTAATGGATCCTTATTGGGACTCTTATGCAAGAGGAATTATAGTTGGTTTAAGTATAAGCCATACCCCCTACCATGTTTATAGATCGATATTAGAAGGATTGACCCTAGACTCCGTTTTTAGAACTCAAAATATCGAAAAAGAAACAGGCATAAATGTAAAAGAATATCTTGCAATAGGAGGAGGTGCGAATAGTCCTGCTTGGGTGCAAATGTTGGCTGATGCTTCTGGAAAGAATGTACTTATTGCTGACACTGTAGAAGCATCTTCATTGGGCGCTGGTATGATAGCTGCTTATGGCGCAGGTTGGTATAGCACCATAAAAGAGTCCGCAGAAAATATGTCAGGAAAAACTCGACTTATTGAACCTAACTTAGATAACAAATCAAAATATCAAGATTTAATTAATATTTACCAAAATGTTTATGACTCAAATAAATCAATTAATAAATCTCTTGTTCAATTTACTGAAAAATATAAATCATGAATGATTATAATGGCGTAATAAAAGATCTAATTGCAGGCAAATGGGTTAACCCTGAAGATAAAAAGAAATACGGCATCCCAATTAAAAAAATTGAAATAGATAAAAGCTTAGACGGTAAAGAGTCATTATTGATTTCTCAATTACATCCAAACCAAAATCTTCTGATTGTAAGTGATCAATTTACACACATAGCCCTTGGTTCAAGAATTTATAAAAACCTTCAAGGTAAAGTAAAAGCAGATGAGTATATATGGGAAAGCCCATCTTCAAGTATTGAAGGTGTAGAATTCTTAAGAAAAAAAATAAAAAATTACGATGGAGTTATTGCTGTAGGGTCAGGAACAGTAAGCGATAGTATAAAGTATGCAACTTTTCTTGAAAAAAAATCATACTCTGTCTTTGCAACCACTCCCATGAATGCTTACACAACAGGCACAGCCTCAATATCTTTTGATGGGATCAAAAAATCACTGGTTGCGCACTATGCACAAGGTGTTTTCTTTGATTTGGAAGTTCTCAGTATGTGTCCCAAAAGACTTACTGCTGCTGCTTTTGCAGATGTAATTTGTCGAACAACTGCACAGGTTGATTGGTTGATGTCTCATAAAATTTTAAAGACCGATTATCAAACAGCACCGTATTCTCTTTTAGCTTTATATGAGAAAGATATGATTGAAAGCGCTTCATTAATTGCAAAAGGAGATATAGAAGCTCTTGCTTTACTTACACGTATCTCCGCAATAATGGGATTAGGTACGTCATTTACACAGACAACTCATGTGGGAAGTATGGGTGAGCATGGCATTTCTCATTACATAGATATGTTTGCAAAAGACAACCATCCCGGAACGTCTCATGGAGAACAAGTGGGAATTGCAACTATTAGTATTTCAAAAATCCAAAATTCTATTTTAAATAATGATACTCCACCATTAATAAAACCAACTCAAATACCTGAGCAAGAAATCATTCAAAAACTTGGTCATCAAATGTTAGACACAATTCATGATGCAATGAAGACAAAAATATTTGATGAAAAGAGAGCAGAGATGATAAATAATTTTTTTCACAAGAACTGGCTCGAATTTGTTCAACCCCTAAGAGAGAAAATGTTAGACTACGATATTATTTGGAATTCTATGGGAGAGTGCGGTGCATTAAGAACTCCCGAAGACGCTAAACTTGATAGTAATTTTTATAAAGATGCTCTAAGATATGCTAGGTTCATAAGAGATCGATACACTATTCTTGATTTAGCCGGGGATAGCAATCAACTAGATGGATTAATAAATGTCTGAAGTAGAATATATAAATATTAAAAAAAACTTTGGTTCTGTAGAGGTACTTAAAGATATAAATCTAAATATTGGTAATCAAAGATTTGTTGTTTTACTTGGCCCGTCAGGGTGTGGAAAGACTACTTTGTTGAGAATGACCGCTGGATTAGAAACTATATCTAGTGGGGAAATTTCAATAGGTGGAGACATTATTAATAACATCCACCCAAGAGATAGAGATATAGCAATGGTTTTTCAAAACTACGCTTTATACCCTCAAATGAATGTCTTTGATAATATTGCATTCAGTTTACAGATCAGAAAAATGGCTAGCCAAGAGATAAAAGAAAAAGTTGAGTGGGCGGCTTCAGTATTAAATTTAACAGATTTTTTAAACAGAACACCAAAAGAGCTGTCAGGTGGACAAAGGCAAAGGGTAGCTATGGGCAGAGCATTAGTAAGAGACCCAAAGGTATTTTTGTTCGATGAGCCTTTATCAAATCTTGATGCAAAATTAAGAGCTCATATGAGATTGGAAATTAGAAAATTACATAATCAACAAAATGCTACCACTATTTATGTAACTCATGATCAAATTGAGGCTATGACTATGGCTGACGAGATAGTGATTATGAACAATGGTATTATTGAACAAATAGCAACTCCAAATGAAATTTATGAAAAACCAAATAATTTATTTGTTGCCGATTTTATTGGCACTCCTGCGATTAATCTTCTTGAGGGAGTTGTAACAGATAAGAGTAGTATTAAATTAAAGTCACAGGACCTACCTCACTCAAAAAAAAATGTATCAAATAATCAAAATGTAGTTTATGGCATAAGACCTACTGACGTGAGCATAGATCCAAGCTCAAATATAAAAGCAGAGGTAGTTTTAGTTGAAACAACTGGTTCAGAGACTCATATAATAGCAATGTTAGATGATAACGAATTTAGAGTGGTTCAAAATGGTGGACGTACCACAATTAAAAATGGTGATGTCATTCCTCTTTCAATCAATATTGAAAAAGCACATTTATTTGATCATGCATCAACCAAAAGAATAGATTAATTTATTTAACTAGTTAGATGAAAAGTAAATATAACGAAAACGAAGCAAAATCTTACATCAAAAAATATGCAAAAAGAGGTGTTCCTAAAGACTTAGCACTTCGCATTTATACAACACAACTTTTGGGAAATGATCCAACCGTTGTTCTTCACGGAGGAGGAAACACATCTGTGAAATCATCATTAGATACCCTTCTAGGTAAAAATGAGGAAATTATTTATGTAAAAGGTAGTGGTAAAGATATGGGTAATATTGAGGAGGATGGTTTCCCTGCTTTAGAAATGAAAAATCTTCTTAGTATGAGAAAACTCATTGAGCTAGATGATTTTCAAATGGTTAATTATCAGCGTAAATATATGCTTGATACTTCTTTCCCAAATGCTTCTGTAGAAACTCTTTTACACGCGTTCCTCCCTCACAAATTTGTTGATCACTCCCACTCTAATGCAATTCTCTCACTTATTGATCAACCTAATCCAGAAAAAATTTGTAAACATGTATTTGGTGATGAAATGGGTATCGTTCCATACATTATGCCTGGTTTTGAATTAGCAAAAAAAGCTTCTGAGGTATTTGATAAAAATCCAAATGTAAAAGGATTAATTCTTTTAAATCATGGAATTTTCACTTTTGCAAATAATGCAAAAGAAAGTTACGAAAGAATGATTAAATATATAACAAAGGCTGAAAAAGAGCTCACAAAAAAATCAAAGCGTATTAGGGTTAGCAAATACTTTGAAAAAAAAATTAGCATTTCAGAAGTTTCAAATCTGATAAGGCAACAAATAGCCAACAAACGTGGGGATGATTTTGAAAGAAAGGTTGTACATTTTAATAAACCGAAATTCTTTGACGAATTATTTTCACATCCTAATTTAAAAAAATTTACAAATGAAGGACCTGTGACACCTGATCATGTTATAAGGATTAAATCAAAACCATTAATAATCGATTTATCAAAAGAAAAATCTAATAATCTAGAAAAAATTATTATTCAATCCATTGAAAATTTTAAAGAAATTTATAAGAAATATTTTAAACGTAATCATAAATATAACTCTAACGCCTCAATGTTAGACCCCTATCCAAGATTAATTTTAGTAAAAGGCATTGGTATTTTTTCCACAGGGCCGACATTTAAAGATGCCAAAATAGCAATGGATGTAGGTTTAAATTCTCTCTCAGTGATTTTACAAGCTGCAAAGTTTGGAAATTTTAAGTCAATACCTGAAAAAGAAATTTTTAGAATGGAATATTGGCCCCTTGAGCTAGCAAAAATTAAAAATTCATCTCAAAAACTTAAAGGACAGGTAGCTGTTGTTACGGGCGGCCTTGGAGGTATCGGTTATGTTACAGCACAAAAATTTAAAGCAGAAGGAGCAGATGTAATAATTATAGATATTATCAGCACCAAAGATATCAAACAGGATATAACGGGGATGAGTTATATAAAATGTGATATTACAAATGAAAACAAAATTAGGGATGTATTTAAAGAAATATCCTCTATTTATGGCGGTGTGGACATCCTCATTTCTAATGCAGGGTTTGCTACTGTTGAGTCTTTGGAAAAACTCACAAGGCAACAATTTGATAAAAGTTTTGATTTGAATCTTTTTGCGCATCACTATTTCGTTAAACACGGAGTTGAAATAATGAAAAGGCAAAAAACCAGAGGAGTAGTTTTGTTTAATATTTCAAAACAAGCTGTAAATCCCGGAAAAAATTATGCTGCTTATGGTCTTACAAAAGCTGCCCTATTATTTTTAATGAAACAATATGTAACAGAGTACAGCGATTACGGAATTCGTTTTAATGGAGTGAATGCTGATAGAATAAGAAGTGGTTTAATGACTGATGATATGATTACAAAGAGATCTAAAGCAAGAGGCCTAACCACTAAGCAATACATGTCTGGTAACTTATTAAAACAGGAAGTTAAAGCAATAGATGTAGCCGATGCTTTTTATCATTTAGCTTTGTCTTATAAGTCGACCGCAAGTGTAATAACTGTAGATGGTGGAAATTTAGAGTCTTCTTTTAGATAAAGTTATCTATAAACCCTTTTTAAATTAAGCCCTAACTTTTTAAATTTATTTTTGAAACTATAGAATTCCTTATTATGTTTGGCAGTATTTTGTTTTAAAATTAGTTTTTGGTAGTAATGAACCATCTCATGACCAAGAATTTCAACAAATTCTCTAAAATTTTTAAATTTATTATGAATGGTTATTTTGTAACAAAATTTTGTAGCGTAAGGATTAAATTCAAATAGACCTAGAGCTCCATGCATTCTTCGTATTGTAATCTTTGGTTGTTTGAGGCGATTATTGAAGATATGCCTATTTAATATTTTATAAATAGCAGGCACTTTATTTGATTTAGGATTATATATTCTTTCTTCCCCGTAATGTTCTATTAATGTAGCTAAACTTTTTGTTCTAGGCATAATTTTTAGTTTACAAATAAAGTTTATCAGAAAAAAATCAAGACAATTTAATTAGGATTTTTTCTCAAATGCTCTAAAAATAAAATGACCTCTTCGTATTGATCATCAGGAATATCTTTGTAACTGCATCCATATTTTTCTTTAATGCTGAGTGCAATATGTGCGTATGCATTTCTACCCCTTGGATGAAAAGGCGAGGGCTTCAAAACTGATTGAATTTCGTCCCCAATTAACTGAACTTTATTCCAAATTTTTTTTCTTTTATCTTCATTCAAAGTGATATTCCACCAGGAAAAAATGACTCTAGTAAAATTCTTATGATTGCAAACCCTATCCCACAAAAAATGATAATAGTAATTAATTGTTTATTCATCATGATATATAAGTACCCAATATGAAAAATCTTATCATTATTTTCTTTATATTACTGCCAAATTTAAGTTATGCGGATTTATTAGAAAAATTTTCTCTCGCCTGTATTTGCGATAAGAGTATCAATGCACTCAAGTATTTTGACTGTAAGCAAAAAGTTTCTGGTACGCAATTAGATTTACTAAAAGAGGTAAACTTAAAAGATAAAATTTATATATATAGTAGTTTTGATGAAAAAAAATATGAGCTTATCGAAAATGACCCCAATTTCATTTTTAATTATGAAACTGAAGATTATATATCTATCCTTTCAATTAATAGTAATTTGGATTTAGATTTTTCAATATCTTACAAAGAATTCGATAAAAACTGGTCCTATGAATGGTTTTTGCATCTGATAGAAGGACAAATGCAGGCCTAGATAACTTTAACTCTTATTCTAAAATGTATGTCCATAAGGGCATTGATAGAAATATAATAATTTTAACTTCAGGAAATTTAGCTACTTCTCAAGCAGTCTTTAATTCGATTACTAAAGATTTAGAAGACGATAAAAATGGGAATAATTTAAATAATTTATTTAATTTAAATGAAATAGCAAAATATATTGGGAGATTAAATGTTAAACATTCCTCACCAGATGGTATTAATCAAGAGACTATTGAATTAGGTTCAACTTTTATAGTTGGCGGACATATAAAAGATCAAGAGTCGGAATTATATTTGGTTTACCCACAGGGTAACTTTATTAAATCAAGTGAATTCAAACCATACCTTGTCATTGGAGAAATAAAGTATGGTAAGCCAATATTAGACAGAGTTGTCAAGTCTGATACTTATCTTGGAGATGCAGCAAGATGTGCATTAATAAGTATGGACAGTACAATGAAAGCAGATTTATCTGTTGGTCCGCCAATCGACTTAGTTGTATATAAAAATAATTTATCAGAAATAGTTTACCAACAATCTCTTGAAATTAATGATGACGATTATCAATACATATCTAAACAATGGGAAAAAGGAATATTTGAAATTTTTAAATCTTTCGATCGTTTTAAATGGGAAGAATAATAAATGGAGCCCTCATCTTTTGTAACAAACTTATCGAGCATTGTAGTAATTAGTCTAGCTTTAATCTCATTTTATCTAATGGCCAAAAAAAAGGGAAAATACGTAGACGTAATATTCGGTTTTATTTTAGGAATAATTGTTCTTGTTAAAATTATTTATTGACAACAACCGTCGCCACATGTGCAACAGCATGAGCAAGAACAACCACAATCAGGTTTTGGCTTATTATTATCCATAAAATTTAAATATCATCATTTTACAAAAATTACAATATGATGAAGATTAATTGGTAAATGATAATAAATTAGCTAGTTTTTAAATTTAAATGAAATCTCTTCGTAAAGGCATTGGTAACAAAAAAGACATAGAAAAATATTATGATAATTGGTCTAGTTCATATGATGAGACATTGTATAAATGGAACTACAAAGCGCCATTACAATCAGTTAAAATTTTAAAGAGATATATCAAAACAAAACCAAAATTTATTTTAGATTTAGCATGTGGCACAGGACTTTTTGTTGATGAATTTTTACGATTTTACCCTCACTGTATTTGTGATGGATCTGATATTTCTAAAAAAATATTAGATATATCTAAAAGAAATGGAAAATATAGATATCTATATAAAAAAAGTTTTGAGAATAAAATTCAAATAGTAAATAAGTACACTGTGGTAAGTCTTATTGGTGCAATGACATATTGTAAAAATCATCAATCACTTTTTAAATTAGTTTCTTATTATCTTGCAAAAAATGGTTATTTTATATTTACACATAGAGTAGATTTATGGAAAGAATTAAAATTTGATAATGTCTTAGAAAAATTAACTGATTTTGACTCAATCTATATATCAAGACCTTTAAATTATCTTCCAAACAATAAAGATTTTGGTTCAGATATTAAAATTAGGATAGTCTTATTAAAAAAGAAATAATTAAGGTTAGAAAATGATTTGGGATATTATTTTTTGGTTGTTTTTAATCCCCTTATTTGTGTGGGGACTTCATAAATTATTTAGGTACAGTGCTATCGGGATACCCTTTATTAGAAACAACAAAAAACTATATTGGGTATTTATGATTGGATTAGTCTTGTTAATAAACTATCTGGTAGATAAGTTTTATCTTATGAATTAATTATGTCAGTAATTATTGAATTAACAAAAAACCCTAATTTAATGTGGTTTGTATCATTTGTTTTTTTGGCAATTACATTTGCTACATGGCGTGTGAGTCAAAATAATAATAAATGGAAAATTATTTATGAAATCTCTAAATACCTGACAGCTGGGTGTCTTTTGTTGATGTTTTTTAATATGTATTAATAGTCTATAATTTTAAAAATGCCGCCGTAGCTCAGTGGTAGAGCACACCCTTGGTAAGGGTGGGGTCGGAAGTTCAATTCTTCTCGGCGGCACCATTTTCAATACTTTTTCACAGTTAACTTCTTCAGAAATTTTTTGTGTGTCAATTTTTTGTAACAACTGGTTACAGTAAGTAACATTATCTAATAATCTAAACTATTAATCTCACAACGAACGTAATCTTCCGCATCATAAAGGTAATTTTGTAAATCATTAATATAGCTTTCAATTTCATAATTGTAATTTCTAATATCAGAATAATAGCTTTCAATTTCCCAATCACTGCATGTATGAGTGTTATTCCATTCATTTACACACCATGGAACACTGGGCTTTGATGGCTTGCTCCAGGGAGGAGAGGGTTCATAGCAAAAACTAAAGGATAAGCTAGGGATTAAAAAAAATAGAATATACAGCCATTTCATAAAATTCATCATAAATTTGTTAGTCGTAGCACTCTATAACCGCACAATCTATAGTTGAGTCCATTACATTTTTAAGACTTTCATAAAATTCATCATCTCTTTTCTTTTTTGCCATAGCTTGTTCGTAATATTGATCACATTCGTATCCAAGCCTTTTTATTGCCTCTAATCTATTGGATTGGTGAATATTTCCTGCCATAGATAAATAATCTACACATAAATCATATTCAGACTTATGCATGTAATCTTCTGGGGTTGATGAGCACGCACCAAAATAAGTTACTGAAACGATTATAATAAAAGTTTTTTTTATCATACTTTAAATACCATCTTATTAGGGTTTATCTAAAAATAAAATTAGTATTTGATATTATTTTTCTTTTTCTCTCTTCTCCATAAAACAAAGAATAAAATAATTAATAAAGGTTGAATTATTACAAAAATCCAAATATTAATTGCCTCATAGGATATGCCAATAATTTCAGCGAGATCTACTAAAATATAAACACAAATTTTGAAAATAGCATCTACCCAGCCTACTCCCGACTCTCCCATTGAGTTAAATGCTTGGGTATATTTATCCATTTTTGTGTGTCAATTTTGTGTCAGTTTTTATTTACAGCCACTTATTGAGTCAAAATTAGTCAAGTCGAATTTGTATTGCCTATAACCATCACTGTAATGATTAAGACGTATAATTAATTCATTCGCTGATTGTAATTTAAATTTATTGTTCCAATCTAAAGAAATAAATTCGGAATTCCAACTTTGGTAGCTAACAATTGATTTTTTTTCACCATCAATTTTAATATCATGTTTTATTAAGTTATAACCGTCTTCAGTATCAGTATCTAAAATATTATTTGCAGTATTTCTCATAGTAAATCCTCCTACATCACAATCCCAATACATGTATACAGTTGGATTAGAATATGGAAAATCTAGAGGTTTATTAGGAGAAACTGTATCGCTAAAAATTAGAGTTCTGGTAGTTTCCTCCCAATCGTCCGTTATTTTTTCAGTTTCCCATACAAGTGCAAAAGAAATATTAAAATAAAATGTAGACAGTATAAAAAGCAACCACCTCATAGAACAAATATACACTTTTTAAAATGTTTATGAAGTTTGTGTGTGTCAATTTTGTGTCAATTTTTTTTACACATAATGTAACGCTTTAAAAAATCATTGTGAAATAATAAGAAATTGCGAAACCTTTTGTTAATAAAAATGACAAAAACTAAAGAATAATATTAAAATTCAAGGGTTTCACAGTCTTGGTAATGGTGGGGTTGGAAGTTCAATTCTTCTCGGCGGCACCATTTAGATTAATTTTTCTGAAAACGATTGTATTTGTTAATAGTTTAGTATTTGTTCGAAAATTGACACATCTATATAGTCAATAAATAACTCACTTGCTGCGCTAACTCCTTGGTCTTCCATTAACTCTGTCATTGCTATTTCACCCAAGAGTTCAAATGCATAATAAACACTTTCTTCACCCTCATAATCTATTGCCATATTTAACTCTTCATTGCACTTATAAGCAAAGACATTGGTCATGTAGTCAGCTACTCTTATATTCACCATTTCAACATCATCAGCTGTTAGATTAGACAAATCCATCAGTTGAGGGTGAAATGACATTGTCACATATATCCATCTTACTAAATCAGTTTTTTCTTGAGTTGTTGTTTTCATTACAATGCACTTAGCAAACTCATCTGTGAACGGTCCAGAAAATAGGTTTAAATTTAAACCAAAAATAAAAATAAAAGTGTATTTGAAAATTTTTTTCACATGTAATGATAAACTATTTAATGTAAGAAATTCAATCATTAAATTTGGGGATAAAACAGAAAAGAGCCTCGGTTGTCTCGACTTAGTTCCGGTTTCCCTTCTCTAGGCCTCTACTACTTTGGCTCTTTTCTTTGTTTTGGGAAGTTTCCTACCCTCTACATGTTACACATTAAAATAAATTATTTTTTTTGACAATAACAAAAAATAAAAAAATAAATTTTTCTGTTTATAATTTGTGAATAAGTATTTTGGATTAAATTAAATATTAGATAGTTCGTTAATTACATTTTTTACATGATCTTTTACTCTGACATTACTCCAAGTTTTTACAATTTTGCCTTTTTCATTAATTAATACTGTAGTTCTAATTATACCATAATATTCTTTTCCTAAAAATTTCTTAAGTCCCCAAGCTTTGTATTTTTTTAAGACCTTTATTTTTTCATCAAATAACAAATCAAATTTTAATTTATTTTTTTTTTTAAATTTTTGATGGCTTTCAATTGAGTCTTTTGAAACACCAACTACAATGCAATTATATTTATATATAGCTTTGAGAGAATTATTGAAATCAATTGCCTCTAAAGAACATCCTTTTGTATTGTCTCTTGGGTAAAAATACAAAATTATGTTTTTCCCTAAATAATCACTTAGTTGAAATATTCCAGATGTGCTTGGCAACTTAAAATTAGGCGCTTTCATTATTATTTCTATTTTTTTATAGTATATTTTTCACATATAAATTCGGCCATAGCAAAAGAAGATGTCCATGCTGGAGATATAGCATTAAGAATATGTATAATGTTATTTTGCTTAATAACTACAAAATCATTAAATAGTTTTTTACTATTTTTATCAAACATTTGAGATCTAATCCCCACTTTACTACTTAATTCAATTTTTACTGGATTATGCTTAAAGTAAACATTAGAAGATTTCATGACACTAGATAAAAATAGATTTTTAAACTCACTAATAGCTAAATTTCTAAGGTTATTCTCATTAAAAATTATTTTCAAAATGAATTTATAACTTAAGGCACAAAACTCTAAAAAATTAAATTTTCTAAAAGGCCTATAGGCTTCTCTTCCAAATACAGGGGTGCTACTAGGTCCTAGATAAAAGTTTCCATCTTTATCGTATACAGTGTGGACTCCTAAAAAAGGTTGGTCTAAATTTGGCACTGGGTAAATTAATCTATTTGGAACTTCATTTTTATCTCCAAAACTAATTTTCCAATATTTACCTTTAAAAGGTAGAGATGTGTATCTAGTTTTTAAATTTGATTTATTTGCCAAATAGTCTGCATGTAAACCTGCAGAGTTAATAATAAGATCGAAATTATGAATTTTATTATTTGATATAATAGTTGTATTATTAGATGAAATTGAGTCCACTTTTGTATCGTATTTAATTATCACGCCTCTTTTTTTTAAAATTTCAATCAATTTGTTTGATACCTCTTTTGGATCAGCTATGGCTGTTTCTTTAACAAAGAGAGCTTCATTAAATAAGGGATTGCAGTTTGGCTCTATTTTTAAAATCTCATCGAAACTATTTAACTTGATTGTTTCGACTCCTACCTCATTTGATCTCTCATACAATAAATTAAGTGTTTCGATATCTTTTTTTGTTTTTGGAAGTAATAACTTTCCACAATTATTGATATAAAGATTGTTCTCACTAATAAATTTTTTCATTAACTTTGAACCTCTGATGCAGAGAGTTGACCTTAAAGTTTTAGGTTGATAGTAGATTCCAGAGTGAATAACTCCGCTATTTCTTCCAGTTCCATGTGATAGTGAGTCTCTCTCTTTCTCAAAAATAGTTATGTCGATATTTTCTTTACTTAAGGTATATGCAATTGTGAGACCCACAATGCCCGACCCAATGATAGCAACTTTCATTTACTTTTTTAATTTATCTAAAAGGTAAAATTCTATTGGTGAAAATTGATTTTTATTTTCAGCGATGAAATCATCTACTAACTTTAATTTATGGTCTTCCATTTCAATAACTTTGCGGATACTTAAGTCAACATAAAGAGAGCAAACTTCAGATGTAGCTGCTCTAAAATTCCCACTTTTACTTACAATTTCCAATTGATATACAAATCTTTTTTTATCACGGTCTAAGAATAGTAAGTTTATATCAACTTCATCTCCCTCTTTAACCTCTTGAATATATTTGGTGTGGGATTCCACAGCAAATGTTGATCTTTTCTCATTTTTAGCTGACTCCCCTCCCATTTGAAATCTATCAAGCAGCACATCCCATCCTTGATCGAATAAGTGGATATAAAAGGCTAAATTCATATGGCCATTATAGTCTGTCCAATCTGCAATAATTTTTTCTGTTCTAAGGTAAATTGACATTATCTAATTTTATAAGAATTATTTAATATTAACATTGAAAAATAAAATAATAGTATTTTTATTAAAACATAGGAGGCAGTGATGAAAATAGGTTTTGTTGGACTGGGTAATGTGGGTGGAAAACTTGCAAATAATCTTCTTGATAATAATTTTCAAATATCAGTTTTAGATAAAAATCACATATTAATGGATGAGTTTAAATTAAATGGTGCTAAGACAGCTAAATCAATAAAAGATCTTGTGATAAATTCTGATATTTTAATAACTTGTCTTCCCTCTCCCAAGATATGTGCAGAAGTTTTAGAGTCCAAAGATGGAATTATTGATACTATACAAAAAGATCAAATTTGGATTGAGATGAGCACAACTGAAGATGAGCAACTAAAAAAACATGCTTCATTAATTGAGCAAAAAAATGCAATAGCTTTAGAAGCCCCTGTAAGTGGAGGTTGTCATAGAGCTGCAACTGGTAATATTTCTATTTTTGTTGGAGGAAGTAGAGAGGGGTTTGATAAAGCTATGCCAGTATTAAAATGTCTTGGTAGAAAAATCTTATATACGGGAGACTTTGGAAGTGCATCCATTCTTAAAGTTATTACTAATTATTTGGCTACTGTTCACTTAGTTGCATTAGGAGAAGCTTGGACTATTGCTAGTAAATCAAATATTGATTTGAACAAAACATATAAGGGAATTGCAGCTTCTTCAGGTAACTCATTTGTCCATGAAACTGAGAGTCAGGTTATATTAAATGGGTCGTACAATATAAATTTTACAATGGACTTAGTTGAGAAAGATGTAGGACTTTTTCAAGATCTCGCCTCAAAACTTGGAATTGAACTAGAAATATCACCTTTAGTTCTTGATATTATTAAAGATGCAAGAAAGACTTTTGGTGATCGTGCATGGTCCTCAATGGTCGTAAAAAGGCTTGAAAATAAATACAATACTGCATTTAGAGCTGAGGGGTATCCTGAGGAATTGATTGATTTAGAGGAAAAAAGTCTTGGTTATGAGATATGATTATTTTGAGTTTTTGTTAGTATTTATCTATGAATTTCATAACTGATGTAATTCTACCTTTAGCCTTAGCTTTTATTATGTTCACTCTAGGCTTAGGTTTGACATTTTCAGATTTCGCAAGAGTAATAAAAGCACCTAAAAATTTTATTATAGGATTAATTAGCCAATTAATTTTTCTTCCAATAGTTGCTTTAGTAATTGTTTTGGTTTGGCCGCTTCAACCTGAATTAGCAATAGGTTTAATATTAATTGCTGCTGCTCCGGGTGGAGTCACTTCAAATATTCTTACATCTTTTGCCAAAGGAGATGTTGCTCTATCAATATCTTTAACTGCCGTAATGAGCCTTTTAAGTGTAATTTCTGTGCCAATAGTTTTGGGTATATCAATGGGATTAATTTCTGACAATTCTTTAGGCTCAATCTCACTTACAGGAATAGCCATAAGTATGTTTTTGATAGTGACATTGCCTGTTTTAATTGGAATGATTTTCAGAGCTAGCTTGTCCTTTTTTACGAAGAGAATTGAGAAGTTTGCTAGAATACTTTCAACTGCTTTATTTGTTTTAGTATTGATTGGAGCTATTTTAGCTGAGAGGGAAAATTTAATTGAGTATTTTGCTCAAACTGGATTGGTAGTCTTTTCTCTCAATTTATTAATGATGATAATTGCTTTTTATTGGGCAAAGTTTTTTGGGACAGGAACCTCACAACAAAAAGCTATTTCAATAGAGTGTGGTCTTCAAAACGGAACTTTAGCTATTTTTGTAGGCACAAGTGTTTTTGGTGGCGGTCTATATATAATACCAGCTGCTACTTATAGCGTCATAATGTACTTAACGTCTTTAATATTTATTTATTTTATAAGAAATCGCTAAATATAAATCTTATCTGCTAATCCAAAACAAAGAATAGCCCAACCTAGTGCAAGACCACCTGTTGATAGCCATCCCTCTCTTGAATATTGGTCAGTTCTTCCTAATTTATCTATCTCACCAGTGTAAAAAGCTGATATTGCTATTATGGTCATGATTATAAACATAAAATTAAAGAATGCCCATGTAGCCTCTGTACCTCTAAATAAAATATATAACTGCATTAAAACAGCACCTACAATTACTGCTCCAGCAAACCTTGCAAAAAAAGCGGCTGTTACATCAATTCCATATTTGCTTATGAAGTTTTTGGTATTAAACAAACAGTTATAACCGTAAAAAGCATTCATTACTAAAATAATTAAAAAAATTACTAAATAAAATATTCCGTTAAAATTTCCTATCATATGAATCTCCCATATTCTATTTTATCAGATTTTTAACTTTAATGACTATGAATTATTATTTTTTTATGTCATGAATATTGAAATAAATTTATGATCGAACTAGATATATTTTCAGATACTGTTTGCCCGTGGTGCTATATTGGAAAAAAAAGATTAGAAAAAGCTATTAGTAATCACAAAGAAACAAAATTCAAACAAACTTGGAGACCTTTTCAATTAAATCCGGGAATGCCACCTGATGGTATGGATAGGCAAGAATATTTAATTTCTAAATTTGGAAGTGCTGATGCAGCAAAGACGATTTATGACAATATCTATGATGAAGGACTTGTAGAAGGAATTAATTTTAACTTTGACTCTATTATTACAACTCCAAATTCCTTTAATTCACATAGACTTTTAGCTTTAGCATATAAACAGGGTGTACAGGAAAATGTTTTAGATAGTTTATTTGAGTCTTATTTCTTAAATGGTGAAGACATAGGTGACCCCAATGTATTGCTGGATATAGCTATAAAACATAAAATTGACGCTGAAGATTTTAAAAGTTATTTGTCAGATCAAGAAAATATTGAGCCACTCGCTAATGAAGAAATTCAAGCTAGAAAGATGGGTATAAATAGCGTTCCTACATTTATTATAAATAAACAAATTGTTATAAATGGCGCTCAGACATCAGAAAATTTTGAGATTATTTTTCAGAAGCTAAAAAATAGCTTAAATTAAAAATTATTAGTAGTAATGCTTTTTTTCTATATATTTTGTAAATGCCTTTAAAACTAAGAGATTTATCTCAATATTTAAACTTTGCTAAAAAACTTGTTAATGCGTCAGAAAGAATAATAAAGAAAACACCATCTAATCAACTAAAAATAGATTTCAAATCAGATAAATCACCAGTAACTAAAATAGACATGAAAATTGAAAAAGAATTGCGATCAATGATCATTAAAAAATATCCTGGTCACGATATATACGGAGAGGAATACCAAAATAAATCAAATAACTCTCCATTTATATGGGTAATCGATCCAATAGATGGAACAAAAAATTTTATTAATGGAAATGGTAATTTTGGCACATTAATTTCTTTGTGTATTGATAAAATACCCGTAATTGGAATTATTAACTGTCCTGATATAAACAAAACATGGATTGGAATTAGAGACAATGGTGCTTATTGTAATGGAAAAAAAATTAAGAAATCTCAAAATAATTTAAACTTATCTAAATTATATTTTAGTACCTCTGGAATGACAGCTTTCAAATCGAATAATAAGAATAAAAAATATAATGCTCTAATTAAAAAAACTAAATATGCAACCTTTGGTGGTGATTGTGTACAATACGGTCTTTTGGCTGAAAAAAGAATACCCTTAGTAGTAGAGTCTTTCTTAAAACCCTATGATTATATCCCTTTAATTAATATTGTAGAAGAGAGCGGTGGTATAATTAGTGATTGGAAAGGAAATTCTCTAAATTTTCAATCAAATGGTGATGTTGTTGCATCAATTTCAAAAAAAGCGCACCAACAATTTCTAAAAATTTAATATTTTCCGGCAATACAATTTAATATTAATTCTTGAAATCTTTCTACTGTCATTTCTAGTGGGTTTGCACCAGTGCTTGGATCCTCTTGCGCTAATGGCGCCAATTTAATCTCATCTCCCTCATTAACACCCATATCTTTAAGTGTTTCAGGTATCTCCATTTCTTTTTTTAATTCAATAATCCAATCAACGATACCCTCGAAACCATTTTTAATATCTAGAAAGTTTGCCAATCTAGTAAATTTTTCTTCAATAGTGCTACGGTTATAATTCAAAACAAATGGCATAACTGTTCCATTTGTTGTTCCATGATGAGTCTTGTATAAGGAATTGACTGGATGTGTAATCGAGTGAATAGCGCCTAGACCCTTTTGAAATGCAGCTGCACCCATCATAGAAGCAACTAACATATGCGATCTTGCCTCAACATTATTTCCATTATGATAAACCTCTTGAATATTTTCTTTTACTAGTCTTAAACCCTCTAAAGCTGTGCCCTCTGCCATTGGATGATAAAAAGGAGATGAATAGGCTTCAATACAATGTGCCAATGCATCCATTCCTGTTCCAGCAGTAATGCTTTTTGGTAGATTTAATGTCAAAGATGGATCTAGTATCGCAATCTGTGGTAACATTTTTGGGTGAAAAATTATTTTCTTTTTATGATTTTCTTCATTTAAAAAAACAGCTGCTCTTCCCACTTCGGAACCTGTTCCTGCAGTCGTAGGTATTGCTATTATAGGTTTGATTACACTTGAGTCTGCTCTTGTCCACCAATCTCCAATATCTTCAAAATCCCAAAGTGGTTTAGATTGATGAGCTAAGAATGCTATCCCTTTGCCAGCATCCATTCCAGATCCACCACCTATGGCTATGACACCATCGTGATTTCCCTCTAAAAAAACTTTTACACCATTAGTTACATTTGAACCAGTTGGGTTTCCTTGAACATCACTGTAAATTTGAGTATTTGATGAGAGACCACTATTGATTTCATCAATAATTGATGTTTGTAATAATCCAGGGTCTGTAACAATTAAAGGATTTTTAATACCTAAAGTATCACAAGCTTTTTGTATTTCTTTTGATCTATCAACTCCAAACCAAACATTTGTTGGATAGTTCCAATTCATATTTTGCATTTATAACCCTATTTATCCTCTCTCAAAATAACGACGGTGCTCCCAGTCATTTACAGACTTATCATATTCACTCTGCTCCCATTTTGCAGCATGAATATAGTGGTCTAAAACATCTGAATGGAAAATCTTTGGTAATAATTTTGATTTCTTAGCGAGTTCAATTGCTTCATAAAGTGTACCAGGAACATTTTTTGCCTTTCTATTTTGATATATATTTCCAGATAATGGCTCTTCAAGTTCTAATTTATTCTCAATTCCATACAGACCTGCTTGAATCAATCCAGCAAAAGCAAGGTAGGGATTAACATCTGCCCCAGGAACTCTGCATTCAATTCTTATTGAACTTCCATGTCCTGCTAATCTAAATCCAGCAGTCCTATTATCAATTCCCCAGGCGGCAGAAGTAGGAGCAAAAGAGGACTCTTGAAATCTTTTATAAGAATTTACGTTTGGAGCTAAAAAAATTGATAGATCCCTCAAAAATAAAATTTGTCCAGCTACATAGCTTTTAAAAATTTCAGACATTCCATATTTATCTTTGGTATCAGAGAAAATATTTTTTTTTGTTTTTTTATCGAATAAAGAATTATGAATATGGCAGGAGCTTCCACAGAAATCTTGTTTGTATTTTGCCATAAAACTAACAGCACGATTATGTTTAAAAGCAATCTCTTTTGCAGCATTTTTAATTAATATATGATTATCTGCCATACTAAGGGCATCAGTAAAAACTACATTAATTTCTTGTTGGCCAGGTGAGGCTTCCCCTTTAGTGCACTCAACATATATACCAGAGTCTAATAAACTATTTCTTAACTCTTGATTAAAGGGTTCCTCTTTTGAAGTTTGAAATATCATATAATCTTCTATGTACCATGATGTTTCTTTTAAATTTTTATAATTACTAGAATGTATATCTTCATAAGTTTGTTTGAAAAGAAAGAATTCTAATTCTGAACCTAACATCGGCTCAAATCCCATTTTATTTGCTTTTATAATTGCCTCTCTTAAAACTTGTCTTGTGGAATGCGAAACAGGTGTCTTTCCATCATGTTGAAAAGCATCGCCGAGAACTAAAGCTGTTTTCTCTAACCATGGTAAAACTTTGATGGTTCTTTGGTCAGGCTTAACAGTCATATCTCCGTACCCAGTCTCCCAAGAGGATGATTTAAATCCGGGAACTGTATACATATCCATATCAACCGTATAAAGATAATCACAAAAATGAGTTTCTTTGTGAACGTAGTCTAAAAAAGCCTTACCTGTTACTCTTTTTCCCACTAGTCGACCTTGCATATCGGATAGAGATACTAAAACAGTATCAATCTCTTTTGATTTTATTTTTTTTTCTAATTCTTTAAAAGTAATGCTCATAATCGAAAACTAAATAATGAAATATTTTAACATTTAATAACTATGTAGACCAATGCTCTAAACTACTTTGCGCATATGAAAACTCTGTGGTCTTGTAAATTGATCAAATGCTAATACTGAAAGTGAGCAACCGATACCAGTGTCTTTTACGCCAGTCCATGCAAGTGCCGGATCTAAGTAATCACATCTATTCATGAAGAAAGTTCCTGTTTGAACATTTTTTCCAAATTCTTTAGCAAACTCCAAATCTTTTGTCCAAATGGATGCAGTTAGTCCATAAGGGCTATCATTCATCAAATTTTTTGCTTCTTTATCATCATCTACGGGCATAATTCCAACAGCAGGACCAAAAGTTTCCTCCATCATGAATCTCATATCATGATTGACATCAACCATAACTTGAGGGCTAACATAACAATTATCTTCTCTGGATATTGTAAATTTACTCTCATCAATAAGACGTTTTGCTCCGCTGCTCTCCGCTTCATTTATTTGAGCTCTAATAAAATTAGCTGCTGATTGTCTTACTACAGGACCTAAATTTGTATCAGGTTTTGAGGGGTCGTTTAAATTATAATTTTCAGTAATGCTTTTGAAGCCATCTATAAATTCTTTATAAATTTTTTTATCTACATAAATTCTTTCTATACCACAACAAGATTGACCAGAATTAAATAGTGCACCGTCTGCAAGGTTTTCAATTGCGTGTTTTAAATCAGCATCTGCTCTAACGTAGGCAGGATCTTTCCCTCCTAATTCTAAACCAGCATTAATAAATCGTGTTCCTATATATTTTTTTACCTCCTGGCCTCCTCTTACAGAGCCAGTAAAAACAACGTGAGCTATTCTTGAGTCAGAGATTATTTTTTCACAAGCTTTGTGATCAGTATGAATAAATTGGAAAACACCTTCAGGTATCCCAGTATTTTCAAAAGCTTGAAAAATTAGTTCTGCACATCTTGGTGTTTGAGATGAATGTTTTAAAATTAAACTATTACCTGAAATTATAGCAGGAACAATTGTGTTAGTTGCAGTAATAATTGGATAATTCCATGGGGCCATTACAAAAATCACCCCAAGAGGTGTTTTGTATATATAGTTGTCAAATTCTTCGTTTTGAGTGGCTGGAAGATTTTGTAATGAGTCTTTCGCAATATCTACCATGTGTCTTGAGCGCTCTTCAAAACCTCTTAATTCTCCTGCACATTGAGATATGGGCCTTCCAATTTGCCAACAAATTTCCTTTGATATTTCATCTTTGAGATCGATTAAGTTATCAATAAATTTATTAACAATATTAATTCTGTCATCAAGAGATGTGTTTTTCCAAATTTCAAAACTTGTTGAAGCTGTATCTATGACTGAATTAATTTTACTATCTGAGGCTAATTCTCTCTCTAAGTAAATAGAATTATCAATAGGCGTTATAGTTTTCTGAAAATTCATCAATCCTCCTAAGTTATAAATCCATTATAATGAATTAAGATATTAGATGAAGAGAATTTATTAGTTTAAGACGTTCTTTTTGATGCGTATCTTGACATAAAGTTTTCAGCTAAATTCTTTAATATGCTTAATTGTTTGAGTCTTGAAACCCCATCAACTATTCCATCAACTGATTTGCTGATGAAGTTTTTGGTAGCAATGTCTTTTTCTGACTTATCGTTAAGCCAATAAATTAATGTGGCAAGATAAATCATTGAAAGCAAACCTCGCTTTGAGTAGTAACTAAAATCATTTGATTTATCACCTGATAAACTCCATATAAAGTCACTATTTTCATGTAGCATTTTAATGGACATTAATATGTTACCAGGTCTTAAAAGAAATTTTAGCATTTCAGGCAATGCTTTTTTTAGATGACTGTTATTTTCAAATTTCAACTCCATGATTGTTTTAATTTTATCTCTAGTTTTCAATCGTGAGTTGTTGAAGGAGTTGTAATTCTTCTCAACTTGAATGTTATTTTGAGCAATTATGAATTTTAAGACATCATATTCAAAAGATGGAAATAATTTTGCTAGAACAGATGTTGAAATTCTTTGCTTTTTTGCACATTGTAAGAGAGTTTCTCTAGACCAACCAAATTTGGGTACTTCGTTGATAAATAAGTTAGCTAATTTTTCTTGCTTTGACTTCATATTTATATATAAATTACGCCTTTATGAGGTTACTAGATTGGCAATAGAAGTTCAAGTCAGAGATAATAATGTTGAGGCTGCAATACGCGTGCTCAAAAAAAAGCTTTTAAGAGAAGGTATTTTCAAAGAACTAAAGTTAAGAAAAAATTATGAAAAACCATCAGAAAGAAAGCTTCGTGAAAAAGCCGAATCAATTAAAAGATTTAAAAAACTAATGCGTAAGAAGAAATTCGACTAATTCTCTAGCCCTTTAATTATATCTTCACAAACTTTCTTAGCATCTCCAAATAGCATTAGGGTATTGTCTCTGAAAAATAGTTCATTTTGAACCCCTGCATATCCACTAGCCATACCTCTTTTAACGAAAAATACTTGACCAGCATTTTCCACATCTAAAATAGGCATACCATAAATGGCACTAGTCTTATCAGTTTTTGCAGCTGGGTTTGTTACATCATTAGCACCAATCACAAATGCAACATCAGTCTCAGAGAAATCTCTGTTAATTTCATCAAGTTCTAGGACTTCATCATAAGGAACATTTGCTTCTGCAAGTAACACATTCATGTGTCCCGGCATTCTGCCAGCTACAGGATGGATTGCGTATCTTACTTCTGCACCTGCAGCTTTAAGTAAATCACCCATCTCTCTCAGTGCGTGTTGTGCTTGAGCCACAGCCATTCCGTAACCAGGAACAATGATTATTGTTTTGCTATTTTTCATCATAAAAGCAGCATCAGCAGCGTTACCTTGTTTTGCTTGACGATCATCTTTTACTCCACCAGCACTAGCTGCTTGTTCACCACCAAATCCTCCAAGTAAAACGTTTAAGAAAGATCTATTCATTCCCTTGCACATTATGTAACTCAATATAGCTCCTGACGAACCAACCAGTGCGCCAGTAATAATCAATAAGTTATTAGATAGAGTGAAACCAATTCCAGCAGCGGCCCATCCCGAATATGAGTTTAACATTGAGACAATAACTGGCATATCTGCTCCTCCAATTGGAACAATTAAAAGTACCCCAATAACAAATGAGGCAAAAACGATAAGCCAAAATAATTCTTGGTTTTGATCGATGCAAAACTTAACAATTAAAGCAATAATTCCTAAACCCAAAAGTAAATTAATAAAATGTTGACCTTTGAAAACTAAAGGATTTCCTGAGACAAAACCTTGGAGTTTTCCAAAAGCTATAATGGATCCTGTAAAAGTCACAGCACCTATTGCTGTTCCAATTGACATCTCTATTAAACTTCCCATCGGAATAGATCCAACAGTACCTATATTAAAGGCACTAGGATTGTAATATGCAGAGGCAGCAACAAATACAGCAGCTAATCCTACCAAGCTATGGAAAGCAGCAACTAATTGTGGTAATGCAGTCATTTGGATTTTAACTGCGATTGATGTTCCAATCAAACCACCTATTAAAAAAGCTATTCCAATTTCTTTATAGCTAAGTACACCAGGATTGGACAGTGTTGTGACTATGGCTATAGTCATCCCTAAAATTCCTAAAAAATTTCCTCTCCTTGCAGTTGAAGGATGTGATAACCCTCTAAGAGAAAGTATAAATAAAACCGATGAAACTAAATATGCTGCAGTTGTTAAAGTTGACATTTTTTACCTATTGTTTCTTTTTAAACATGGAGAGCATTCGATTTGTTACAACGAACCCCCCAAATATGTTAACGGCAGCAAGAGTTACAGCAACTAAACCAAAATATTTAGAAATGTTACTATCAACAGGACCTGCGGCCAATAAAGCTCCAACAATAATTACGGACGAAATAGCGTTTGTGACACCCATTAAAGGACTGTGTAAAGCTGGGGTAACCGACCAAACTACATAATAACCTACAAAACAAGCCAATACCAAAACAGTTATACCAAAAATAATAAAGTCACTATGGCCTCCAGATGTTTCGGCCACACTAGATGCTAACTGGCTTGCTTCATTTGCAATTTGTTGTGCTTTGTATGATAAACTTTCTAATTGATTTGAAATTTCTGACATAGTAACTCCTTTTTATTTTATTAAAATCTTTCCAGCTGAGCAAATCATTGTAGCTTTAATAATTTCATCACTTTTATTAATCATAGATTTTTTCTTATCTTCAAAGTTCATTAATTTTAAAAAGTTAGAAATATTTTTTGAAAAAAGACTTGAGGCATTATTTGCTACTCTGCCAGGAACGTTGGCATGACCTACAATCTTAAGACCATTTTTTGAAACGACTTTTCCAACTTGGCTAAATTCGCAATTACCTCCAGACTCTACAGCTAGATCAACAATAACTGAACCATTTTGCATGTTCTCCAACATTTCTTTTTTCAAAATTAAAGGTGCTTTTCTTCCTGGTATTTGAGCAGTACATATTACAATATCCATTGTCTTTAAAGTTTCTGCCAATAAAGCCTCCTGTTTTTTTTGGTACTCTGCGCTCATTTCTTTTGCATAACCACCCTTCGTTTCAGCATTCTTAGACTCCTCATCCTCGACCATAACAAATTTACCACCAAGACTCTCAACTTGCTCTTTTGAGGCTATTCTTACGTCTGTAGCAAAAACAATAGCGCCTAATCGTTTAGCAGTTGCTATAGCTTGTAAACCTGCAACACCTGCACCTATGACTAAAACATTTGCCGGAGTAACTTTACCAGCAGCAGTCATAAATAATGGTAATACTCTGTTAAATTCTTGAGCAGCATCTATAACCGCATGATATCCTGCTAAATTTGCTTGAGAGGACAAAATATCCATATCTTGAGCTCGAGTAATTCTTGGGACTAGTTCTAAAGCAAACGCTGATATTTTTTTAGAATTTAAAATTTTAATACTGTCTTGGTTGTTCTGTATACTGATTTGAGAAATAACCATAGAATTATTTTTTATTAATTTAGCTTCATCTGGGGTTGGGCAATTTATTTTTAAAATAATATCAGAATTCTTAAAAACTTCTTTTGACGTAGATAGAGTCGCCCCAGACTCTTTATAAGATTTATCATTAAAACCTGAAGGTGAGCCTGCCCCCTTTTCAATAAATACTTGGTGACCAGCTTTTACATAGTTTTTTACATCATCAGGAGAAATAGAAACTCTATTCTCAAACTTTTTTTTTTCTTTAACTGCGCCTATTATCATTAACTTGTTCCTTTTAGAAGATATGTTGTATATCAGATAAATCTAATTTGTTAAGTCTAAGATTTATAAAATTTATTAAACATTTGTTGAAAGTCATCATAAACCGGCAAATTTGAATGCTTTTTTTTGATTGGATTCAACACTTTTAACTGAAAAATCTTTAATTAAGTCATGAAAAAGCTTGTACCAATTTATTTCAGCTTTCAAATGAATAAAGATTGACCCCAAACCAACCGCTGCTCGATCCATAAATACAAACTCTCTTGGAGGTTTAACTCCTCCATATTTTTTGAGCTCTTTATGGACTTCGCTAGCTATTTTAGCTCCATAAATACCACTATCTGAGTCTTGTATTTTTCGAACCTCATTTTTTAAGATTGGATCATACAAGAATAAAGCCCATTTATTTAAAACATTCATTAATTTGTCATCAATGTCTTTAAACCCCCATACTTGATAAGCAGTTTTTATCTTTTTGTTATCTTTTTCTTTTAGAGCAAAATAAAGGTCAATTACGCCCTTTACAAACTTAGGTGGAAATATTCTTACACAGCCATAATCAAATAGATTAATATTATTTTTATTATCTACTGAGTAATTACCTAAGTGTGGATCTCCATGAATTATACCGTATTTATAAAAGGGTAAGTACCATGCCATAAATAATTTTTTTGCTAATTCATTTCTAGTTTTTTGTGGTGCGTTTTTGTACTCAATTAATTTTTTACCATTAAGAAATTCCATGACTAAAAGTCTGTTTGTAGATATTTTTTCGTAAACATTTGGAATTTTGATATATGAGTTATTTTTATGAATAAATTTAAAAATTTTTAAATGTTTGTTTTCTAAACTATAATTTAATTCTTCTTTTAGTCTTGCTTCTATTTCTTTATAGATCTCTCTAATTTGAATTGATTTATTATAACTAGAGTAAATTTTAAATATTATTTTTAATTGGTTTAAGTCAGCCTCTACTGCTGAAGACATATCAGGATATTGAAGTTTACACGCAACGTAATCATTGGTTTTCAATTTGGCCTTGTGAACCTGACCTAAAGATGCAGCAAAACTTGCCTCTTGATTGAATTCTTTGAAGTTATTTTGCCAATTTTCACCTAATTCAGCTTTCATTCTTCTTTTTACAAACACCCAAGACATTGGAGGTGCATTTGACTGTAATTCAGCTAATTTTCTAGCATACTCTTCAGGCAGTAAATCAGGAATAGTAGCGCTTAGTTGTGCGACCTTCATCAAAGGTCCTTTTAAATTGCCTAAGATCTCAGTGATTTGAGCCGCATACTTTTGATCACTTAAATCAAAATTTAAATATTTTTTTCCTGCAAATTTCGTGGCCAAAGAAGTCATAGAAGTTGTGACTTTTGAGTACCTTTTTACTCTTGAAACTAAATTATTTTCTTCTTTCATTTTAAACTAAATACTTTTTTCAAACTCATCTATTAGACCTGAAATCATTGAGAGTCCTTTTTCCCAACTATTTTTTTGTTTGAGGTCGACATTAAAAGGTTTCAAAACATCACTATAGTGTTTCGAACCACCACTTTTTAAAAGACTAATGTAACTTTCCTTAAAATTTGGAAGGCCCTCATCATAAAGTTGAATCAAAATGTTTACTAAACAATCTCCAAAAGCATAAGCATATACATAAAAGGGAGTATGAATAAAATGTGGTATGTATGTCCAAAAATATCTATAGCCATCTGTTAATTCAATATTAGGCCCAAGACTTTCAGATTGTGTTTTCATCCAAAAATCACAAAGTTGATCAGATGATAACTCTCCTTTTTTCCTCTCAGTGTGTACTAACTTTTCAAATTCAAAAAATGATATTTGCCTGACAACAGTGTTAATCATGTCTTCAATTTTTGATGCTAAAAGATATTTTCTGGCACTCATATCACTATCTTCAAGTAATGTTCGAAAAGTCATCATCTCTCCAAAGACACTTGCAGTCTCTGCTAGAGTAAGTGGAGTGCTGGATAACAGCAAACCTTGTTTAGCAGACAAATATTGGTGACATCCATGTCCAAGTTCATGAGCTAATGTCATTACATCTCTGGTTTTACCGTGGAAGTTTGTCAAAATGTAAGGGTGTATTGAGGGAATTGTAGAAGCTGCAAATGCTCCTGGAGATTTACCTGATTTTAGTTCTGCATCAATCCAATTGTTATTAAAAAATAATAATACAATATCTTCAAAACTTTTATCAAAGTTAGCATATGAGCGTATTACAATATCTTTTGCCTCAGACCAATTTATCTTTTTATTAGGTGAGTCAGGATAAGGTGCATTTCTATCCCAATAATTAAGTTTTTCTTGATTAAAAAGTTTGGCCTTAATTTTATAGTATCTATGTGAAATATTCTTGTAATTGGAAGTAACACTTTCAGTTAGTGCCTCGACAACTTCATTTTCAACATTATTCGCTAAATTTCTTGAGTCTATTGGAGATCTGTATTTTCTCCACTTATCATTAGTAATTTTATCTTTTGCGAGAGTGTTTGTAATAAAAGAAAAAGTTTTTACATTCGATTTAAAGACATCTTCAATACTTTTTGCTGCTTTTTTTCTTGTTGTTGATTTATGATCAGATAATAAATTTAAAGCTTCTGAACTATTTAAATCTTTATCATCAATTTTAAATTTTAAATCATTTATTTGTTCTTCAAAGAATCTCACCCATGAAGAGTTAGAGGTTAAATTCTTATCAAGGAAAATCATCTCACTCTTTTCATCAAGTTGATGTTGTTTATATCGACGGATGTTAGTTAACCAATTTTTATATTTGCCAGCATTTGATAAAAAATTTTCAAATTCTGAGTCATTTGTAGCATTTATTTCGTTTGTAAAAAAAATCAAGTTTGATGATATCTCTGTAAGTTTTTCATTTATACCTTGATAAAATTGAACCGTCTCTTGGTCGTTCATATTTGTTGCGTATATCAAAAAAGCAAAATTGCCAAGCTTGTCACCAAGTTCATTACCGTCTTCATACTCTTTTATGATGCTTTCGAGGTTTTGAGCTTGATTAACTAATTGACCTTTGTATTTTTTGTTAAAAGATTTAGAGAAATTTCTATATTTTTCGAGATCAAGATCTATTCCTTCATCTTTGATAGAAGAGTAAAAATCTCCTAAGTTCCAATTCGGCAATTTCTCGGTCATCTAAACTATTTTTTTTTAAATTGTTCTACTTGTTCTTTTGTTGCCTCTGATTGATATTTACTTTTCCATTCAGAGTAAGCCATTCCATAAATAATCATTCTTGATTCCTCATAGTCTAGATCATAGTTTTCCTCTTTTGCATATTTTACATACCATTTTGATAAACAATTTCTGCAAAATCCACTCAGATTCATCAGGTCAATATTTTGTACATCAGACCTATCTCTTAAATGATTAATTAAATGATCAAGTACGTTAGCTTTAATTTTGTACTCTTGTTCTTTTGATATTTTACTCATGGTAATTTACTAATATCATGTTATTTATTAATTTCTAAACAAATCAAATGAAACTTAGAAACCGTAAAGCCAAAATTGTTGCAACTTTAGGACCAGCCTGTGAGACTGAAAAAGCTATTGAGAAATTATTTTTATCTGGTGCTGACATATTTCGTCTTAATTTTAGTCATGGTGACCATGAGGATCACAAAAAAAAAGTTAAAATTATTAGAAATTTAGAAAAAAAACATGATCGTTATATTTGTATTTTAGGTGACTTACAGGGTCCCAAATTCAGAGTTGGTAGATTTCTAAACGTCAAAGAACAACTAAAAAAAAACCAAATATTTACTTTTGATCAAAATAAAAAAGACGGTGACAGTTCTCGTGTCTACTTGCCTCACAAAGAAATTTTCAAATCTATAGCAATCGGACAAAGGCTGTTAGTGAATGATGGCAAGGTAAGGTTAAAAGTAAAATCAAAATCTGCTTCTGCAATTAAATGTGTCGTTACAGATGGTGGAGAAATTTCTAATAACAAAGGATTGAATATTCCAGATACAAAACTTGATTTAAAAATAATTACTCCAAAAGATAAAAAAGATTTAGAGCTAGCTATTAAACTTGATGTTGATTGGATAGCTCTTTCATTTATTCAAACTACAAAAGATTTATTAACAGCAAAAAAACTTATTCCTACAAAATTTAAAGTAATGGTTAAAGTAGAAAAACCCTCTGCTATGAAAGAAATTGAGTCGATAACTGAAAATTCTGATGGAATAATGGTTGCTAGAGGAGATCTGGGTGTTGAAACCAACCCAGAAGATGTGCCAATTCACCAAAGAACAATGGTCGCTGCATGTAGAAAATTTGGAAAGCCATGTATTGTTGCAACCCAAATGCTTGAGAGTATGATTGACTCACCTACTCCGACAAGGGCTGAGGCCTCTGATGTCGCTACAGCAGTATTTCAAGGAGTAGACGCTGTAATGTTATCTGCAGAGTCAGCTGCTGGTAATTATCCAAAAGAGTCTGTAGAAATGATGAATAAAATTATTAAACGCGTTGAAAGTGATCCTAAATATTTAGCAAATATTCAAAATTATAATTTGAATATGGTAAAAACATCAACAGAGGCTATAGCTACTGCGGCACTTGAAGTAGCCACCATTGCTGAATGTAATTGTATTGCAACATTTTCTCAATCAGGAAGATCTGTTTTAAGAGTCGCAAGGATGAGGCCTGATGTGACCTTAATAGGATTAACAACTAATAAAAAAGTTGCTCGTCAAAATGCTTTAACTTGGGGTACTTTTATGGATGTTGTAGATGAAATTTCATCATCAACTGAGATGGTTGACCGTGCCTGTAAAATAGCAAAGGTAAGAAAAATTCTAAAACATGGTGAAAAAATAATAATCACAGCTGGAGTACCTTTTGGAAAAGTTGGAAATACAAATATTCTTCGAATAGCTAAAATTATTTCTAATAGCAAATTAACTTAATTTAGAACAAGCAGTTTTAATTCTTTGGCAGGCATCCTCTAATATTGAGTCAGAGGTTGCATAAGATATTCTAAAGAAACCCTCTAGCCCAAATGCAGAACCTTGTACACCTGCAACACCCACCTCTTCAAGCAGATAATCCATAAAGTCACCATCAGTAAAGAGTTTTTTACCAGACTCCGTTGTCTTACCTAAAACTCCTTTACATGAAGCAAAAACGTAAAAAGCACCCTCTGGAGTTCTGCAAGACAATCCAGGTGTTTCATTTAAATGTTTTACAACTAAATTACGCCTTCTAAGAAAAGATTCATTGTTTGATATGATAAAACTTTGATCTCCATTTAATGCCTCAACAGAAGCCGCCATTGATATTGAAGCTGTTGAAGATACGTTTTGTGATTGAACTTTGTTCATTGCATTGATGAGACTGACTGGACCTGCTGCGTAGCCTACTCTCCAGCCTGTCATACAATAAGACTTGGATAATCCATTCATCGTTAACGTTCTTTCTTTTAAAAATGGGCAAACTTCAGCTATTGTTTTGAAATCATTGGTGTCGTAAACAATCTTTTCATAAATATCATCTGATAAAATATAAATATTTTCATAACTTTTAAGAACATCTCCTATAGCTACCAATTCCTCTTTGGTATACATAGATCCAGTCGGATTACTTGGGCTATTTAGCATCAGCCATTTTGTTTTTGAAGATATATTTTTCTCCAAATCCTCAGGTGTGATTTTAAAACCATTTTGCTCACCACACTCAACAATGATGGGTTTTCCATCATTTAAAATTACAATATCAGGGTAACTCACCCAATATGGAGCAGGGATTATAACTTCATCGCCTTGATTAATAGTTGCTGAGAAAGCATTATAAATTATATGCTTTCCACCAACTCCAACTGTAATATTACCAAGTTCATAATTTAAGTTATTATCTCTTTGAAATTTTTTTTGTATTGCGACTTGCAGGTCTGGTGTTCCTTTACCTGGTACATACTTAGTAAAACCCTTATTTATAGCTTCAATAGCTGCGCTTTTAATGTGTTCAGGTGTATCAAAATCTGGTTCTCCAGCTGCTAAAACAATCACATCCTTACCAGCTCTTTTCAGTTCCTGGGCCTTCATATTGGTAGCTATTGTTAATGATGGTTTTATGTTATTTACTCTATTTGAAATCATTTTTTTTATTTAGTTATCTATAAACTTATTTATAAATTTCTACAAGTATGCCATTTAAAATAGTAAGTGAAAATAAACCTAAAGGAGATCAGCCGCAAGCAATTAAAAAATTGATTGATGGTTTAGAAAAAAAGAAACAAAGCCAAGTATTATTAGGTGTAACCGGCTCTGGAAAAACATTTACAATTGCAAATGTTATTGAAAAATATAACAGACCAACATTGATTATGGCTCCAAATAAGACCTTGGCTGCTCAATTATATGAGGAGTTGAAAGTATTGTTTCCTAAAAATGCAGTTGAGTATTTTGTGAGTTATTATGATTATTATCAACCAGAAGCTTATGTGCCTCGATCAGATACATTCATAGAAAAAGAGTCCTCTATAAATGAGCAAATAGATCGTTTTAGACACTCAGCAACTAGATCATTAGTAGAAAGAGAAGATGTAATTATTGTAGCAAGTGTTTCATGTATATACGGCATCGGGTCCGTTGACTCTTACTCTAAAATGACTTTAGAAATAAAAAAAGGACAGAACATTAATTTAATGGAGTTCCTGAGAGAATTAGTAGAGTTACAGTATAAAAGAAATAATATTGATTTTAGAAGAGGTATGTTTCGAGTAACTGGAGATCGGGTTGATGTTTTTCCTGCGCATTTAGAGGATATAGCTTGGAGGATAAGTTTTTTTGGAGACGAGGTGGAAGATATTAAAGAGTTTGATCCTCTCACAGGTGAATTCATTCAAAGCTTCGAAGAAGTAAAAATCTTTGCAAATAGTCATTACATTACTCCAAAACCACGATTAGAAAACGCTATTAAAGAAATTAAGAAAGATTTAAAAATAAGACTAGAAGAATTTGATAAGGAAAAAAAGTTGCTTGAATTTCAAAGATTAAAAGAGAGAACTAATTTTGATTTGGAAATGATACAGGCAACGGGAACATGTTCAGGAATTGAGAATTATTCGAGATATTTAAGTGGAAGACAACCTGGTGAAGCACCACCAACTCTATACGAGTTTATTCCGGAAAACTCACTTCTTATAATTGATGAGTCTCATGTATCCGTGCCTCAAATAAATGGAATGTATAAAGGTGACCGATCTAGAAAAAAAACTTTATCAGATTATGGATTTAGACTTCCATCTGCATTGGATAATCGACCTTTAACTTTTGAAGAATGGAATATGATGCGTCCCCCCACTATTTTTTTATCTGCAACTCCTGGCCCATGGGAATTGAATGAAGTCGAAAATGAGTATGTTGAACAAATCATACGACCCACAGGTCTAATTGATCCTGAGTGTGTGATCAAAACAACTGTCAATCAAGTGGAAGATTTGATGGGTGAAATTAAAATAACACTCAATAATAAAAATAGAGTATTGATTACAACTCTTACAAAAAAAAATGCCGAGGACTTAACGAATTACTTAAAAGAACATAATTTAAAGGCTGAATATATGCACTCTGATGTTGAGACTATTGATAGAATAAAACTTATTCGCTCATTAAGAATTGGGGAGATTGATATTTTAATTGGTATTAATTTACTCAGAGAAGGACTAGATATACCTGAGTGTGGTTTAGTCGCCATTCTTGATGCTGACAAAGAGGGTTATTTAAGGTCAAAAACTAGTTTGGTCCAAACTATAGGTCGTGCAGCTAGAAATATAGATGGAAAGGTGATTTTATATGCAGATGTGTTAACTAAAAGTATTAAAGCAGCTCTTGAGGAAACAAAATACAGAAAAAATAAACAAATTGAATTTAATAAGAGAAATAACATTACCCCTCAATCAGTGAAAAGAAATATTGGTGAAATTATCGAGAGCATCTATGAAAAAGATAGCTATACTGTGGGTACATCTGAAATTGATAAATTGAGTCCTAATAAATTTGAAAAACATGTTCAAAAATTAGAGAAAAAAATGTTATCTGCAGCTGAAAATTTAGATTTTGAAAAAGCTGCAATGTTCAGAGATGAGATAAGGAAACTTAAAAAAGATCAAATGGGTGTGAATTGATTGAGAGTTTATTAGGAGTATTAATAAGTCTTGCTCTATTGATATGGTCATGTGATTTTGCAATAAAAAATTCAATATTAGTCTCACACGTTTATAAAATTAGGCCAATCCTTGTTGGAATATTTATTATAGCTATTGGCACTTCCCTCCCTGAGTTTGCAGCAACATTTCAAGCATTAAAGTTAAATTCTGTGGGAATAGTAGCAGGTAATCTTGTTGGAAGTAATATTGCAAATATTTTATTGGTAGGGGGTATCATGTTATATCCCATTACTATGTTAGTAACTGATAAAAGGGATGAAAGTACTTTTTTATTTTTTTTAATTTTTTCAATCGTTTTTTTTATTTTCATAATATTTAATTTTAATATTGGCTACATTTACGGTGCTTTACTTTTTGGATTACTTTGTTTTTTTATTTATTTTGAATTAAAAAAACCAATTGATGAAACTAACACAATATCCGAGATAACACATTCTTCATCTTTTTTTATTATTTTAAAAATAATATTAGCATTTATAGCTTTATTTTTTAGTTCTAAGTATTTTATTGTTTATGCAAAAGATTTAACTAGCATATTTGGTGTTGCAGAAACTACGATTGGAATAACAATTGTTGCTTTTGGTACTTCTTTGCCTGAGGTAATTGCAACAATTTTATCAATTGTGAAAAAACAAAATAATTTGGCAATTGGAAATATTCTCGGATCAAATATAGCCAACATATTTGGAATAACGATTATTGCTGTGCTAATCAATGGGAGTATAAATTTTTATGAATTACTTAGTCAAATTGATAAATGGCTATTTTTAGTGACTTCTTTATTATTTTTTATAATTATTTCTTTAAAATTAGCTGGAAAATTAATTTCTCTTGGCTTTATATTAGCCTATATGATCTATTTTGTGTTCCTATATTTGTAGAATGAACAAATGAAAAAATTAAAAGTCCTAATACCTATAGCAATACTTTTAATTTTGGTGATTTTATTTGGACTTAGTTTTCTAAGATTGCCTATTAATATTTTATCTCAAGAAATGGTCGAAAGAGAAACCAAAGGTTTTGTTACCTTGAACAGTTTATCAAATCAAACTTTAAAAATTATGCCCAAACCAATTCTCTCTATAGATAATTCAAATTTCAAAATTAATCATTATTTAATCCAAACTGATTTTGCAGCTTCTGATATTGAAATATCTAGATCTATTTTTAACGCAGATGATATTTCAATTACACTCAACCAAGCAAGAATAGAAAATATAAATTCAAATTTTGTTAATAATGCGATTTTACTAGAGGGAGATATCGATAATTTAAAATTAAAGATCTCTAACGAGGGCAATAATACAAGAATAATATCAAATAAATTCAATTATAAAGGCTCTGATTTATATTTTGATATTTATACAACTGACTCAGAAATAAATAAAATTGATTTTTCCATAGAAAATCTGGAAATAGATGAGCTAGTATTACTTTTAGGGGAAAATTACCAGGAGGTTTTAAAAAAAATAAATTTTCAAAGTCTTGATATAAAAGGTGAATATGTAAAAGAAAATTTAAATATTGAAGACCTAGTTATTACTTTAGCTGACAAATCACAAATTAATATTGCGGGGAATATCAATTTAAGCAATTTCATTAGTTCTGATTTATCAATTAGAGGTCAAAATCTCTCCTCAGATAATTTATTTCAAATGATTAGTAATATAAATATTTTCAATGAAATTATAGACATTCCTCAAGGAATAATTGAAACTTTTGATTTAAACTACAATTCAAATAATTTAACTATAAATAAAATCTTTTATGTCTCTGATCAAGGAACAAACTTAGATTTAAACGCAACTATTGAAAATCTTGATTTTTATAATGCTAACTTTAATGCTAGTCTTAGCTCTAGTTCCAAAGATGACTTATCAGTATTATTAAAATTTTTACCTTATTCGGAATTAGTAAAGCAATTTGAATTTGATGAAATTGAATTATCCAGCAATTTTGCAAATAATATTTTTACAATTAATCAAATAAATATAACTAACAAGGATGAAAATATTATTCAAATTAGCGGCACTTATGGGCTTGATGATATTAATAGTCTACAATTAGATATTAAATTAAACCGGTTTAGACAATTTGAGTTAATTCCATCTAACTCATTAATTAGATTATTAAAAACATTAAATACTGAACTTATCAACGCGAGAGGCCTTATAAATGGCTCAAATTTAGCTATTGAAGATCTTCAATTTATTAATTTGGAAGGTTCGAATTTATTGATTGACGGTAATTTAGATCTTAATAATTTTAATAATGCCTCTTTAAATATTGGAATTGAAAATTTAAATAAAACTGAACTATTAAATATCATCTCTGAATTAACTGGAGAAGATTTTACGAATATTGTGGATCTTGTTGACTTTGATTATTTAGAGTCAAACTTATACGTTGATCCAGTCAGTGATCTATTTTTGATAGAAAATTTAGATCTAATAAATAAAGATAAAATTTCAAATATTTCTGGATCAATAAAAAATCAGATGTTTACTGGTACAGTCAAATTAAATGATTTAAATTTATCAAATTTTGATCGTTTATTATTAAATACATCTCGTATTAAAGGAAAAATTAATCTTACTTTAGATATTTCTGAACCTGTTAATCTTAAAAATATAAAAAATATATCTGGAGACATAGATGGTGATATTAATGTTAATATTACTGAAGAGGAATTTGCACTAGTTTTATTTATTCAATCTCTATCTCAAGACATTGAGGATTTTGAACAAATTAATGAATTATTAAACAAATTAGCAAATTCTTTCATTAATCAAAGTAGTTCTATTTCTGGACAAATTTCAAATAATAATTTGAACGAATTTAAAATAAAAAACATAATTTTAACATCACCAGACGGAGAGACTTTAGAGGCAGAATTAGAATTAGCTTTGAATAATTTTAAAATTACAATTTTTGATATTATTGACAATGAGGATTTTGTTATAAAATATCAAAATGGAAATTATTCCTATGAAAGAGTCATACCTGATGGGACTGTAAAAAAACCTATAGAAGATTTAATTCAAAAAAATATAAATAAGCTTTTTGAAAATTTATTTCAGTGATCTTAAAACAAAATCAATAATATCTTTTTCAATCTTACTTTTATTTAATCTGTTGATTTCTTGAATTCCAGTAGGAGATGTAATATTTATTTCTGTTAAATAGCCATCTATCACATCAATACCAACAAAAAATAATTTTTTTTTCACCAAAAATGATTTTATTTTTTTACAAATGTACTTATCTTTGTCAGTGATATTGGTTTCTACTGCCCTTCCACCTGCATGAAAATTTGCCTTTATGCTATTAGTTCTAGGCACTCTTAATACAGCCCCAGCAATGTCCCCGTTTATGAGAATAATTCTTTTGTCTCCTTTTTTGAAATTTTTAAGGAATCTTTGAATAATTACTGGGCAATTCGAAAATTTTTTTATGTAATTTTTTAAGAACGTACTGAGATTAGTCTTATTATGGCTAATTTTTTGAATTCCTAATCCTCCATTTCCATAAGCTGGTTTTATAATAACCTCTTTATTCTTCTTTATAAACTTTATGATGGCTTCTATATTTGATGATATTAACGTCGGGGGAGTTAATTCTGGGAAGTTCATCATAATATGTTTTTCTGGGAAGTTCCTAATCTCGTTTGAATTATTTAAAATTAAAGGTTTTTTTAATTGATCTAATAAATAGGTATTAGAAATATAATTTAAATCGAAGGGTGGATCTTGTCGAATAAAAATGGCATTCATATGTTCTAAATCAATTTCTTTTAGGATCTTTCTTTGATAAGAAAGCTGATTATTTTTTTTCAAACTTAATCTAGAAACGTTAGATTTAATTTTATTAACTTTATTAATCTCACTAAATACCCATCTTGGATCATTGTAATAACAATCTATACCTCTATTTAAAGACTCCTTGATTAACATATAAGTAGAGTCCTCGTTAATATTTATTTTTTTGGGATCATCCATTTGAAAAAGAAATTTCATAGCAAATTCAATAATAGGTATTATTTAATAATGATAGTATATCTTTTTTATCCTTAAACTCTTCAATTAACAAATCTGCAGGATTTTTTTGTTTTTCAACAATATTATATAATTTTTCAAGATGAATACTTTCATCTCTTCCTTCAGAATTTAAATAACCTCTTTTTTCTAATCCCTTGTTAGCGAGGTTAAGAAGGTTTTTACCATGCTCATATAAGGGCGAATTAATAAAGTTACTGTTAAGTCCTTTATAAGGAACCTCTAGATACAAATTTAAAATATCATTCTCTTGCCACGAACTAGTTTCTTTCCAAAGATGTTCAAGATTTTCATCATCATAAAGTATGCCAACCCAAAATGCTGGAAGAGCGCAAATCATTTCCCATTTCCCAGCGTCTGCACCTCTAAGTTCTATATATGACTTTAATCTTACCTCTGTAAAAATTGTGGAGAGATGATTTATCCAATCTTGTATTGATATGTTGTAATTTGAAAGGTCTTTATTTGCAGTGTTTTTAGTTAACAATTCGTTAAAAGTATAATCTGTTGTGTCATATTGTTTTCCATTTATCTTTAAAAAATAGTTTTTTACTTCCAAAACAAAGTCAACATATTCCTCAATAGAAAAATTCTTATTCAGAAATGATCTTTTTATTCCACATCTTTGATCATCAGTGTCTTGCCATGTATAAATTCGATTACTCACTAAATTATTATATTTCGACTCACGAAAGGGCGAATTACAAAATATACCCATAACTATTGGTTGAATTCTATTAGAAACAACAAATTTTTTAATTAGATCTGTTTCATTAAAATAATCTAAATTTGCTTGAACAGTACATGTTCGGGTCATCATATCTAATCCTCTTGAGCCAACTTTGGGCATATATTCACTCATAATTTTATAACGCTCTTTTGGAATAAAAGTTAAATCCTCTAATTTACTTATTGGATCAAATCCCAGTCCTAAAATGCATAATTTATTCAATTCGGCATATTCTTTTAATTCTCTTAAATGTTCATAAGACTCCGTACATGTTTGATGAACATTCTTTAAAATTTTACCAGATAATTCTAGTTGACACCCTGGCTCTAAAGTAATGCTTGCACCATTTTTAGACAAAGATATTAATTGATTGAAACTATTGTATTCTTTTTTTTGCCAACCCTTTGATAAGAAAAATTGAAATAAATTTTGTATACTTACCTCTCCATCAAATTGGAATCTTTTATTATCTTTATAAAAGATAAATTTTTCATGTTCAGTTCCAATGCCTTTATACTCAGGATCAGTAAAATTTGAGTAGAAATAATTTATAAGATCTGATTTTTGTAACAATTAAAACACACTATTTTTATGAAAATTACATTTTGTTATTTGATTAGAATAATCTTTAGCTTGACGTTCTACTTTTTTTGCCACCTCTAAAAGCCATTTTTTTTTGTTATAAGATTTTTTTTGATACCCACCCTTGCCCTCATGGTAAGCAAGGTAATGATTGTAAACATCACTTTTATCAATTTTCAACAGACGATAACTTCCATCAACATACCAACCTATAAAATCACTAGCATCTCTAAAATTTTTTCTATCGGCATTATAGTTTTTTGTTGAAACTTTATACTCCTCCCATGTTCCATCTAAGGCCTGACTGTAACCATAAGCACTTGACGGCCTTAAACCAGGTATAAAACCCAATACCTTTTTCCTCGGAGGCCTTGCAGTTCTTTCAAAAGAGGACTCTTGTTTAATAAAGCTTAATTGCAAACTAACTGGAACTCCCCATTTTTCTTTTGTTTTTTCTGCATATGATTTCCATTTAGGATTTGTTTTGAAAATATCGCAAATATTTGCTGTGTTAAAAGACCTATCGGTTGTAATACAACCTGATAATAATAGAAAAAATATCAGTAAGTACTTCACTAATTAAAATTTTTCCTTAAAAAATCACTCATTATATCTAATCCCTGTAATGCAGCTCCTTTTGAGTCTTGAGACCAAGCAAAGGTGTCAAAGTGAAACCAAGGTATATTCGAAGATTTTAAAAATTCTTGAAGAAAAAGTGCTGCCGTAATAGAACCAGCCATACCATCTAAAGATGTATTACTAAGATCTGCAACTGGAGATTTAATTTTAGACAAGTAAGAAGAGTACAAGGGTAATCTCCAACATCTCAATTTTTCTTTATTTAAATTTTCGATTTTTTTTGCAAATGTTTCATTATTACAAAAATAAGCAGGAAGGTCTTCACCCAGAGCTACTCTTGCCGCTCCAGTAAGCGTTGCAAAATCAATAATCATACATGGGTTATAAGAAGAAGCTTTTTCTATTGCATCTGCTAACAAAAGTCTTCCCTCAGCATCTGTATGGGCAATTTCCACAGACTTTCCTGATACAGATGAATATACATCACCAGGTCTCATTGATTTTGATGATATTGCATTTTCAGCGATTGGGGCAATTAAAACAATTTTAGTTTTTTTTAAAAAATAATTTGCTAACAAAAATAATGATATAGCGATAGCAGATCCTCCCATATCTTTTTTCATATTTCTCATTGAGCTACCTGGTTTTATGTTTACACCACCTGTGTCAAATGTAACGCCTTTTCCAATAATAACTAATGGTTTATCTTTTTTTGAAAGTTTTCGATTTGTTATTTCAATCACTTTTGGTTTTGAAGAGGAAGATTTACCAACAGCACATGTCAAAGGAAAATTCGAATTTATTTCTTTTTCAGTGTAATCAATAAAATTAAAACTTTTAAACAAATTATTATTTTTAATTTTTGAGTAATAAGTAGATGGGTTTAATTTATTTGCAGGGCTATTTATCAAGTCTCTTGAAAGATTAATACAATCTGAGTAAAAAGTTAAAAACTCTAATTCCTTTTGTTCCTTTACGTATAATAAATTTTTTTTAGATTTAGACTGATAATTATAGTTGCCCCAAGCCCATGCTTTGTATATTTCAGACTCCTTTGATTTGGCAAATTTACAAGAGATATAATAGTTACCAATGTTAGATGCAGAAAAAGCACTAATTGCCTCTAAGTTTTTATCTGCGCCCTCTCCTAATATGACCTCTTTCAATCTTCCGTCCTCATAGGGAATTTTGAGAATTTTTCCTGATTCTGCCTTGAAATTATTAGATAAAGCCCAATTTTTAGTAAAAGATGATTGTGTTAACAGCCATTTATCAAATTTACTTTGTGAAATGACAGAAATTTTTGTAGAACACTCAGTATTATCATTGGTAAACATTACTTATAATAAGGATATTAAAAAAAAATGACTAAACAACAAGCGGAAAAGAAAACTGTAAAATTTGAAACTGAAGTATCAAAGCTCCTAGATATAGTTGCTAATTCACTCTATACCGAAAAGGAAATATTTTTACGTGAATTAATATCAAATTCATCAGATGCTTGCGAAAAGCTTAGATATGTTAGTCAGACTGACTCCAAAGCTCCTAAAACAAATAAATTCCAAATTCGAATTCATCTTAATGAAAAAAATAAAACTATCTCAATTAAAGATAATGGGATTGGCATGGATGATAAAGATATGCAATCAAATTTAGGCACAATAGCTAAATCTGGCACGGAAGAGTTTATTAAAAAGATGGGTGATAAAAAGGGAGATATCAATCAAATAGGTAAATTTGGAGTTGGATTCTATTCATCATTTATGGTTTCAGATCAAGTAGTAGTTAGATCAAAGAAATATAACTCATCCATTGGTTACCTTTGGACTTCAGATGGTAAAGGTACATTTTCAATTGAGGAAACAGAATACAATGAAATTGGAACTGAAATTACGTTATCAATTAAGAAGGATGAGAAAGAGTTTTTAAGTAAATATAAAATAGAGGAAATAATAAAAAAGTATTCTGATTTTGTTCCTTTCCCTATTTTTGTAACATCCGAAGAAGATAAAAATGATAAGAAAAAAGATGATAAATCTGAAGAACAAGTAAACTCTGCTGAAGCCATTTGGCTAAAAGATAAATCAAAAATTAAAAAAGATGACTACAAATCTTTTTATAATCAAGTTTCAAACTATTATGATGAGCCTTTAACAACTATTCACTTTAAAGCTGAGGGAGTTGTAAATTACACTGCCCTTTTATATTTACCAAAATCGCAGCCTCAAGATCTTTACCATCCAGATCGGAAAAACAAGTTAAAGCTTTATGTAAATAAAGTATTTATTTCTGATAAGTTAGATGCTTTAATTCCAGCTTGGCTTAGATTTGTGCCAGGTGTGGTAGACACAGAAGATCTTAGTTTAAATATTTCAAGAGAAATTTTACAAAATAATGCCGTAATTAATAAAATATCTAATGCTATTACAAAAAGAATTTTAAAAGAAATTCTAGAATTAAAAAAAAAGAAGCCAGATGAATTTAAAGATTTTTGGAAGAATTTTGGGCCTGTTGTAAAAGAGGGACTCTATGAATTTAATGACTTTCATGATCAAATATTTGAGTTTTCAACTTTTAACTGCTCTGAGAAAGAGGAGATGATAACTTTAGATCAATACGTAACTGATTTTTCAAATGATAAAAAGAAAATCTATTATATTTCAGGCGAAAACAAGGAAAACCTCATTAATAGCCCTCAAATGGAACTATTTAAAAATAAAAAAATAAATGTTTTGTTAATTACGGATCCAGTTGACGAATTCTGGATGCCAATGAAAATGAAATTTAAAGATTATGAATTTACATCTATTACCAAAGGAGAGGTAGATATTGAGGATAAAAAAGAGTCAAAAAAAGACAAAGAAGAGCCAAAGGAAGACAAAGATTTTGTTGGATTTTTAAAAGACAATCTGAAAGACAAAGTTAAAGATGTAAAAATTTCTAAAAGACTTACTACAAGTGCTTCATGTTTAGTAGCTGATGAGAATGATATGGATATGCATTTAAAAAAACTGATGGCCGCTAATAATCAAAATATTTCTGATGAAAAAAGAATTTTAGAAATAAATATTAATCATGAATTAGTTAATAAATTAAAATCTTTAGATAAAAATCAAAAAGACAAATTCTGTGAAATTCTTTATGATCACGCAAAGCTTATGGAAGGTGAAA
>CACDTV010000005.1 GCA_902555695.1 uncultured Alphaproteobacteria bacterium | reverse complement strand
TAAATGACCAAGACTATTTAAAATGGAAAAAAATTTATAATAAAACGCATTGAGGAACTTCCTAAATTTTATTATTCACAATCTTTATTTAATTTTTTAGTCTCATTTCACTGAAATGCTGAGCTAATTTCTTACCAGATAACCAAGCATCTTGCATACTTGGACCCTCACACCAATCTCCAAAAGCATATAGACGCTGATCTATGGACTCAATGAATCTTTTAGAGTTTTGATCTCTAAGACTTTTCTTTGTATAAGAGTATCTCCATCTATGTGACTTCTTAAAAACAGCATCAGCTTTTGATTGAAAAGACTTTTTCATTTGATTTACCACATAGTCCTCTAAAACATAATTTTCTATGTTGTAATACTCTTTTGTCCAATCAGCTCTCATATTTACAACCCAACACTCTTCATTAAAAAATTCGTGTTTAAAATTTTGATTCATCAAAAAACTAATTTCAGGTGTTAAGTGATATCCAAATTGAAACGGAGCTCCTAATCTTTTATTAAATGCAATCATGACTGTCCAAATAGAGTCAAACTCTATTTCAGGAATATCGCTATAATCTATAAATTGATCTAACAATTTTTTTGATTGTTCAAAGGGCATGCTACAAAAAACATAATCATAAGGTCCAAATTTCTCATCTGCTGCGATTAAGAAATATCCATTATTATTGCTTTCAATGTTGGTTATCTGTTTTGAAAAATGCGTAGGGTAGTGCAGTGATTTATGTATCTTTATAGGAATTGATTCATTTCCATCTTTACCAACAATGACCTCTTTATCTTCAATAGGAGAATTTTGTGAGATATTTGAACAAAATTGACCTTTTAAAATTTTAATAGCATCAATTTTTTTTAAAAATTCATTTAAGCCAATAACACCATGATCTAATTTCAAATAGTGAGCACCATGATCAAAAGCATATTGCTCATGTTTTCTTGTGCTTATTCTTCCACCTGGTCTCCAAGATTTCTCAAAAAATGTAATATCAAGTGCAGGCAAGTGATATGCTAAAGAAAGCGCACTAAGCCCAGTTCCAATGACTGCAATTTTTTTCAATTTTATTACTTTTTTGTGCTTCTAGGTTTAATTTCATCAACATCTTCAATAGGACGAAGTATTGGGACATACCTAAGTCGAAGAATGATGACTGCAATCGCAACTAAGACTATTGCTCCTGCTTCGTAAAGAAGAAGCTCTGGGTTTGAGTCTTTACCTTGAAGTATAATAAGACGAGATAAAGCGGTAATAGCAATAAATAAGGGATATGTCATTCTTACACGATTGGAAACATAGTAGACTCGAACCATCCCAATAACTTCAACATAAATAAATAAGAGAAGTAGATCAGCTAACTCTACATACTGAACTTCTATCATTCTCATTATCTCAAACATAATGGCGGTAATAGTAGCTATTAATATTATTGCAATAACTGCTTTTTCAATAAACCCTACGAGATTTTCAACATTAGTCTTCATTACCATTCAACCATATCAATTTGTTTTGATTTTAGAAAGGTATTTGTCTTAGAAAAAGGCTTACTCCCAAAAAAACCGCGGTGAGCCGATAATGGGGAAGGGTGCGGTGCTGATAAAATAAGATGTTTATTCGAATCAATTATCTCTTTCTTTGATTGAGCAAACGAACCCCATAATATGAAAACAATATTTTCTAATTCATTACTAATAACTGAGATAACTTTGTCCGTAAAAATATCCCAACCAAACTTTTGATGTGAGAGGGGTTTTGATTTTTCTACTGTAAGAGTTGTGTTTAAAAGAAATACTCCCTGTTTAGCCCACTTATCTAAATTACCATTGTTGTAATTCACCTCTTTTTTTAAGTCATCTTGAAGTTCTTTATAAATATTCAACAGTGAGGGCGGTGGTTTTATATTTTCTGGTACAGAAAAACTGAGCCCATGAGCTTGGCCAGGTCCATGGTAGGGATCTTGACCTAATATCACTACCTTCACCTTGTCTAAAGGAGTTAAATTAAATGCATTAAAAATTTGTTTTCCTGGAGGATAAAAAATAATTTTATTTTTTTTTAATTCTAAAAGTTTGCTTTTGAGTTTAATCATATAATCTTGATTAAATTCCTCTTTTAAATGTTCAAGCCAAGTATCAGGAAGTTGAATGGTAGATTTTTCCATTCAGATTTTAGTTAATTTAAAGTTGCGTCTTTACTTCTGCCGTATTTTTCAAGCTTATAAATAATCTTTTCCTTAAGTTCATGATTTTCTTCTAAAGCCATTACTAGGGCTTGTGTATAGAAAAAACATGCTGCTTCAATATCAGCCTTATCTTCGAAGTAATTTGCTGCTTCATAGTAAAGAGAACATACTTTATCCATTTGCTTTTTTTGAAAAGCATCAGCTATATCGCTATCTAATTGAAAAGTGTCTTTCATAAGTATTCTGAAACTAGCACATTTCATTAAAACACCAAGATTAAAATGATTTTCTAGAAATTATCCTTTGCAGAGCGCATTTTAGCAAATACCTCTGTTGCATCTTGCGTGTCAAAAAATTTCATAAATTGATCTGTGTCACATCTCAAAAATGGATTACAGAGCAATTGGTCTGAGAGAGTTGTTGGAATTGTTGGTCGATGCTCTTTTTCTTGGTGTGAGGCCCATTTATAATATTCATTAAGCTTTTCATTATCTGGGTCTATGTTTAGGGCAAATTTTAAATTAGCCATCGTATATTCATGCCCACAATATACTTTTGTATCTTCAGGTAATTGTTTTAACTTAGACAAACTGTTCCAAAAAACTTCAGGATTTCCCTCAAACATTCTTCCACATCCAATACTAAATAGAGTATCCCCAGAAAATAAAATATTATGTTTTAGCATAAAATAATTTATATGTTGAAGCGTATGCCCAGGAGTATGTATGACTTTATATTCATTTCCATGTATTTCAAAAATTTCCTGATCTTCAACTTCTTTATCTGGTTTTGGTATTTTGGAGTCATTTTTGTACCCTATGACTAAAGATTTAAATCTTGATTTAATTTCATCAACAGCACTAATGTGATCATCGTGATGATGTGTAATGATTATGTGAGAAGCACTGCAATCATTTAGTTCAAGTATCTTCAAACACATATCTAGATCTGAGGGATCAACTAGCACTCCTTTTGTTTCATGAGGATTTTTAATTAAATATCCATAGTTATCATCTAATTGAGGAAACAAATACACATTAGGTTTTTGCATAAGAAATAGAATGTTATGTAAATCTCGTTAAAATACAACTATGGATATCAACGCATCCGATATTTATAGTTTTTATAATTCAAGACTAGGCACTATTGTTAAACGTAACATACGTCATCAATTAAACACCCATTTAAATTCTGTAAACGATAGTGTTATTTGTGGATATGGTTATACAAACCCTTTTCTTTCTTTTCTCAGTAAGCAAAATAAAAATTTACAAATAACCTCTATGCAGCCAGAATTTTTAGATGGCGATGTTAAAGAGAAATACGATTTCGAACACCAAATAATACATGAATATTTCTTACCTTTGGATCCAAGTTCAGTTGATGTGGTAATATCTACTCATTTACTTGAGTTCGTTGATAAGCCCCAGAGTAGTATTGAAGAAATATGGAGAATACTTAAGCCAAACGGGTTATTTTTATCAATTATTCCCAGAAGGTCAGGTATATGGACTCGGTATGATAACAATCCTTTTGGGTTTGGTCGATCATACTCAAACAAGCAATTTAAATCACTAATACAAGACTTTTTGGTTCTTGGTTATAGAAAAACATTTTTGCACTTTCCTCCATGGAGTCATTATTTAAATTACAAATCACATCGAACAATTGAAAAAATAGGTAAATTATTTTTTCCTTATATGGGGGGACTAATGATTTGCGTATGTAAAAAGATTGTTTACGCAAAGAGTTCAAAAAAACAAAAAAAAATACCTATTAAAAATTTTGTGCCGACTTAATATTAATTTATATTGAGATTTTTAAATATAGGATAAATATTATTGTTAGATATTAGTTATTACTTAATAGTTTCTTTTTCTATTCTTTTATTTGCAATTTCAAAATCAGGTTTTTCTGGAGGTGGATTGGCTTTAATATCAGTAGCCCTATTATCCATAACTTATGGTCCTTTAACTGCAATAGCTATATTAATGCCAATGTTAATTGTATGTGATGTAATTACTTTGTTTTTAAATAGAAAACATTTTGAATATAAAATTTTATGGTCAATTGCACCATATTCTTTATTGGGGGTTATTATTGGAACAATCTTGTTTAAATTTATTAATTTATCAATGATAAGTATTTTTATTGGATCAATTTCCTTACTATATGTTTTGCTTAATTACTTAATCGCAGACAACAGAAAATTAAAAAAAATACCCTTTTATGGAAGTAAATCTTTTTGGGGAGCATTAGCGGGGTTTACTAGTTTTGTACTCCACTCTGGAGGATTGCCATTAAATATATATTTTATGTCAATTTATAATAAAAAAGTGCAGTTTGTTGCAGGTGTAGTTTTTTCTATTGCTTTAATAAATTTATTTAAATTAATCCCGTATTTCTATTTGGAAATATTAAACTTTGAGAAGTTATATAGCTATTTAATTTTTTCACCAATTGCAGTAATAGGAGTAATTTTGGGACACTGGATGAATAGTAAACTTTCAGATAATTCTTTTTTTACCATTATTAATATTTTTGTAGTGATAGGCTCGCTTCGATTAATTTATTTGGGTTTAGTCGGTTTATAATATCTTTTCTAAAATATTGATTAATTCAAATTCATTTTTAAATTCATTCATTTGTTTATTATCTATCAATAATTTGTATTTACCTTCTTTTTCCTCAAGACATAAAGGCAGTTCATCTTTGTAATTTAGAAGATTAAATTCTTCCAATTCTTCAGAATGTAAAAACTTAAAATTATGTGGTGAGCTCTCTATAAATTTCTTCCACGACTCGCGCATTTTCAGGTCGTGAGTAATTTTACATAAATTGCAATCATAGGTGCTGGGGGAGGCATATTTATGGACTGTATCAAGAATATAGTTCCATTTACCACCTTTGGCGTTATAGACAAAAATTATATTTTTATTGTTCATTAGTAATATGGAAGAGAACTTCTTTACAAAATAAATTTGAAGGAATTTTACCGTTTTCAAATTTCTTTTGAGAAAGGACATCAAAAGTTGAAATTATTTTTAGATCTAAATCTGTTGCTAATTTTTTAAAATCTTTGATGCTACATGGGTGAATATAATCAGTATTATACCAGTGATCACTATTTGCTTTTTTTAAAAGTGAGTCAAAACTTCCTGTTAAAAGAAAATTTGAAATTTTACTCAGACGTGCCGAATTATTAAAGCTAACAATGATATTTTTACTTACTTTTTTGAGGGTGTTTAATAATTGGTCTGGTTCTTGAACTGCCTGAATTGTCTGAGTCAAAAGACAATAATCGAATTGATTAAATGGAAAATCTTCAACTATTAAATTTATATCACCGTGTATTACATCTAATCCTTTTTCCAGACATTTGATTACTTTTTCTTGACTCAATTCCACACCTTGAGCACTTATTCCTTTATTTTCTAAGTAAGTGATTAGCTCTCCATCAGAACAACCAATATCCAACACCTTTGAGTTTTCTGGAATTAAATTTAAAATGATCTCATAGTCTTTTCTCATTTTATTCCCTTTAAAAATCCCTGAGCAACTTTAAAAAATTGTGGCTCATCTAATAAAAAACTATCGTGACCTCTATCTGATACGACTTCAGCAAAACTAACATTGGACCCAATAGAATTTAATAAAGATACTATTTCTCTTGACTCTTTTGTCGGAAATAGCCAATCACTGGTAAATGATAAAACTAGAAATCGGATCGAATTATCAATTATAGTTTTTTTATTTGCAATAATTTCATCTTTCACGTCAAAATAATCCATTGCTCGAGTCATATATAGATAGCTATTAGCATCAAATCGATCAACAAAAGATCTACCTTGATAACGAAGATAACTTTCGACCTGAAAGTCTATTCCAAAGCCAAAAGATAAATCATTTTTTTCTTGTAAATTTCGACCAAATTTATTTTGAAAAGCTCTCTCAGATAAGTAAGTAATATGAGCTATCATTCTTGCAACAGAGAGACCATTCTCAGGTTTTTCATTACTCTCCAAATATCTTCCATTTTGCCATTTAGGATCCAACATAATGGATTGTCTTCCTGCCTCGTCAAATGCAATATTTTGGGCAGAGTGTTTCAATGAACCTGCTATACTCATAATAGACCTCACACTCTCCGGATAAGTAGCAGCCCATTGTAGAACTTGCATTGCACCCATTGAACCACCTGCTACAGAAAGCAATTTGGATATTCCAAGCTCATCAACAAGTATTTTTTGTACTCTCACCATATCTCTAATTGTTATGGTAGGAAAATCTAAACCATATATTTTTGAGGTATCAGGATTAGTATCATTAGGACCTGTCGTTCCAACACAGCCCCCAAGAACATTAGAGCAGATAACAAAGTATTTATTCGTATCAATAGGCTTATCGGGTCCAATCATTAATTCCCACCATCCATTTTTTTTAGTTATAGGATTTTCCTCTGCAGGGAATTGATCACCAGTTAATGCATGACAAACCAAAATTGCATTATTTTTTTGAGCATTAAGACTTCCATATGTTTGATAAGCGATTTGAAAATTCTTAATTTTTTTACCAGAGTCCAATGGTAGCTCTTCTTGGCATTTCAGTAAGAAACCTGGATATTCAGTATTTGCAATTATTTCTCTCATTTTTAAACCTGTTCGAAAGATAACTGCGGGAGATACGCTTTAGCTGTTTTACACCCGCAAGCTGCTATCAAATCGGTGAAACTGGAATTTAAGGCTTTTTGTATTAATTTTCAATATAAAATGATGATATTTTCTTTATATAGTTTATTTATTATCAAAAAATTATGAAAAATAGCCAACCAAAAAATACCTACAAGGGTGGAGCAGAAGTATTTAGAGGGTATGTAAGGCTTTCATCAAATGAGAACAACTATGGCCCAGCTAAATCTGTAAAGTCATTAATAAAAAAAAATATTAAATTTTCAAATATCTATCCTGAGCTTGATGGAGAGAGTTTAATTAATCAAATTGCTAAAACTTATAAAATAAATAATAAACAAATTATATTAGGCGCAGGCTCAGATGAAGTTCTCCAAATGATATATGCTACTTTTTCAAAACCCAATGATGAAGTCGTTTTTACTAAATATGCTTTTGCTATGTATTCAATCTATGCAAAACACTTTAGATGCAAAGTAAAAAAATATGATGATATAGAGTTTCAATTTAAATTAGAAAATTTAAGTAGAATGATCAGCTCAAAAACAAAAATTGTTTTTTTAGCTAACCCTAATAATCCTACAGGGTCTATTTTTTACAAAAATGAATTAATTAAATTTTTAAATAAAATAAGTAAAAAAACAATTGTTGTATTAGATTCAGCATACTGTGAATATATTAGAGATAAAAAATATGATGATGGAATGCAATTAGTTAAAAAATATTCTAATTTGATTATAACAAGGTCTTTTTCAAAAATATTTGCTCTAGGCGGCTTAAGAGTAGGTTGGGGATATGCTAATTCAAAGCTTATTTCTCAACTCTATCAATATAAAAAGCCTTTTAATGTATCTAGATTATCATGTATTGCAGCTCAAGAGTCTTTGAAAAATAAAAAATGGATTAATGACTCTGTAAAAAATAATTTTGTAAACAAATCTCTTACTTGCAGAGGCTTAAATAACAAATTATTTGAAACCATTGATACTCAGGCCAATTTTATCCTTTTAAAGTTTAAAAGTTCATCAATAACACAAAAATTTGTTGATTTTTTACACTCCAATAAAATTACAGTCAGATCATTGTCATCATATGGATTACATAATTTTGTAAGAATGACTATTGGAACAAAAAGTGACATGAAAAAGGCAGTAAAAACAGCTAATAAATTTAATGTTTAACAATATTCTCATAATTGGTTTTGGGATGATTGGATCATCAATAGCAAGATCAGTAATTAAAAAATACAAAAATGTTAATATTTTTGCCTTTGATAAATCCAATAATCTTAAAATTAGAATTAATAAATCAAAATTAAATAATGTAAAAGTTTTGAAATCACTTCAAGAAATCAACAATTTAAATATTGATCTCATAATTATTTGTGTACCTATGCTCCAGTATCAATCTATATTCAAAAAACTTAGCAACATTAATTTAGATAAAACAATTGTTACAGATGTGGGCTCAACAAAAGTAAATATAGAAAAATTATATAATCAAAAAAAATATAAATTTAATTTTATTCCTTCACACCCAATAGCGGGTATTGAAAAAGCTGGACTGGAACATGGATTTGACGGACTATTTACAAATAGATATAATATTATTTGTCCTTTAAAAAAATCTTCCAAGACAAACATCAATAAGATAGTTAGGTTTTGGAAGTCACTAAATATGAAAATAGAAATTATGTCTGCAAAAGAGCATGATAAAGTGCTTAGCTTGACTTCACATTTGCCTCATTTAATTTCCTATTCATTAGTTTTGACGGCAATGAAAAAAGAATCTTCACTAAATTCAAAACTTGTAAAATTTTCTGCTGGCGGATTTAGAGACTTTACTAGAGTAGCAGGAAGTGATCCAGAAATGTGGAGGGATATATTTTTAGCAAATAATTCTCAAATTCAAAAATTAACTAATAATTTCATAAGTGAATTAAAAAAATTTTCTAAAACCCTCAATCAGGGAAATTCTAAGAATTTATTAACAAAATTAAAGAAGACCAAAAACGTAAGAGATAGAATTGTTAAGGCAAGACAGGCAGGAAAATTTATTCCTAATGATTAAGGCTATTTATTTCCATTTTGAGTTTATTTAAAAATTCTTGCTTGCTTAACCCTGGAGGTATTGGTTGTTTAAACTCAACCGTTATGGAGCCTTTATGAATTTGATTATTTTTAGGCCAAAATTTTCCAGAATTTAAAGCAATAGGCACAACTGGCTTGTTCAAAGATTTGTACATAGAATAAATTCCAGGTTTTAATTCAGGTTGATCCTTAAAGGCTGTTCTAGTTCCCTCGGGAAAAATTATTACAGGTCTATGATCTAAATATTCAGCTGTTTGCTGATTTACGTAACGAAGACTATGGATTCCTTGTTTTCTATCAATAGCAATCATTCCCAATTTTTTAAGATAGGTCCCAAATAATGGAATATTCAATAATTCTTTTTTTAAAATATATGCAGGATTATAAAAGAGTTCATTAAAGTATATTGTTTCAAACATTGACTGATGTTTACTCGCATAGAGATAACCCTTTTTGTTAGCAAAATCAGAATTAATTACTTCTATATTAATTCCAAACAGTTTTAAAATTACTGTCATGTTTCTTGTAAAGAAAAGCACAAAAAATCTAAATTTTGTATATTTGAAGGGAAGGCCTAACAAAGAAATAATTAATACAATAGCTGTTGTAAAATAAAATGTTATTAAAAAACTAAATTTCATATTTTTTTATAAAAACTAATTTTGAGACAATTAACTTAATGTATTCCTCTACCAATTTTTCAAAAGGGATGACTATATCACTATTGCTTACAGAATAAGGAGTCACTTTCAAACCTGATAGTTGATTAAATAAAAATTCTGCACGTTGCATATGTAAATCTGAAGTAATTAATAAAATCGATTTTATTTTTTTTTCTAAGGCCCAATATCTTGTTTCTAATGCATTTTCATATGTATTTTTTGATAAATATCCAACCTCAATACAACATTCAACAATGTTTTGATCAAAGTTAAGAATATTCACTAACACAACTTCTGAATTAAAGGTATTATCAACACCAGAAATAAACAACTTATTTTGATTAGATTTTTCAATTTGTTTATAACCCTCAATTATTCTCTCTCCTTTCCCTCCTGTTAATACAACAATCGCATCAACATTAAAGTTACTTACAGGATCATGAGATAAATTATTTTTAAATTTAATTAAACCAAGAGTTAAAAATAATAAAATTAAGGCGATTATAATATTTACACGCTTTAAAAATATTATCATTACATGATCTCATTTTTACATAGATCTTCTAAGGTATCACGAGATCGGATTACACGATACTCATCTTTGTTGAACAATACCTCTAGAGGTCGAGGTCGACTATTATAAGTTGAGGACATAGAGGATCCGTAAGCACCAACATTCATAAATACTATATTATCTCCAACTTCTATCTTGGGGAGCTCAATATCTTTTACAAAATAATCAGTAGACTCACAAATTCCACCTGCGATATCATAAATTTCAACATCCTTTGAGTTGTTTGAAACTTTTATTGGAGGCTTTATGTCATACAAAGCTGGACGAATGTATTCCGAAAATGAACAGTCAATAATAGCAATTTTCTTATTGCCACTATTTTTTATATATAAAACTTTACTAATAAGTTCACAACTATCAGCTACTATAAATCTTCCAGGTTCAAAAATAATATTATAATTTTTACCGCTAAGTATTTTGTTACAATTATTTTTCCAACCATCAAAATTGATTTCTTTATCTGAGTGATCAAGGACAGCAAATCCTCCACCAAAATCTAAAGTATCAATATTTATATTATTTTTAAGATTTTGCTCATCTGCAATTTTGATTAGATTTTCATATGAACTAAGTAACTTCTGATAATCTATTATTTGACTTCCTATATGAACAGAGAGTGTTTTTAAGTTTACCCCCTCTAAATTAGAGATTGTATCAAAGTCAATTTGATCAATTGAAATACCGAATTTACCTCCTGATAAACCAGTAGTAATCTTATCCATGGTCGACCCATCAATATCAGGGTTTATTCTGATACCAATATTTGTTTTTAGCCCTTTACTTAAAGAGTAATCATTAATAAATTCAACTTCCTCAATATTTTCAACATTTATAGAGTGAACTTTCTGAGTGATTGCGTACTTTAAATCGAAATCAGTTTTTCCTGGCCCATCAAATATAATATCCTCAGGTTCAAACCCGGCTTTCAATGATTTAAATAGTTCACCAGCAGAGACAACTTCAGCACCAAAACCACAACGATGAATAAGGTTTAAAATTGCAAGGTTAGGATTAGCTTTGACAGCAAAATTAAATTTTCTAGGAAATTCTAATTCTAAATTATTTAGAAAACTTATTTTATCTTTAATTTTATCCTCATCATAAAGATAAAAAGGACTAGAAAACTCTTTTAATATTTTATCCAGCATTATTCGCTCTCAGGGTAATCATAGTCATCATTAGGAGGAAATGGATATTGAGATTTATCTACAACACCCTCTGGTAATTTATTAGGTTTTTGGTTTCCACAGCCAATGATAAATATGGGTAATAATATTATTAATAAAAACTTGATCATCTTACTCTAAGAAATTTAATATATTTTTTAATCACTCTAGAGACCTCTTTTGGATTAGAGCTCATGGGTGTTTTTTTTCTTGAAAGACTGTTATTTATATCAACGTATTTATAAATATTTTTATCAATTGATTTTTGAAATTTTTGGTATTCATCAATTTTTATTTGTGAGAGATTTTTATTTTTTTTCTGAGCATAATTTACTATATCAGCAATAATTTTATAAGAGTCTCTGAAAGGTATTTTCTTTTCTATAACTAGATAGTCTGCTAAATCTGTAGCTGTAGCAAAATAATTATTGCATAAATCTCTTCCAATAGATTTTTCAAAATTAGATTTTCTTATAACTTCTTCCATAATTTTAATACAGCTTAATAACTCATCATAACAATCAAATATTATCCTTTTATCCTCCTGAAAATCTTTAAAATAAGTTAAAGGAAGGTTTGAAACGATATTTGAGAGTTCTACTGACTTAATTCTAATGCTATTCGTTTTTGATCTTATAAGTTCTAATGAGTCGGGATTTCTTTTTTGAGGCATTATGGAACTACCTGTAGAATATTCACTACTTATATTAAATAACTTCATGAAATTACTTGACCATAAAATTAGCTCAGATGATAATTTACTTAAATGCGTCGCAGTTAAAGAACTAGCATGTAGAAAATACATGCAAAAATCACGATCACTTACACCATCCATAGAATTATTTTTGGATTTTGAAAAATGTAAACTTTTATTTAGTAAACCTATATCTAAGTTATAATTACTACCTGCTAAAGCAGCACTGCCTAATACATTTTCATCGCTGTTATCTATACAAAAATCAAAATAATTTAAGTCTCTTTTAAACATCTCTAAATATGCAATTAGGTGATGAGCCAAAGATACAGGTTGTGCCACTTGCAAATGAGTAAATCCAGGAATAATAGTTTTTTCATTTCCACGAGCTTGATTTAAAATAGACTTCATTAAATTCTTGATTTCTTCTTGTAAATTTTTGGAGGCTTTAATTGTCCATAATCTAGTATCAGTTGCTACCTGATCATTACGAGACCTTCCAGTATGTATCTTATTAGCTACATTACCTATTTTTCTATTGAGGAAAGACTCTACATTCATGTGAATATCCTCATTTTTTTTTGAAAATTTTAGTCTACCTTTTTTATTATCATTCAATATTGAATTTAATCCTTTTTGAATAGTAAGAGCTTCTTTTTTTGAAATAACTTTTAGTTTTACTAAAGCTTTTACATGTGCACTTGTAACGGCAATATCCTCTTCAATTAATCTTTTATCAATATCAATTGAGCTATTAAAATCATCCATTAAACTGGAAGTGCTTCTATTAATTGTGGTTGATAGTATTTTACTTTTCTTATTCATGATTTTAGTAATTTAAATTATCTTGATAAATATATTATCGCAGCGAATACTAAAACAGCAATACCTTGAAACAATACTCTCATTCGCATAAGTTTGTTACTGTGTTTTTTATTAAAACTTCCATTTTTAGCCATAGCTATTACACCAATTACAACCATGAGAAGAGCTAAAATCATGGATACAACTAAAACAAAAGGCAATACAGTAGATGAAAACATGGTAAATAGTTATCAAATTATCTATAAATGTCTAATTATTAAATTTAAGAAGAATTGATGAAGAAAATTGTATTATTTTTGCATGGTTATGGGTCTAATGGAAATGACCTAATATCCTTAAAAGATTATATTTCTTTGGAAAAAGAAGAAACTGAGTTTATATCTCCTAATGCCCCGGAGCCCTGTGAATTCAATTATTTTGGGTATCAGTGGTTTCCATTAAAAGAAAGATCAATTGAAGAATTAAAAGAAGGCCTAAAATCAGCCTTCTTTCATCTTGAAAAAATAATTGAAAAAATAATTCACGAACACGCAGTTGATGAAACTCAGATTTCTATAATTGGTTTCTCTCAAGGTTCTATGTTGGCGACATATTATGCTTTACAAAAAAACTTAAATTTTCACAGTATCATTTCATTATCAGGATCATTGCCCAAAGAAATTTTAAATGATTTGAAAATATCTGAAATTAAATCTAGTTTTTTAATTTTTCATGGAAAAATGGATGATGTCGTACCATTTAATAGGGCAGTTGAGACAAATTCGTTTTTGGAATCAAAAAAATTTTCTAGTAAACTGGTTTTAGATGATAACTGTGCACATTCAATTAGCCCAATTGCCTTAGATGAGATTAACAAGCTGTATGAACACTGGAATTAATAAACTATTAAACATACTCTTTTTTGGATATGTTAATATAAAATCATGATTAACTCGAATCATTGTCCATCGTTAGTATTAAATGCAGACTACCGTCCACTTAGCTATTTCCCCTTATCCATATGGAGTTGGAAGGATACGGTAAAAGCAGTTTTTCTTGATAGAGTTAATATAGTTGAAGAATATGATCAAAAGGTTTCATCTCCATCATTTGAAATAAAACTCCCTAGTATTATTGCACTCAAAGATTACATACCACACAGTCATAAACCTGCATTTACAAGATTTAATGTTTTTTTGAGAGATGATTTCACATGTCAATATTGCAATGATAAATTTTCAACAAAAGAATTAACTTTCGATCATTTAATACCTCGTTCAAAAGGTGGATTGACAAATTGGGAGAACGTTGTGACTGCATGTTCAAAATGTAATTGGACCAAAGGAAGTAGGGATTTAAGTCAAGTTGGTTTTAAATTGCTTAGAAAACCTAAAGAACCCTCTCAATATTCTTTAAGATTAAAAAGTAAAAATTTCCCCTCTGATTATCTTCATTCAAGTTGGAGAGATTATTTATATTGGGATAGTGTCTTAGAGAAGGATTAATATTTTTTAGTTATTTTTATCGCTGTATAGCATAGCTGTTTTATTGTTTTAGACAAAAGAACATACCCAGTTGTCATTTCTGCCTGGTGTTCGACGCCTGTATCATGATGTTCTAGCTCATCTTCTCTAAACTTTTTTACAGTCTTCAATAAATCTGGTTTTAATTTTCTTTTTGATAGTTCCTTGGCTTGATCCTCATAGTGTTGACCAATAACCTCCTCAACAGCAACGGTGCATGCCATTGCAGCCTTTTTCCCCATTAATGCAGTACCTAATCCAAGGGCATAACCTGCTAAATTCCAAAATGGAAATAAAGCGGTTGGTTTTACGTTCTCTTTTACTATGTATTCATCAAAAGTTGATTTATGAATTTCCTCTTGGTCAGCCATCTCCTTAATTTCTTTACCAAATTCTGTGTTTTCTTTAAAAATAGCTAATTGTCCACGATATATTTGTGTTGCTCCATGCTCACCTGCGTGATCCACTCTGATAATTTCTTCGATTAATTTTTTATCTTCACTGCTTAGTGATTTATTTTTCTTTTTTGTAGGCATTGAAAATAATTAATAGCAGAAAAGTCATTGAAAACAAGAAGTTATAAACTGATAATGGAATACCAAAATAAGGTAAGTTTGCATCAGAGCATGTGGTAATTAATGTATTAGACATTAATTCTTCTTTTAATTTTGTAATATCATTTGGAAGCGTGGCAGCTTCACATCCGGTGTACTCAATTATTCCAAATGTTGTAAGAGAATGATAACCGGAAATTCCTAATTCAACAAGAAGCAAGATAGTTAGTAATATATAAATTAAATTGAAATATCTCTTAATAAAAAAATAAAATACACCTAATATCAAAATTGAGTAATATGGAACTCGTTGATATACACACAATTTACATGGGCTATGACCATATGCATATTGTAATATTAAAGCAAAAGACATAGCTATCAGCGAAAATAAAAAAACAAGAAATAAAATATTAGTTTGTTTATTCATGATAAAAAAATAAATAAATAAAAAAGACTATTCCAAGAGGTATGATTATAAAAATTAACAGTTTATTTCTTTGTAAAATTTCCATACCTAATTTCCCAAATTGTTTAATGATAAAAGCAATAATAAAAAACCTCAACCCCCTAGATAACAATGAAAGGAGTATAAAATAGATAAAATTAAATTGAGCATATCCACTTGTTAAAGCTATAACTTTGTAAGGTATAGGTGTAAAACCACCCAAAAAAACCGCAAAAATACCCCAATCTTTATAAAAATTCATAAATTCACCCTGCTTGCTTATATCAAAATAAGATTGGGCAATATCAAAAATGAAATACCCTATGATATATCCAAAAGCGCCACCGATGACTGAAAATATCGTACAATTGAGTGCTGTTGTTAAAAAATTTTTAGGATTAAAATAAACAATCGGTATTAAAATTATATCTGGAGGAATTGGAAAAAAAATGCTTTCTATAAAAGCAACTAAAGATAAAAAATATTGTGAATATTTTGATTTAGATTTTTTTTCAACATATATATGTAAATTCTTCCAAATCATATCGATTAATTAATATTTAGTATTTAACCTATAAGGTAATACCAGAGATAAGCAATTATAATAGCTGGGATCGCACTATAGAGTGTTGCAATTATTGCTGCCTTTGCAGATATGGCTATCGCAGGGAAAAGTGCATCACCGTCGTTAGATATAGAGTTTCCTATTTGTGCGGACATAGGAATTTGACCACTCACATACATGGATGTGATCATAATTTGAGGACCACAGCCAGGAATAAAACCAATTAGTATAGCCATAAGAGGAATAAATGGACCAAATAGTATTAATGACTCAAATATTAAACCATTAGTTGATAAATCTATTAGCTCGTAGACAACAAATGAAATAATGACCCAAACAGTAACAAAGCAAGTTGTATCTACAACTTTTCTATAGGAGTTTTCGTGAATTGAAGCCATTTGAATATCTGTTAGCGGATTCAAAACCCACAACAAGACACAGTATATCGCCAAAATAAATGCCATTACTTCAACCACATTAATTCCAATAAAATTAAAGTTTAGTTCAATGTTAAAAGCATTTAACATTCCCAAAATAAATCCAGGAGCTAAAAATAAAAACCAAATATAATAAAATTTATTTGATATTTTATTTTTAGGTAAATGGGTTGTATTTACATTCTTATTAATTTTATTTTGTAAAAAATTTTTTGTAAAAGGTTGAGCAACATATCCAGATATTATACCTACTATAAAAGTAACTGGTAGTATGATTAAAGCAGCCTGGGGTTTTGTTGCAATGAGAAGAAAAGCTGCATCACCCATAGTACTAATAAGTGCTGCGAGCACACCTCCAAAAGAAACTACCTTTCTAGTGAATAAGCTCATTACCATTATTGCTCCGCCGCAACCAGGTATAACTCCTAACATAGAGCAAATGGGAATTTCAAATTTCTTATTTTGTAAAATTAATTTTTGTAAATTAAAATTTCTCTTTTCAAGAATAACAAATAGAAGAAGCGTCACTCCAACAAAGCTAGATACAGCTATGTAGGCGTCACTCGATGACGAAATTAAAATATCTCTAGTCTGTTCAGAAAATAAAAGAAGGAGAATACATATAAAGAGGAAAATTTTTGATAATCTTAAATATTGAAATTTTCTACTTAATTCTAATACTAATTCTGTCATATTTTTAGCCTAGGCTAAACAATATAGATATAACTAAATATTAGTCAAACAATTCTTTACTTTTAATTGCTAACAAAATAAATTGAACCAGCTATGAAAAACACTAGATCTAGTGAGCCATATCAATTTTCAAATATCAGAAGCCAAAATAAGAACGAAATACTAGAGGATTATGTTGAGGCTATTCAAGAAATTTTAAAAAGTAAAGGTGATGTTAAAAATGCTGATTTAGCTCAACATTTTGGTGTGTCACAAGCTACTGTTAATAAAAATTTGAAGCGTTTAATAAGTTTTAATTTAGCAAAATCTGAACCATACCGCTCGATTTTTTTGACAGAAAAGGGAGAAAAATTAGCCACACAGTCAAAACAAAAGCATGAAATTGTTTATAATTTCTTAATTAAGTTAGGTGTCTCTAGAAAGACTGCAGAAAATGACAGTGAAGGTATTGAGCATCACGTTAGTGATGAAACATTAAAGTTAATGAAAAAATTTAAATAATTATTTTTTCGTCTTTGACAACATTCTTTTTTCTAGCACGTTATCGAACAAATAAATTACGATAGAAAGAAAACAAATTATTGTTAAAGCATGCAAACTTCCGTACTCAAACATTTCATTTGATGAATATTCGTAAAGGCTAGTAGCAAGTGTGTCAAAATTAAAAGGTCTAAGTAGTAAAGTAATCGGTAACTCTTTTACAGTATCGACAAATACTAAAAAAAATCCTGCTAATATACTCAACTTTACCTGAGGTAAAATTATTCGAAAATATGTCGTTGACGATTTTCTTCCAATTAATCTTGAGGCATCATCAATTGATTTTCCAATCTTTTCCATCCCTGAGTCTAAAGAATTATTTGATAAAGCAATTAATCTAATTATCAGAGCTAAGGACAAGCCTAATAAAGTGGTAGATAAAGATAATGTTGTTAATCGATCAAAATAAAATAAAAAGAAAAGCACTCCTAAAGCTATTACTACACCTGGTATTGCATACCCAATGTTTATTATTTTTTTATAATAAATAATGTGATTTTTACTAGTGTATCTTGAGTAAAAACTAATAAATACCGAGATTATAGCACATCCAATTCCAGCAATAACTCCAAGCATGATTGAATTATATAGTGAGGTAAAATAGTCATTAAAATCGATAAAATTTAAATTATTAAAAAATGTATAAATTACAAAAAAAAGAGGCAGAATAAAGCCAAATAAAATAGGTAAGACTCCTAAGATTAATGCAATTATTCCAATGAACTTTCCTAATTTATATTTTGACCACTGAATATTTTCATACGTATTATTATTGAATTTCCTTTTACCTCTTAATTTTTGTTCAAAAAAATATAACAAACCCATTACTAAAATAATAATTAAGGCCAATAGGAAAGCTAAAGGTAAGTCGTTTAATATTGCTATATAATGAAAAACTCCAACTGAAAGTGTTTGTAAACCAAAAAAATCTGCAACACCAAAATCATTTACTGTTTCCATCAAAACTAATGCTAGTCCCGCAGCTATTCCAGGTAGGGCCATGGGTAAACCAATTTTAAAAAAACATTGATAGGGATTTTTACCAAGAGTTTTTGCAGCCTCTATATATCTTGTTGAGAAATTTATGATTGCAATCCTAGTTAGGATATAAACATATGGATAAAAAGATAAAGAGATTATTAGCGAAGCCACAATACTATTTCTTATTGAGAAACCATCATAAAACAAAAATTTGAGAGTAATAAAACCACCTGGCTCCAAAATTTCGGCATAAGTATATGCCGAAATATAGGCTGGAACAGCTAAGGGCAGTATTGCAAATATTTGTAGAAATTTTCGCCCCCAAAATTCGGTCATTGTATTTATCCATGCCAATGGCACACTGATGATTGTTGTAAAAATACTTACCATTACTATGAGTTTAGTAGAACCAATTAAATATCTATTAATGTAAAGCTCATTGGTTAAAAAAATTGCACTCAAACCATTTGTTATAACTAAGGCTATAGGGGTAAGTAGTAAAAAGCTAATTAATAAAAAGAATAATAATTTAAATAAATTTACTGTCATAAAATTATATAAAAAACACAGCCTAGTAACAATAGAGCCATGACTCTATTAAAATAAATAATTTTTCTTTTATTATTAAGATATTTTCTAAATGAGTGTCCAATAGCAGCCCAAACTACAGCACTAGTTGATGTTGAAATTATAAAACAAATAAAGATTAAAATAAATTCCTCTAAATATGAGAATTTATTTTGTATAAAAATTGCAGAACTAGACATGGAAACACTTACAGCTTTAGGATTTATTAATTGAAAAAAATAAATATCTCTAAATGTAAATCTTCTTTTATTATTATTGTCTGAAAATTCAGTTGAAATAAAAATTTTATAAGCCAGATAAGTTAAGAAGATCGTGGCTACAATTTTTATAAAATTCTTAAAATTTGGATAGTTTTCATAAATCTCTCCTATTCCTAATAAGCAAAGAGTTAAAACCGATAAAAATCCAAAAAAGACACCTAACATAAGTGGAATTGTTGCTTTAAAACCATAATTAACAGCGTTTGTTGAAAGAATTATATTATTAGGTCCCGGTGTAATGGCAGCAGTCATTGCAAAAGTGAGTATGGGCGCCATAAAGTAAATGTATTCCAAAGTATCGAGATATTATTCTTAAATTTAAATAAATACACAATTAGTTATCAATTTGCCTAATTTGTCTTAATAATATAAGTAAATAAGATTATTTTAAGGCGTTGTGGCGGAATGGTAGACGCGCCGGATTCAAAATCCGGTGAGGGCAACCTCGTGAGAGTTCGAGTCTCTCCAGCGCTACCAACAACAAATAAAACTATGAAAAATATTAAAAATTTAACGGCCGTTTTCTCATTATTTTCCACAGGTATTACGATTGTAACAAATGGAACAAACAGAAAACAATTTTTTGGTTGTACAGTCAACTCTTTCTCAAGCCTTTCTCTTGTCCCTCCAAAGTTTTTATTTTGTCTCGGAAATGAAAATTTAAATTTAAAAAGTTTTAAATTAAATAGTCCTTTAAATGTAAATTTTTTAGCTAAATCTCAACTTAATCTATCTAATAAATTTGCTGGATCATTAGAGCAGAGGTGGGTGAATACAAAATATAAAATTGCGAATAATAAGGTTCCTTTCTTTCCGGAGTCTTTGGGACTATTAGAAGCAAAAGTTGAAAAAAAAGTCATATCAGGCGATCATACAATAATCATATGTTTAATAACAAACTGTATAAAATATAACACCAAAAAACCCCTTATATATTATAAGAGCAAATATCACACCGTTTAATTCTTTCTATGAAATATATCAATAGTAGTTTTGAAGAAATTAATATCGATGAAAAGCTGTGTTTAACAATAGGTAACTTTGATGGTATTCACAAAGGCCATAGAGAGATAATTAAAAACTTAATACAAAAAACTAAAATATCAAAATCTAAATCTGCTATTTTATCATTCACACCGCATCCAAAAATTTATTTTAAAAAACAAAATAATTTTATGATTAATTCTCAATTAAAAAAAAAAGAGATTTTAGATAGCTTAGGTTTAGACTATTTAATTGACTTACATTTTAATAAAAAATTTACTCAACTAAATCATCTAGAATTCGAAGATAAAATTTTATTAGGAAAACTTAATACCAAAAAAATTTTAATAGGAAGAGACTTCCAGTACGGGAATCAAAGAAAAGGAAACATAGAAACCTTAAGAATATTTTGTGAGAAAAATAATATTCAACTTAACGAAATTGATCTCATTTTTGATGAGCAAAATAATAACAAAATTTCTTCAAGTAAAATAAGAGAAAATCTTAATTTAGGAAATATTGAATTAGCAAATAAAGATTTAAAAAGAAAATTTAGTATTTCTGGTAAAGTTATTAAAGGTGATCAGAGAGGTCGTTCAATTGGTATTCCCACAGCCAATATTGAGTACCCTCTCAATACAATTATTATTCCATATGGTGTCTATGCAGTAGAGACCACGATTGATGGAAATACTTATTTTGGTATTGTTAATTTTGGTATAAGACCAACCTTTAATAAAGAAAAGCCAATTGTTGAGGTTTATTTGTTTGATTTTGACAATAATATTTATGATAAGAATATAGAATTATTTTTTTATAAACAGATTAGACAAGAGAAAAAATTTAATGGTATAAAAGAATTATTAAATCAAATCAATTTAGATATCGCTGAAGCAAAAAAAATATTAAATTATGGAAATTAAAGACTCTATTACTCTTCCAAAGACTGGATTTTCTATGAAAGCTGACTTGCCTAAAAAAGAGCCAGGAATTCTAAATGAATGGCTTAAAAATGACATATATAAAAAATTAAGAGAACAATCCAATTCTAAAGAAAAATTTATTCTTCACGATGGACCTCCTTATGCGAATGGTCATCTTCATATGGGTCATGCCCTTAATAAAATTTTAAAAGATATAATTGTAAAATATCAACAACTTCTCAATAAAAACTCTATTTATGTTCCAGGATGGGATTGTCACGGACTACCTATTGAATGGAAAATAGAGGAAGAATACAGAGCTAAAAAGAAAAATAAAGACGATGTACCTGTCATTGAATTCAGAAAACAGTGTAGAGATTTTGCTAATAAGTGGATATCTATTCAAAAAAAAGAATTCCAAAGATTGGGAGTAATCGGCGATTGGGATAACCCATACACAACTATGCATTTTCATGCAGAGGCACAAATAGTAAGAGAATTAGGAAAGTTTCTCAAAAATGGTGGTATTTATAAAGGACACAGACCAGTTTTATGGTCAGTTATAGAAAAAACAGCACTTGCAGATGCAGAGGTTGAATATCATGATCATAAATCAACAACAATATATGCTTGTTTTCCAATTTCAAAAACTGATAACGATAAATTAAAAGAGCATTCTATTGTTATTTGGACAACTACACCTTGGACAATACCAGGAAATAGAGCTCTGGCAGTTCATAACGATATTGAATACAAATCTTTAAATTTAAAAGTAAATGGTGGAAACAAAAACGTCATTATAGCTAGCGATTTGGTTGAGTCATTTATCAAAGAAAATAAAATTGAAGAATATAAAGTTAATTTTTCCATCAAAGGTCATGAATTAACAAATACTTTTTGTAAACACACTTTATACGACTCTGGATATAATTTTGAAGTTCCTATTCTGCATGGTGATTTTGTTACTACTGAACAAGGCACGGGCATAGTTCATATTTGTCCAGTACATGGAATGGATGATTTTATTTTGGGTAAACAACATGATTTAGAACTACCCATGACAATAAATGAAGGTGGAATATATTATGATCATATTCCTGTGTTTAATGGCCAACACATTTTTAAAGTTGATCAAAATGTTTGTGATGAAATAAAAAAAAATAATAACCTTATATCACAAGGTATTTTAGTTCATAGCTATCCTCATTCTTGGAGATCTAAAGCCCCCTTGGTATATAAAAATACATCACAATGGTTTATCTCAATGGACACAAACGATTTAAGAACAAAAGCACTTAAAGCTATTGATGAAACTGATTTTTTCCCAAAACAAGGACAAAAAAGATTAAGGAGTATGATACGAGACCGTCCGGATTGGTGCGTGTCGAGACAAAGAGTTTGGGGAGTGCCTTTACCAATATTTGTCAACAAAAAAACAGGTGAACCTCTACGCGATCAAAATATTATTGAAAAAATTGCAAAGATTTATGAATTAGAGGGAGGCGATGCCTGGTTTAATTCCGAACCCTCAAGATTTTTATCACCTGAATACGACCCAAATGATTTTGAACAAGTAAAAGATGTCGTTGAAGTTTGGTTTGATAGTGGCTCAACTCATTCTTATGTGTTAGAGGCTAGAGAAGATCTTCACTGGCCAGCATCGATGTATTTAGAGGGCTCAGACCAACATAGAGGCTGGTTTCACTCCTCATTACTTGAGTCTTGCGGAACAAGAGACAAGGCACCTTTTGAAAGTATTTTATCACATGGTTTTGTTGTGGATGGTAAAGGTAGAAAAATGTCTAAGTCAGTCGGAAACGTTATTTCCCCAGATGAAATAATCAATAAATACGGCGCAGATATATTGCGTATTTGGGTTGTTGCATCAGATTATTCTGAGGATTTAAAAATTGATAATCAGATTATCAACTACCAAATAGACTCTTACAGAAAAATAAGAAACACACTAAGATTCCTTTTAGGAAATCTTAATAACTTTAATAAACAAAATTTAGTTGACCCAGAAGAAATGCCTGAATTAGAAAGGTATCTCTTAACGCGAATTTCAAGCCTTAATGAAAAACTTAAAGAATTAGTTTCAAATCATGATTACCATGCGATTTACACTGCTTTACTAAATTTCTGTACTCTTGAGCTATCAGCATTTTATTTTGATATTAGAAAGGACTCCTTATATTGTGATGATATAAAAAGTATAAAAAGAAGATCAACTTCAACATGTTTACATATAATATTTGAGTTTTTAACAAAATGGCTTTCACCCATAGTTTCATTTACATGTGAAGAAGCATGGAAGTCTAGGAGCTATAGTAACGAAGAAAGTATTTTATTACAAAATGTTAAAGATGATGAATTTATTTATAAGGATATTTCGCTTGAAAAAGTTTTTGAAGAACTAAAAAGAGTAAGAAAAAGTGTTACCTCCGCCTTAGAGCTAAAAAGAAATGAAAAATTAATTGGCTCAAGCCTTCAAGCCAAAGTAATTTTATTTTTATCTAAAGATACACAAAAAATAATTGCAGATTTAGATTTGGCTGAGATGTGCATTGTTAGCAATGTTGAAACACACGATATTTCAAATAGGTCAAAGGAATCTATCAGTATTGAAGATGAGGAAATATATGTAGAGATAAAATTAGCTGATGGAAAAAAATGCGAGCGATGCTGGGCTGTATTGCAAGAAGTATCATCTAGTAAAAATAATTTATGCAATCGATGTGATGATGTTTGGAAAACTTTTCAAAAATAAGTTTAACTTAAATTTATTTTTCTTATTTTTATTACTTGTTACTTTGGACCAAATCACTAAGGCTTTAGTTATCAATTTCTTTGATCTTTATGAGTCAGTGTCTTTATCCCCAATTATAAATTTAACATTTGTTGTAAATTACGGTTTTGCATTTGGACTATTGAATGATCCATCTCTTAATCAAATAGTAGTTTCAATAGTAATATTGCTAATTATTTCATATTTTTTATATTTACTCATAAAAACACAAGATAAGGTTTTTCAATTTACTTTGACTTTGATTTTGTCTGGTGCATTGGGCAATTTTATAGACCGAATATTTAGGGGTTTTGTTATTGACTTTATTGACATATACATAGGAAAATATCACTGGCCAGCTTTTAATATTGCTGATAGCTGTATTACTGTTGGCTTTGTTATTTTGATGATGAATATCTTGTTTTTGAATAAAAAATTATGAAAAGTATATTTTTAGTCTTATTAGTGCTTTTGGTATCTTGCCAAAGAGAAATAAGAAACGAAGTTGGTGTCGGATATAATAAAGAGCTTATTATACCTCCAACAAATGATTTACCACTGCCAAATAGTGCAGATGAAAACACTACGAATTCTGAAATCTCAAATAATCCAGTGATAGAGTCAATACTTAACCAGACAAATGCCAATGAAGCAAATCCAAATATTATTGAACAAATTGATAATGGAAACGAGATTATAATAGAGGAAAACGATACTGAAGAGGAAGAGGGAAATTTTTTCCAGAGGCTTTTTAAGGGTAAAAAAAAGTAGTTACAAGAATTTTTATTATTGAGTCAATTATTTCATGAAAATAAAAAATAATTCTAAAAACTTAAGATTTATTAAACAAACAAATATCAACTATTCAATTAATGAATTCTTTTCATTAGATATGTTTAATCCAATATTACAAAAAAATTATTTTAATAGTTATGATCTAAGTATATTCAAAAATAAAAAATTTAGAACTCACGTATTTGGAATGGGAGGGTCTTCATTGAGTACGAAATTACTATGCCAATTCTTAGATCCATATAGCCTTGATAAAAATATTTTTATTTATGATAACCCCTCATTGGTTAAGATCGAAAACACGCTATTTGATTTAAATATTAATAAAAATGATAAATTTATATTCATTTCGAAATCAGGTAACACTATTGAGACTAAATATTTTCTAAATTTAGTCATAAAAATTTTCAAACAAAAAAAAATTTCAACCCTTATAAAAAAATTTATTTTTATTACAGAAAATAAAAATAATTACATGAGAAAATTTGCTCTAAAAAATAATATTCTATGTTTTGATCATGACCCAAATATAGGTGGAAGATTTAGTATATTTTCAATAACATCACTTCTCCCACTTTTATCGATAGGACATTCATTACCTTCAATCATAAAGTCATTTAATAAAGCAAAAAAAATATTTAAAAAAAATCATACTAAACTATCAAAGTATATTAACTACTCTATTGCCCATGAAAAAAAATTTAACTTAAACATCCTTGTAGGCCTTAGTTATCACGATAAGTTAAATGCTATTAATGAGTGGTATAGGCAAATTTTTGCAGAAAGTTTAGGTAAAAATAAAAGAGCAAAAAATTATATATCCTCTTATGGCTCTATTGATCAGCATAGTCAATTTCAACTCTACATTGATGGCCCGCATGATAAACATTTTTATTTTTTTAAAATTGAAAATAAAAATAAAATAATCATTTCCAATGCCAGTTTAATTAAAGGATACAATTTAATGAGTACATTAGAGGAGGGTGCTATAAAAACCCTAATTCAAAAAAAATTTTTAGTTACACAGTTTTCAATTAAAGATGATTTTACTAGTTATTGTTATCTGATCTTCTTCTTAATTTTTGACATATATTTAAGGTCTAAATTTGAAAAAATTAATTTTCTTGATCAACCAGCTGTTGAAATTTTAAAGAAAAATACGAAAGCATAAATTGATAAATAATTTGATAAATTTTTTTGGTGCAAATTCTAAGTTACATTTATTAAAAATATTTATAATCTTTGGATTAGCAGGTTCTCTTTCTGTTATTTTATCTGAACCATTACTTCAACTTGTATCAATAGAAAACTTTATTAAAAATAAATTTTTATATTGGTTTATTAGATTAATATTAATTTTTCCTTTATATCAATTTGTACTAATTGGTGTTGCTTTTGTATTTGGAGAATTTAGATATTTTAAAAAATTTTTTATTAAATTTATTAATTATTTTAAAATTAATTAAGTTCTGAAAAAAAATAAATTTTTATTTTTGTATTGTTTTTTTAATATGAAATTATCTAAATTAATTAAATTTGAACTTTCCAATATGATTAAGATATTTGATTGAATACTCATCAATATTTTTTTTTGAATTATTTCAAAATCATGATCATACGGAGGATCAATATAAATTACGTGACAATTATTTAAAATATCTATTTTTTGTTTATAAGGATCAAAATTAGTTATTTCATAATTTATTGCATTAACTTCTTTTAGAAACTTTTCAATTTTACTAGTATGTTTTTTTTCGATATCGTTAAATATTACTTTTTTAATACCCCTAGACAATGCCTCTATCCCAATTGAACCTGTTCCTGCAAACAAATCACATAAAATAACCTCATTAAGGTCTATATTCAGATCATTATTATGTAATAATAAATTAAATATATCCTCTCTAATTCTTGTTAAGGTTGGTCTGTAATTGCTTTTAGACTCAACTAGTATCTTTTTCCCCTTATATTTACCGCTGATAACTCTCATTAACCTCCACTTCTTTGTATTCACCATAGGTTATAGACTTTAAAAGGAAACGCCCGTAAGAGATCCTTTTAAGCTTTTCTACCTTTAAATTGAATAATGCACATATATTTCTGATTTCTCTATTTTTTCCCTCAGTAAGATTAAATCTCAGTACATGTTTGTTTGTATTAGAGTGAACTAATTTTACATTAGGTTTTTTATAAATTTCTTTTCCATAAATTTTTTTATTCATTGATTTAAGCTTATTTTGATCAAAGGTACCCATTACACTAACAAGATAAGATCTTTTAATATTTGATTTAGGAAGTTCCATATATCTTTTGAATGAGGTCTCTTTTGTAAATAGTAATAAACCCTCAGAATTGTAATCTAATCTACCAATATAGTGATACTGGTGATATTTCTTAGGAAGAAAATCATAAACAATTTTTCTATCTTTTTCATCTTTTTTGGAAGTGATACAACCTCGCGGTTTATGAAATAGTATTATATTAAGTTTATTTGATTTAAGTTTTTCAATTTCAAAATTATCTTTATCAGTTACTGATATAAACGGTCTAGTTTCAATATTACCATTTAAAGTAACTTTTTTATTTTTTATTAAATTTTCTGCTTGGTTTCTCGAAATTTTAAATTGAATTGATATTTTTTTACTAAACGTTATTTTTTGCATGATCTGTAAACAGCTTTATTATATTTTTATCAAAATCTGTTATTAAAAATTCTGGATGCCATTGAACGCCCATACATAATGGATGTTGATTATGATGAAATGCTTCAATTATATTATCAGGCGCATAAGCATCTACTATTAAATTTTGACCAATTTTTTTAATACCCTGATGATGAGCACTATTCACAAAAATTTTTTGACTATTTTTGAATATCTTTAGATTAGATGTATCACTCAAAATTATCTCATGACTAGTCTCATCTCTTGGATTGGGTTGTTCGTGTTCAATAAATGAGTCAATATCTTGGATTAAACTACCACCAAAAAATACATTTAGAAGTTGGCAACCTCCACATATTCCCAAAATAGGTCTATTAAGGTGAAAATATTTTTCTAATATTTTAAATTCAAATTTAGTCCTATCTTTAATGGTTTGAATTTTATCTGACTGTGTATTTTCACCGTAATATTTTGGATCAATATCAAAGTCCCCTCCCGAGATCAGTAAGCCATCTAAAAAATCAATATTTTCTATAGTTTCTGTTATAGGTAGTATTATTGGTGTACATCCAAACTTATGTAAACAGTCTGAATAATGGCGTCTTAAAGCAAACCAAGGATATTTAGAATATGTGTTTTCTTTTTCCTTATAATCAGTTGTAATACCTATGACTGGGGATCTATTCACAATGAACAACCTAACAAATTTTATACGTATTGTACTTAGTCAAAGTAAATTAGCTATGGAAAAAGGTGAGATTCCTATCGCATCCGTAATAGTCGACCCGATCGATGAGAGAATTATTGCTAGATCTTTCAATCAAGAAATTGCATCAAATGATCCAACAGCACATGCAGAGATTTTATGTATAAGAAAGGCATGTAAAAAATTAAATCAGAAGAGATTAGATGGTCTCATAATGATATCTTATTTAGAACCATGTCATATGTGCAAAGAGGTTATAAAGTCTTCAAGGTTATCCGAGGTTTATTATTTATTTAAAAATGAAAATCCCAGTAGAAAAACTATATCGAAGGTAAATTATAAATTAATTAAAAATAATGAAGAAAATTTAATAAAAAAATTTTTTAAGAATAAGAGAATTAAATATTAGCACCAATATCAGATCTGTAATATTTTTCAGGCCAGTCGATAATATCTGCTATTTCATATACTTTAGTTCTACATTCAAGATAATTATCTCCACGTACAACTATTGATAGAACTCTACCTCCATTAGAAAAGACTTTGTTGTTAATTAATTTAGTTGCCGCATGAAAAATATAAAATTCATCATTATTTTTTAATTCACTCAAATTTCTGATTTCAGTATTTTTAGGGTAATCTCCTGGATATCCTTTCGTTGCTAAAATTAAACATATTGATTTTTTATTTTCAAACAATTCAATATTTGCATATTTTAAATTTTTTGTTGCAGTTGAATGAAGTAAAGATAAAAAATCCGACTTTATCCTAAGAGATATACTTTGAATTTCAGGATCTCCAAATCTAGTATTGTATTCTAGTAAATATGGTTGATTGTTTTCATTGACGATTATCCCAAAAAATATAACACCTTGAAATGCTATGTTGTCATGCTTTAAACCCTCTATAGTTTTTTTTACTATTTGATCCTGAATTATCATATCTAGATTATTATCTAAAATAGGGGCAGGGCTGATAGTACCCATTCCTCCAGTATTTGGTCCAGTATCATTATTTCCAACTCTTTTATAGTCTTGGGCAGAACCAATATTTAAATATTCATTACCATCAGTAATTGTAAAAAAACTCAATTCTTTTCCCTCAATGAATTCTTCAATAACAACTTTATTGTTCTCTTGATTAAATTCTTTTTTTATAAAAATCCTTTCACAAGCCTCTATTGCTTCATTTGTATTTGTGCATACAAATACTCCCTTACCAGCAGCTAATCCATCATATTTTACAACTATGGGCCCATTAAAACTTTCGAGATAGTTTTTTGCCTCATCAAAATCAACAAAAGTTTGAGACTTTGCAGTTGGGATATTGTGAGATTGACAAAATTCTTTCATAAACTCCTTGGAAGACTCAAGTTTTGCGCCCTCAGAGTCAGGCCCAAAAACATTTAAACCCTTATTTCTAAGTTCTCCCGCAAGATTTTCTGATAAATAGTTTTCCGGACCTACAACAACTAGGTCTGGACTAATTTTAATACATTCCTCAACAATATCCTCTTTTGTTGAGATATCTTTACACTCCGCAATTTGACTAATTCCATAATTTCCAGGAAAACAAAATACTTTTTCACAAAGATAGGACTTGTGAAGAATTCTACACAAAGCATGTTCTCGGGCACCAGATCCTACAACTATGACATTCATTTATATAACATAATAAAGTATATTTATTTTGTGAATAATATTCCTGAGTACACTGTATCACAACTGAATAAGTCAATAAAAGATTTATTGGAGGAAAACTACTCTTATTTAAAGTTAGTTGGAGAGACAGGATCAATAACTATAGCTAGTTCTGGACACGTATATTTTTCAATTAAAGAAAACGATGAGGTCATATCTTGCATATGCTGGAAAGGAAGCTATGAAAATTTGCAAGTTCAAATTGAAGAGGGAACTGAATACAGTTTTTATGGTAGGATTACATCTTATTCTAAATTTGGGAGATCTGTTTACCAACTCATTATTGATCAGGTTGAGTATAGTGGCACAGGATCAATACTAAAGCTTATTGAAGACAGGAAAAAAGAATTATCTTTGCTGGGGTTGTTTGATGATGATAAGAAAAAAAAATTACCTAAGTATCCAAAATCTATTGGTGTGTTAACGTCATCCTCTGGTTCAGTAATTCATGATATAATTCATAGAATTTCTGAGAGATTTCCAGTTACTCAAATAAAGGTTTTCCCTATTTCTGTTCAAGGTAAAAATGCTCATAATGAAATTATAGATTTTTTAGATCTTCTTGAAAATCATGACTTAAAAGACTTTTTAAAGCCAGATTTAATCATATTTGCCAGAGGTGGTGGTTCTTTGGAAGAGTTAATGCCTTTTAACGAACCCGATTTAATAAAAAGAGTTTTTAAATTAAAAATTCCTAATATTTCAGCTATTGGTCATGATACTGACTATACCTTGTTAGATTATGTCTCAGATTTGCGAGCACCAACACCTACTGCAGCAGCTGAAATTGCAGTCCCCGATAAAAATTATTTATTAAATCAAATTCAGGATTTAAAAGTAAAACTAAATCAATCTATCGAACAAAAATATTTATCAATAGAACAACTATTATTGAGATTCAAAAATTCTGTAAATTATTTTTCAAATTCGATCAAAGATGTTGAGAACAAATTAAGTAATATAAACGGTGAAAATTTAAAGATATTTAATAATTCCTTTTACAATAAATCAAATCTTTTTAATGATATATTGATTAGATTACAAGACAATAGCCCAAAACAAAAAATATTAGAAATAAAAAGCAAGATTGGATATGTAAATAATAATATTAAAACTTTAATTTTAAATAAATTTAAGATTTTTTCTCAAAAATTATATTTACTAAATAAGATACTAAACACCTCTTCAATAGAAAAAAACTTAAATAAAGGTTATGCAATATTGAAATCAGAAAATCAAATTATTAAAAGTATACAGACTTTAAAAAAATTAAATAATTTTGATGTTACTTTGAAAGATGGAGTAATGAGTGTAAAAAAAAAATCATAATTTCCATCTTTTATGTACCCATAGCCATTGTGATGGAGAGTGTGTAATCCATTTTTCAAAATATTTTTTGTGAATCATCTCAACTAGGCCTTTTACATCATAATTTTTATATTCTTCATAACGTAAAGGTTTTTCAAAAATTATTTGAAATTTGTTATTTTGGTTTCTGATGGAGTATACTGGACATATCATTGTTTTGTATTTAATTGCCAAATTAGCAAAACCATCTGTTGCAAGTACTTTTTTTCCAAAAAAATTTATTTCTAAACCACTACTATCTCTTTGGTCAATTAGAAGAGCTAAGTCTTCATTTTTTTTAAGGGCCTTAATCATTGATTTAGCACTCTCAGAGCCTTTTTTATAAAAAAAAGCATTATATTTCTTTCTATTTTTCTGAATGTAGTTATCGATTTTCTCATTATTCGCGTGCCTATAAACTGAATGTAATGTGAAGCCATGACGTAAAATAAAATTTCTTGTCAGCTCCCAGTTCCCAATATGTGCAGATATAAAGATTTTAGGACCTTTGTGAGATTTTATCTCGTCAATGATATGAATATTATCAAAATCTATATTTTTCCAATCAAATTTATTCAAGTTAAAAAATTCAAAAAAAACTTTACCTGTCTCTTTTAAATTTTCATTTGTTAATCTTGAACTGTTTTCATCATTAAGGTTTAATACTCTCAAATTATTTTTTATAATTTGCTCGTATTTTGTAAATTTTCCAAAAAAACCAACTAAAATTCCTCCAACATTTGATGCAAAATTAAAACTAAATAATCCTAATATATTTTTAAGTATAATAAAAAATACAAACTCAATATAATTTCTAAAAACTTTAAATATATTTTTCAATTTCCGTAGTAAATCCTAAATTGTTATCAGATACTATTTCTCCATGTATTATTCCAACAGAGCTTTTAAATTCATCAGGTATCCTTACATGATCTTTCTCTGTTGTTATTAAAAAAGCATCATTTTTATTTGCTTGATCAAGTAACAAAAACATATCATCGACAGTATATTGATGATGATCAGGAAACTCTTTTGTTAATACTAAATTTAAATTTTCAGATTTTAATTGGTCAAAAAATTTTTTATTAAAACCTAGACCCGCAAAAGCAATTAATTTTTTTTCTTTAAATTCTGGGTTGATTTCTATTTTATATTTCAAAATATGCTTAAAGTGACTATCATTTAAATCATTACATACTTCTGTATTAATTAAAAAAAATATTTGTGATTTTCTAATAGCATTTTTTACTGACTCTCTAAGTGGTCCAGAGGGAACTAAAAGTCTATTACCAAATGATTGGATAGAGTCATAAACATAAATCGATATATTTTTATATACATTGTAAGATTGAAGTGCATCGTCTAGTACAAGTATATTTGCACCATCTTCCTTTGCTGAAATCATTGCGTGATATTTATTTTTACAAACCCATGTTGGGAAATAATTTGACATCATTAAAGCCTCATCTCCAACAAAATTAAAGTCCATATGAGGTTTTACTTTTATAACTTCATCTACTGTAGTAGACCCACCATAACCTCTTGAGATAATATGAGGTATGTATCCCATCTTCTTTAATTCTCTACAGATGTACAATACTGAGGGTGTTTTGCCTGAACCACCAATTATAGCACTTCCAACTGCTATCACTGGTAAGTCAATTTTTTGAACTTTTGATAGTTTTCTTTTGATTAAATTTCCTACTGACCAAATTATTGATAAAGGAGAGAGAAGAAGTGCATTTAAAGAAATTGTTTTTTGATACCAAAATTTTGGAGCTTTTAACATTTATCAATCATCTCAGTAATATTTTTTAAACTATTTTTATTATTGTTAATAAAATATTCAATTTCCTTAACATGATGAAAGTCTTCCTCTATTTGCCTGTTAATTTCATTACTTATATCCTCTAAATTATCACTATTCATTGTTTTGCAAAGGTTAAGTTTTTCGAGATCAAGATAAATTTCCTCAAAATTTTTATTAAAATCCCCTGAAAGGACAAAGCAACCTCTTGAAATAGGTTCCAGAGGATTTTGTCCACCATGTTTAATTAAAGAACCACCCATAAATACTATTTTTGAGCGTTCAAAAATTGACATAATATCCCCAAATTTATTATGCACTGTGGTTTTTTCTAAATTTTCGGAAATAATTTTTTCACTTAAATTATTAGAGTATTGAATGTGACGCGGTATAATAATTACTTCAAATATTTCTTTTAAATTTAATCTTTTGATTATATTTATAACTTTATCATATTCGTTTAAGTGAATACTTGCAAAACAAACGATCTTGTTTTTTGAGTCTGGTATATTTGGAATAATATTAAATTTTAAGTTCCCAAAAAAATGAACTTTTTTAGAAAATAAATGATTTATGTTCACTTGATCCTTTTTACTTTGTGCAAAAATTAAATCGTATTGTTCTCCAATTATTTTACTTAAATTTGGATATTTTGACCATCTGATATAACTTGTATCCGATACTCTGCCATTAACTAAGATATTTTTTAAATTTTTCTTTTTTGAAATCATTAACCAATTAGGCCAAATTTCTGAGTCAATCCATAAAATTTTTTTAAAATTTGTTTTTGATAAGAAAATATTTACATTCCAAAAAAAATCTAAAGGAAGAAATATACTAATAAGGTTGGGGTATAATTTTTTTGACAATTCAAAAGATGACAATGTAGAACATGATAAAACAATTTTTTCATTATGAAGCCTATCCACTAAGAATTTAATTGAATTCAATTCGCCTATGCTGGCAAAATGTATTAAAAAATCACTTTGTCTGATTTGTGTGTAATTTTGGTTTGCGAATATTTTTTGTTTATATGATAAAAAATTTTCTTTTTTTTTAAATATCCTAATTAAACCAATGAATATAATCACTGGAAAAAACACAAGTTGTAATAATCTATAGCTAAAAATGAGCATCAATTATTTTTAAATTTTTATTCAAATTGTCTATAATGTATTTGTTAAATGAATTTTCGTCGAACTGACTTGGGTTTATTATTTCTTCACCCCAAAAAAAAATACCTTTACTGAAAGGTAATGGTATTTTTAATTTATCCCAATTATTAAGACGAAAAAAACGATTGGTTTTAAAAGTTAGCAGTGCGATCTTTAAGTCAAACTTTTTAGCTAATTTGTAAATATTAGTGTTAATTTCATAAGGTGGCCCATGAGGTGCATCTGGTGTGATATAAATGCACTCTCCTTTTTCTACGGCTAAAGTGATTTCTTTTATTAGAGAGGTCGGTTTATCTTTTTCGCGTAAAAGAGGATCTAAACCAAATTTTCTTTGAACTAAAGTACTTATTTGACCATCTCTGTGAGATGTTGCAACGGGTCTTAATTTTGGTTTAAATTTCCAACTAAATGTAGAACCCATAAGTTGGTTATGCCAAATAAGTACAATGATTGATTTATTATCTTGTAATTGTTTTTCTACGACCTCTTCGTTTACACCTGACCAATTACTTGTTTTTTTTATAAGTGATAATGACAGATAAATTAAATTTACAAAAATAAACTTAAAGAATTTATTCTTAGATAATTTTTTAAGCATTTTTTTTAATCTGTCTTTGATAAAGATTATAATAATTTTTTTTCTTTGCCATTAAGGTTTTATGAGTACCCTTCTCAATTACCTCACCATTTTCTAGATAGTAAATTTCATCAAAATTTTTGATTGTGCTTAATCTATGTGCAACTACGATCATTGTAATTTTAGGCAAATGATACAAATTATTGAATAACTTAGACTCTGTTTTAAGATCTAAATTTGAAGTTGGTTCATCTAATAATACAACAGGGCTTTTTTGAGCAAGAGCTCTCGCTATTGAAATTCTTTGCCTTTGCCCCCCAGACAATTTAATTCCATTTTCCCCAATTTTAGTATCCAATTTTAAAGGTAGTTTATTTGCAAAATCATTTACACATGCAATATTAGCAAAATGATTTATATTTGATTGATTAAGACCAGAGTTATATTTTATATTTTCTGATATAGTACCATCAAACAAAACTGTATCTTGGCTAACTAGGCTAAATATATTTCTAAGACTATTTAATTTTAATTTTTTTATATCAATTTCATTTATTGTTATGTCACCTTTAGTGATATCAAATAATCTCAAAAATAAAGCCATAAGTGTTGATTTACCTCCACCAGAGGGTCCCACAAATGCAACTTTTTTTCCTGCTTTAAGGTTAAAATTAACTCGGTTAATTATATTTTTATTTGTATTTTCGTATTTAAAAAAAACCTCTTTAAAACTCAAAGTTTTGAAATTTTTTATTATCTTAGACCCTCCAATTGTTTCGTTTTTAAAATCTATAAATTCAAATATTCTGGAGGCAGCACCAAGACCGCTTTGAAGTAAAACATTGACATTTATTAGGTTTTTAAGTGGTGCATAAGCTAACATTAGACTTACTAAAAAACTCATCAATTGCCCAGCTGTCATATTTTCGTCAATTACAAAAATACCCCCTCCAAATATTGCTAAACCAGCTGCCATTGAACCCAATGTTTCCGTAAAAGGTCTTGATCTAGCAGTAATTTTTTCCTGTTTAAAATTCAATTCTCTAGCTTGCTCAATTTCTTTATTAACTCTTTTGATTTCAAAATTTTCTGCATTGAAAGATTTTACATTTTTGATTCCTCTAAAAACCTCTTCTAAATTTGAAGCTAAAGTTCCAACTTGTTCTTGTAAGTTTTTTGTGACTCTTCTAATTTTTTTTCCTAAAACTCTTATTGGAACAATAGCCAATGGAAAAATCACTATAGAAATGCATGCTAATTTCCAATTTTGATAAAACATATTTCCTATTAAAACAGTCAAAGTTAAAGAGTCTTTTATTAATGCAGTGTATGTGTTGGCCATTGCCCCACTTAAATAATAAGTATCTGTAGTAATTCTCGTAATTAATGATCCTATTTTATTTTTAATAAAAAACCCATAATGCACATTTATTATATTTTTAAAAACATCACGTCTGAGTTTTTCAATAATCCTATGACTCATAAATTGTAAAGAAGTAATTTGGATATAAGTTACTAACCCTTTTATTATTCCAGTAATTAAAATAGCAACGGGTATAAAGTATAAATAAAACCTATCAGCATTAACCAAAACATTGTCAAGAGCTGGTTTAACCAACCATGCGTGAAAACCTGTGCATAGAGCTGCAATAATCATACATAAAATAGCAACAAACATTCTTAATTTAAAATTAAGAAATAATTTAGAAATTCTTATAAAATGTTCTTTAGACTCAGACATTAAGGTGACTTCCAATTATTATACTAAAAAGTATGCTGATACCGTAATAGTTATTCCGACTAAAGTATGAGCCAGCCTTTTCAGGTATATTTTTCCACATAAAATTGAGATCTATAATGTTTATCAAGAAAATCGTTGTTAATAAGACATAATATAAAAAACTGAAATTCAAGCTACTTCCAAAAAATGCCAAAAAAAAATATTTAAAAAAAATCATTAAATTTAAAATGATCATTCTACTAGCTCCAAAAAATAATGTGCTAGAGTATAATTTTAATTCTTTGTCTTCTTTTTCATCCTGAGTAGCATAAATAGTATCATAAGTAAGTGTCCAAAAAATTAGTGACACATATAAAATGAGAACAGATGAAAAGGATACGTTTGAGCCCATTGCTACCCAGCCAATAAAACAGCCCCAATTATAAGTCAAGGCTAAAATTAATTGGGGTAAGAAAAAAAATCTTTTTGCTAAAGGGTATAAAATTATTAAAGGAGTGATAACAAGCCCTAATACAATAGCTTCATAATTTAATTGTAATAAAATTATTAAACCTATTATTAATAGAAAAAATAATAGTATGAGTGAATTCTTCAAACTTATTTGTGATGAGGCTAAAGCTCTATTTTGTGTTCTACTAACTTTCCTATCAATGTCTCTATCAATAAAATCATTTACTATGCATCCAACAGATCTCATAACCATTGAACCTATAAAAAAAATTATAAACAAAATTAAAATATTATTAGACGAACCATTTGTTGAGGATGCTAAAATGAAACTAATTGGGTAAAAAAGTAGAAGAAAACCAATAGGTTTATCCAATCTAACTAAAAGAATGTATGGGTGTGTGAAAGGTGGAAATAATTTAAAAATTAAATTATTCTTATAATTGTTATTCATGAAGAGAGTTTATTGTAATTCAATTATAAAGCAGGGTAGCACTTATGAGCTAGAAAAAAAGTATTATATCCATCTTGTAAAAGTCATAAGGCTAAAAATAGGAGATGAGATCTCTTTGTTTAACAATATTTCTGGTGAATGGAAGTGCGAAATAATTGATATAAAAAAAAATTTTTTAAAAGCGAAATCGATAAGTCAAATCTCACCACCTCGAGCAGAAACTTTGATAGACTTAATGTTTTCTCCCATAAAATACCAAAACAGTGAACTGATTATAAGACAATCAACTGAGATGGGTGTGAGATGTCTATTTCCAACATCATTTAATAGAACTATAAATACAAAGATTAATCTTGATAAGTATAATACATATGCAGTAGGTGCTGCTCAACAAAGTGGAAGATTATCAATACCAAACATAGACAAGTTAATTGACCTTAAAGACAGGTTTAATATCATGTCTGGTAAAACAGTGTTGATGTTCGACGAAAATCTCAAAGGAGTTCATCTATCACAAGCTAAAATAAAACCAAATAGTGAAATTTTAGTTGTTATAGGGCCTGAAGGTGGTTTTGAGGAGGAGGAAAGAGCATTTATTTCAGATAGCTCAAAAAATTTCTTTAATGTAAGTCTAGGCCCAAACATTTTGAAAGCTGATACAGCAGTTATTGCCGCACTTAGTTTAACATTTCACTATTTTTCATAAATATAGCGGGTTTAAGCGACATCCTGTCAATATACTGTACAAAAAAGATTACTAATATGTCATAGATGAAGTCAATATTTACGGTATTTTTTTTTCTTGTATCTTTTAAGGCGTTTGGAAAACAAGCCACAGACTGGCAGTTAAGTTTTCAAAATCCTGCCACAGATTTGATGGGCAGTGTAGTTGGACTCCATAACATAATTTTGATTGTAATGACTTTAGTTACTTTATTTGTCTTATTTCTTCTTTTCTATGTCTCTTTTCGTTTCAGCGCAAAAAGAAACCCAATTCCATCTACAACAACTCACAACACAGTTGTTGAAGTTTTGTGGACTGCAATACCAATTGTAATCCTAGTAGTACTTGCGATACCATCTTTTAAGCTCTTATACCAACAAGAAAAAAGCGAAAATTATGATATGACTGTTAAAGTCATTGGTCATCAGTGGTATTGGGAATACGAATACCCCGATCACGGTGACTTTTATTTTGAAAGTTACATGATTCAAGATGCAGACCTTCAAGAGGGAGACTTAAGACTCTTGACAGTTGACAATCCTCTTGTAATTCCTGCCAATAAAAATATTCAAATACTTATAACTGCTGGAGATGTTTTGCACAGCTGGGCTGTACCCTCAATGGGATTAAAAACTGATGCCGTCCCTGGAAGACTCAATGAAACGTGGGTCAATGTTAAAGAACCAGGAATATACAGAGGACAATGCTCTGAAATATGTGGAACTGGTCATGGATTTATGCCAGTTGTTGTAAAAGTATTACCTGAAAGCGAATTTATTGCATGGGCTAATGAAGCCAAAAACAATTACGCAATCAATGAAGATATTAAAACTAACGAAACAAATGAGGAAATCATTATTTCACAAAATAATTTAGTACAATTAGAGGAGAATAATTTATGAGTTCAGATTCATTAGCTATGGATGATCATCACGATCATAAGCCAGGTTTTTTCACAAGATGGTTTTTTTCCACAAACCATAAAGATATTGGAACATTATACTTAATTTATGCAATTGTAGCTGGTGTAGTGGGCGGTGCCCTTTCAGTCATTATGAGAATGGAATTATCTGAACCCGGAATGCAGTTTGTGGCAGATGGACAAATGTGGAATGTAATTATCTCAGCTCATGGATTACTAATGATCTTTTTTGTCGTAATGCCTGCATTAATAGGAGGTTTTGGAAATTGGTTTATTCCACTAATGATTGGCGCACCTGATATGGCTTTTCCAAGATTGAATAATATTAGTTTTTGGTTATTGGTTCCTGCATTATTTTTAATTGCAGGTTCGATGTTTGTAGGCAGCGGTGCTGGAACTGGTTGGACTATTTACCCACCTTTAAGTTCGATTACAGGACACAGTAGTCCTGCTGTAGATATGGCCATTTTTTCACTTCATTTAGCAGGTGCCTCATCAATACTTGGTGCCGTCAACTTTATTACAACTATATTGAATATGAGAGCACCCGGGATGACAATTCATAAAATGCCTCTTTTTGTTTGGGCAATGTTAGTTACAGCATTTCTTCTTTTACTTGCCGTTCCAGTTCTAGGTGGAGCTATTACAATGCTTTTAACAGATAGAAACTTTGGAACAACTTTTTTTGATCCTGCCGGTGGAGGGGACCCTGTTCTATTCCAGCATTTATTCTGGTTTTTCGGTCACCCAGAGGTTTACATTATGATTTTACCAGCTTTCGGTATCGTCTCACACATTGTATCCACATTTTCAAAAAAACCAGTATTTGGATATTTAGGTATGGCCTATGCAATGGTTGCTATTGGATTTATCGGTTTTGTTGTTTGGGCTCATCATATGTACACAGTAGGGTTTAGCGCAAATGTTAGAGCTTATTTTATGCTTGCTACAATCGTCATAGCTGTACCCACAGGTGTTAAGATTTTTAGTTGGATCGCTACAATGTGGGGTGGATCTATAACATTTACAACCCCTATGTTATTTGCTTTAGGATTCATTTTTCTTTTCACTCTAGGTGGAGTAACAGGTGTAATTTTAGCAAACGCAGGTATTGATGTCGTTTTACATGATACATACTACGTTGTTGCCCATTTCCATTACGTATTAAGCATGGGAGCGGTGTTTGGTATTTTTGCGGGAATTTATTATTGGTTTGGTAAAATGAGCGGAAAAAATTACTCTGAGTTTTTTGGAAAGTTACATTTTTGGTTGTTCTTTTTAGGAGTTAACTTAACCTTCTTTCCTCAACACTTTTTAGGATTAGCAGGTATGCCTAGACGTATTCCAGATTATCCAGATGCTTATGCTGGATGGAATATTATATCCTCAATTGGGTCATATATATCTTTTGCTTCATTTATTCTATTTATTTTCATAATAGTTTACGCATTATTTAAAGGTAAAAAAGCAGAAGCAAATCCATGGGGTGAGGGTGCGAAAACACTTGAGTGGACATTACCGTCTCCTCCACCTTATCACCAGTTTGATACATTGCCCGAAGTAAAAAATTAATTTGTGTTAGAAAAAAAGCATCATCAAACCTTTGTACAGACAGAACAAAACCTGTTCTTTTTGCAAGTTGTTAATTTTTTAAAACAACTTTATGTACTAATTAAACCTGGTGTAATTTCTCTTGTAATATTTACTGCTTTATGTGCAGTGTTATTAGCCCCATCTGATAAAAGTTTATTTATAAAAGGAATGGCTCTTACTCTTATAGCAATGGGAGCATCTGGTTCAGCTATTTTAAACATGTGGTTTGATCGAATAATTGACTCTAAAATGGATAGAACAAAGTTTAGACCTATTCCTTCAGGAAATATCTCAGCAAATACAGCACTTGGTATTGGATTAATTTTTTCTTTTTTTTCTGTAGTAGGTTTATTTTTCTTTGGAAATATTAAGGCCTCAATCTTATTAGCATTTACAATTCTATATTACTCTGTTTTTTATACAATGTATCTTAAGCACAAAACTGCACAGAATATAGTAATTGGTGGTTTAGCAGGTGCTCTTCCTCCAGTGATTGCGTGGATAAGTATTTCAAGTGAACAAATTTTCTACCCGTTAATATTATGCTTAATAATATTTTTATGGACACCTCCACACTCATGGGCATTAGCTATATTTAGGAACCAAGATTACTCTGACGCTGATATACCGATGTACCCCGTTAAACACGGTATAAAAAAAACACTTTTTATGATGAATATTTATACTTTTTTAATGGTTGCATCAGTAAACTCTCTATATTTTTTTAAATACGCTGAAATGAGCTTTTTTTTAGGCTCCAATCTTCTCAATGCATATTTTATTTACAAACTTTTTAAACTAAATAAGTCATTAAATATTAAGAAAGACTCAATTAAACTTTTTGGATATTCAATTGTTTATCTTTTTCTTATTTTTGCTTTAACAGTTATTGATAAATATTTATTCTAATGAAAAGAAAAAATAAAAATTTATTAGTCTTGGCTCTACTTTTCATGCTCGTAACAGCATTTTATTTTATTACAATATTTAGAATTAAATCCGGTATTTGAACGTATCAAATAAAAACAGAACATTAATTTTTTTAATGTTGATACTTGGATCTATGATAAGTCTAGTAATTTTTTCTGTGCCACTATATAAGCTTTTTTGTGACCTAACTGGATTTCAAGGTTTTAATAAAGAAGTTAAAATTCAAGAACAACACCAAAATATCAACTCGGGGGAACTCGATATAAAAGTTATATTTTCAGCTCAGGTAAATGAAGGTTTGGACTGGATGTTCGAAGCTCCTCAAAAAATGAATATTACAGAGGGCGTAAAGTATGATGTTGTTTTTAAAGCTAAAAACAATACTGCTGTTAGCTCAACAGGTACGTCTATATTTAACATTTTACCACCTAAAATTGGCCCATACTTATATAAGATTGAATGCTTTTGTTTTATTGATCAAACGATAAAACCAAATCAAGTTGTTGAGTTTCCTGTCACTTTCTACTTAGATCCATTGATACTTGAAGATCCTGAGGCAAGTAGGACGAAGAATGTCACTTTGTCATATACCTTTTTTGAGAAAAAAGAATGAAATATTGTTTAGATGGTTGATTTAGTATTTAAAGACTCTGAAAAGAAACATAAATTTCATCTTGTCAATCCCAGTCCCTGGCCATTAGTTGGAGCCTTTTCTGCCCTTTTTCTAGTTTCAGGAGCTATTTTGTATATGCACTATGAGATGCTATGGCCTATGTTGGCAGGTCTTGTTCTAATACTTTTTACTATGTTTATGTGGTGGCGAGACATAATAAAAGAGAGTTCTTTTTTGAAAGTGCATAATTCAATCACTGAGATTGGTCTTAGGTGGGGTATGGCTCTGTTCATCACATCGGAAGTTATGTTTTTTGTCGCTTTCTTTTGGGCTTTTTTTGATGCAAGTCTATTACCTAAAACATTTTTAGCCGAGTACAAAGAAGTTTTCACAGGCACTCTTGGGATAGGAGTTTGGCCTCCAAAAGGAATTGAAACTTTTGATCCACTAGACATCCCATATTTAAATACCTTAATTTTACTTTTGTCAGGTACTACCTGTACATGGGCACACCACGAATTAAGAGAAGGTAATAATAAAGAGGCTCTTAAAGGTTTATATTACACAGTTTTTTTAGGTTTCATATTTTCACTTTTACAAATATATGAATACCAACATGCAACTTTTGGTTTTACTGAGGGTATATATCCTTCAACTTTTTTCATGGCAACCGGTTTTCACGGTTTTCATGTATTAATAGGTACTTTGTTTTTATTAGTCTGTTTATTGAGAATAAGAAAAGGTCATTTAACCCCAAAAAGACATTTTGGTTTTGAGGCAGCTGCATGGTATTGGCATTTTGTTGATGTTGTTTGGTTGTTTTTATACATAAGTATCTATTGGTGGGGAAGATAAACTAAATTTTTTTATCTTTTACATTTAAACAAATTTTTATTTATGAATAAATCATCATTAACATTTGTATTTATAGGAATTTCTGTTTTAACCTTTATCTTAGGTTCGTGGCAACTTTACCGCCTAAATTGGAAAAATGATTTAATGGATAATATTCGTAATTCAATTCTCAATCCCACTTTGTTTTCAGATGATCTAAATTACAATAATTTAGTTTCAGTAAAATTAGATGATAATTATACCATTCTAAACAAACCAGTTTTTTTAGAGTCAAAAACATTTAAAGGAAAACCAGGTTATCACCTAATACTTCCGGTAAAGTATAAAAATAGTATATACAGTGTCATCAATTTTGGATGGTTTTTAGACAAAGACGTTGATCAAGTTCAAAATATCATTCAAAGATATCAATCTATAGACAACCCTAAGGTATACATAAGAGATTTTAATTCAGATAAATCTTTTTTTACCCCAGAGAATGATTTATCTAATAATACTTGGTACTATATTAATAAAACTGACTTTAGTCATTTTTATCAATATGCATTCCTATCCAAATATTATTTTGTTCTTCTAGATGATAGGGTATATAAATATACCTTTAATCCCCTTGTATTTTTGAGAAATAATCATTTGAATTATTCAATAACTTGGTTTTTGCTTAGCTTGTCAAGTATCGTTATGCTGTTAATTATAAGAAGGAAATATGAATAAACTTAAAGAGTATTTTAAAAGCTATTATGTATTGAATGACGTCAGTGGTCTTTTATTTTGGGATAACGCAATTAATTTACCAAAAAAAAGTATTGAGTCTAGATCAGAGCAAATGTCTATTTTATCTAACTTTACAGATAGAATATTTAGAAGCGAAGATATTCAAGAAGAAATTCAAAAAGCTGAAAATACAAAGTTAAGCGAAGCAGATAGTATGTCTTTAAAACTAATGAAGAGTATTATCGTCAAAGAAAATGCTATTGACCCAGATTTGAAATCTCTACTGATAAAAAAAAAACTAACTTGTGAGCACTTATGGAGAGAGGCTAGATCAAAAAATGACTCTTCGATAATTGAAAAAGATTTCAATGATCTATTAGATTTAGTACATGAAGAAGCGAGTCAATTAGCTAAAGCTACTAATCTAACACCTTATGACTCATTAATTTCAAAATACGATATGGATTATGACTCATCAAAGATAGACAAAGTTTTTTCAGTAATTGAGAGAGAAATAATACCTAAATATTCGGATATTAAAAAAATTAAATCACCTCATGTTTATAAATCAAATATTTCAGATTCAGAAATATTAAAAATGATTAAAGTAAAATTAAAACAGCTAAGCTTCGATTTTGATAGAGGTAGAATTGATCAATCTCATCACCCTTTTTGTGGAGGAGCTACAAATGATGTAAGAATAACAACCAGGTTTGAAGACAATATATTAGAGTCCTTATCAGCATTATTTCATGAGACAGGCCATGGAGTTTATGAGCAGAATCGACCTAATGAATATCTTTATGAGCCATTGGGTCAATCTCGTAGTTTAAGTGTCCATGAAAGCCAATCTCTTTTTTTTGAAAATCATATCTTTAAATCAAAAGTTTATTTTAAAATTATAAACAATATTTTTGATAACTCTAAAGATTTGGAAAAATCGTTTTTAGAACACTATCATACTGTGAGAGTTAATCCTATAAGGGTTAGTGCTGATGAATTTTCTTACCCGATCCATGTTTACATCAGGTATAAAATTGAAAAAGAGATATTTAAAAATAAAATTTACTTTAAAGATATTAAAAATTTATGGAATGAAAACTATTTAAATAATTTGTCAATCAATCTAATTTCAGAAACAGAGGGGGTTCTCCAAGATATTCATTGGTATGAAGGTATATTTGGTTATTTCCCTACTTATGCACTTGGTGCTATGATAGCCTCACAAATTAAATATAATTGCCCTTTATTTGATATTTTTTTAGACAACCCTAATGAAGAAAATATAAATAATTTAATCATTTGGTTAAATACTAATATCCATCAAAAAGCTTCTTTATATTCATCTGATGAAATGTTAAAAAGCATTTCTGGCGAGAATTTAAACTCAAAATATTATTTAGATCATTTGGTTGATAGATTTGTTAAATGAAATATATAAGTACGCGAGATGATAAAAAAGAGTACTCTGCTGAGCAGGTACTCAATTTCGGTCTAGCACCAGATGGAGGTCTATTTATTCCAAATGAAATTCCAAAATTTAGTAATAATCAAATAAATGTATTAAAAGGAAAAAATTATTTTGAAATAGCAAACTTTATTTTAACCCCCTTTTTATCAGATTTATTTGAAGCTCCAATAATTGAAAAGATTATCGAAGAGGCATATTGTAAATTTGATAAAGAAATTGTTTCAATATCTAACATAGGTGACAACGATCTATTAAATTTATTTCATGGTCCGACACTAGCATTTAAAGATTATGCTATGTGTTTGTTAGCTAAGATATATGAATACTATTTAAAGAAACTAGATAAAAAATTAGTAGTTATCGGAGCAACTTCTGGCGATACCGGTTCTGCTGCAATTCAAGCCTTTAAAGATATTGAAAATATTAGTATTTTTATTTTACACCCTCATAACTCCACATCTCTCTTCCAAAGAAAACAAATGACAACTAGTGGAGGTAAAAATGTCTTTAATATTGCACTAAATGGAAGTTTTGATGATTGTCAAAATTTAGTAAAAAAACTTTTTAGAGATAAAGATATAAATAATAAATATAGCTTTACTGCAGTGAATTCAATTAATTGGTTTAGGGTGCTACCACAATCAATTTATTATGCATGGTCATATCTTAATCATAATATTGATAATTTTGTTGTACCAAGTGGTAATTTTGGAAATATATATTCCGCTCATTTGCTAAAGTCAATGGGATTTCCAATAAATAAATTAATTGTTGCAACTAATGAGAATAATATTTTACATCGAATTATAAGCAATAATGATCTACATCTTTACAATGTTGTAAAAACTAATAGCCCTAGCATGGATATAACTATATCAAGTAATTTTGAAAGACTTTTAGCGGAGCTTCTTGGACCAGGAGCAACAAATGAGCTTTTTCAAAATATACAAAACAATGAACATAATAAAAAATTAGAAAGTTCTATTCATAAGTCATTATCTGAGAAATTTTTATCTGAGAGTGCAACTTCTAAAGAGGTTGAAAATCAAATTAAAATCACATATGAAAATTACAAAATTTTATTAGACCCTCATACAGCTGTTGGCATAGTATGTGCGGAAAAATTAAATTTAAAAAAAGCAATGTGTCTTGCTTGTGCCCATCCAGTAAAATTTCAGGAAACTGTCCAAAAGGCATTAGGTAACAATGTAAAATATGATAAAAATATAGAATTTCTTAATGATGAAAAATTTGCAATTTTAGACAACAATTACAAGGAACTAGGAGATTATATAGAAGCACATGCCTAATATTCATAAGCTTAAAAATGGAATGACCTTAATAACAGATTATGTAAACACTGTAGAAACAGTAAGTGTAGGAATGTGGAACAAGGTTGGGGCAAGAAATGAGCGAAAAGAAATCAATGGTGTTGCTCACTTGTTAGAGCACATGGCATTCAAAGGAACAAAAAATAGATCAGCCGCTCAAATAGCAAAAGAGGTTGAACTAGTAGGTAATTCTCACAATGCTTATACTTCAAGAGAAATAACCGCATATTACATGAGTGGTTTAAAGGAAAATGTTGAACTATCCATAGACGTAATTAGCGATATATTGCAGTTTTCAACTTTTGACTCTAAGGAACTCGATAAAGAGAGAGGAGTCATATTACAAGAGATTGGAATGTATGCTGATGAGCCAGATAGTATTGTTGCTGATAAATTCGACGAGTTAGCTTACCCTGACCAACCCATGGGTAGGTCAATTTTAGGTACCGCTGAAATTATAAAGTCTATATCAAGGGATGAAGTAGAGGGTTTTATGAAAGGATTCTATAACCCAAAAAAAAATGGTGTTTTCTGTATCAGGAAATTTTGAAGAGGACAAAATAATTAAACTTGTTGAGGAGAAATTCCAAAATCTCCCTCTGGGCGATGACGATTATATTCCAAAATCTTCTTATGTTGGTGGAGAATACCGTCAAGAGAAAAATTTAGAACAGGTAAAGTTATTACTAGGTTTTGAGGGTGTAGATATTCATTCAGACCTTTACTATGCAACAAGAGTTTATTCAACACTTCTCGGCTCTGGTATGTCTTCAAGATTATTTCAAGAAATTCGAGAAAAAAGAGGATTGGTTTATAGCATATACAGCAGTGGTGATTTCTTTTCTGACTCAGGTATTTTTTATGTCTATGCCGGCACAGGGCACAAGGAAGTTAAAGAATTAATACCCGTACTATGCGATCAATTAAATATTAATGCTAATACCTTTACTGAGGAGGAATTAACGAAGACTAAAGCTAAATTTAAAGTGGGAATTCTAAAAGGAGAGGAAAGTATCTCAACGAGATGTAGATCTAACGCTTCTAGTTATTTAATGCACAATAAAGTCAGATCTCCCGATGAATTTATTTCGAAGATTGACTCTGTGCAATTAGAGGACCTTGAAAAAGCAAGAAAAAAAATATTAGACTCAAATTTGACTCTGTCATCAATAGGTCCTATTGAAAACCTTGAAACAGCTGAACTAGTTAAACGAAGACTCAGTTAAATTTTCTGCCGCTTTTCTAGCAAGAATATCAACTTGGTTATTAAATTCATCGATATTATGTGCCTTTACCCAAATCCAATTAATATTTTTACTAAGATTTAATTCGTCTAATCGTTCCCAAAGCTCTTTATTTTTTACAGGCTTTTTAGATGAGGTTTTCCAATTATTTTTTTTCCAATTAAATATCCAATTTGTGATGCCTTGTTTAACATAATTACTATCGGTATTAAGATTTATATCATTATGCTGATCAAGGAATTCTAACGCTTTGATTGCTGCCATTAGCTCCATTTGATTATTTGTTGCATTTCTTTCAAATCCAGCTCTATAAGAAATATCATTTTTATTAATTATTAAAAACGCCCAACCCCCATTTCCAGGGTTTCCGAGACATGAGCCATCTGTGTATACCTTTATCAAAAAAAGTCCTGTAAATTATTATTCTCATGAAATTTAAATATTTCAAAAAACTCCAAGGGATTTTTATGTTTAACGTCTCCTTCAAGATTAAAATTTAAATCATAAATTCTTGTTAAAAAAAAACGAATTGCACTCACTTTTAAATAAAAATTAAAGTGGCTTTTCTCTTCTGGTGTTAATTCGATACTCTCTTTATAAGATCTTAAGAAACTCACATAATTTTCTTCAATAAATTTATTTTCTGAAAAAAACCAAGCATTCACAAAAGTAGCCAAATCATAAATGATTGTATCTGTACATGAAAAAAAGAAATCTATAAATCCTGAAACCTGATCTCCAACAAAAAATATGTTGTCTTTAAATAAATCTGCGTGAATGTTTATCTTTCTTAAATTTTGGGGAAAACTATCACTTAATGTATGAATGTTATTCAATATATATTTGTATTCACTAGAATTTATTTTTGTTTCGTTTTTAGAAAACTGACTTGTAATAAACTTCCATGTGGGTAATAGCATCATATTTTCTCTAAAAAGTTCGGAATAATCTCCAAATTGATGTAACTTAGCAATTGAATTTCCTAGTGATTTCAATTGCTCTAAATTAGGCTTCACTACTGGACTACCTTCAATAAAACTATAAATACAACAGGGTTTGCCTTTTATTTTAAATAAGTTTTTATTATTCAAAGTCAAACTTAATGGACAAGAAATGCCATTATCATAAAATAATTTCATTAAATTATTAAAATAAGGTAAATCTTGTTCTTCAGTTCTTTTCTCAAATAGAGTTAAAATAAATTTTTTATTATCGCTTAATTTCACTAAATAATTAGTATTTTCAACTCCCTCTTTAATACCCTCAAATTCAATTATTTTTCCTAGAGGTTGAAATAATTCTTGAGCCTCAGAAAGAGATACTTCGGTATAAACTGCCATTTATAGTTAATTTTAGAGTTTAAATTGTGATAGATAAAGATACTTATTTAAAACAGTGGTGGTTAAAGTTGTTAGTTAATAGTTTTAAGATCAATAATACTTTTGTTTAATATTTTAGCCTTACTATCCTCAGATATTTCTGAAAAATAATTGATAATTAATTTGTTCAGCTCAATTGAAGCCTGATTTTTGATTGATTGGACAGCAGAGAGCTCTATTTGTTTTATTCTGTCCAGAGAGTTCTTTTCTTTTGATTGGATCGTTAAGGCAGTTTTATCAATTATATTTTTTGAGATAGCTTCAGACTGGGACTTAGCATTGTTTATGATCTCATCAATTTTGTTAGATAGATCTTCAGTTTGTTTTTCTGCATCTTTTAACTTTATTTCAGCTTCAGAAAAGGATTTAAGAGATTTATCAATATTTTCTTTTATTTCATTTATTTTTGAGTCTAGACCACCAATCATCATACTTTTGAAAGGTTTAATCATTAGAATAATAAATGTAATAAATGAAATTAATAACCAGAACTTAGGATCTTGAAATAAATAGCTCATTAAAGGTTGATATTACCCTTTTCTATGTTAGTTACTTTTGACAAAAAATTAGTTGCTGAGTCTTTAAGTTGATCGTTTAGTTCAGATATCGCAGTATCCTTTTCTTTCGCGACTCTTTCCTCAGTTTGTTTGATTTCATGTTGAATCTTTTCTTCCGTAGCTTTGATTAAGTCTTCACTTTCTTTTAAAGCTTTATCTTTGGCATCATTAATAATTTGTGATGCTTCGTTCTTTGCCTCAGTAAGTTTAGCTTCGTAGTTTTCAATTATTGACTCAGCTTTTTTGATTAATTCATCTTGTTTTGAGATATGTGATTTTATAAAATCATCTCTTTGATTCAAAAAAGCTCTAATTTTAGGAAGTGTTATGTATGTCAATACTGAAAACAGTATTACAAAAAAAACACCCAGCCAAAAAAGCTGAGATATAAAAAACTCTACTTGCTCTAATTGAGGCATCCGTTAGTCAGTCCCTGTTAAGAAAACAGAATTACTAATGCTATGACCAATGCAAATAAAGCAATAGCTTCAACTAGGGCAAAACCTAACATTGTCATGGTAAAAACTTCGTTTCTTGCAGCTGGATTTCTTCCAACAGCAGTAATAAAAGCAGCAAAAACATTGCCAATACCAATTCCAGCACCGATCACGCCGATCACTGCTAAACCTGCACCCAAGTATTTTAGTCCTTCAACTAGTTCCATATTTACCTCCTTATGTTCATCTAGTGTAAGTGTAAAGCGTCGTTAATATACAAACATGTTAATATTGCAAAAACATATGCCTGCAAAAATGCAATTAATATTTCTAAACCTGTTAAAGCTATTATGAATACTAATGGCAAAATTCCAAAAAAACCTAGCGCAGAGACAAACCCTGCAAAAACTTTTAGTAAAGTATGACCAGCAAGCATGTTAGCAAAAAGTCTAACAGATAAGCTTATTGGTCTGGAGAGATAAGATATTATTTCAATTGGTATCAATAAAGGAAGCATATATACGGGCAAGCCAGGGATAACAAAAAAGCTAAAAAATTTTACGCCATGTTTTACAAAACCTAAAACTGTAACAAAGATAAACACACCCATTGCAAGAGCTAAAGTCACTATGATATGGCTAGTAAAAGTAAAGCTGTAAGGAATCATACCAAAAAGATTTCCAAATAAAATAAACATGAACAAAGTAAAAACTAAAGGAAAGTATTTTTTGCCCTCTTTACCTACAGTGTCTGCTAATAAACTATTTATAAAATTAAAACCAAGCTCAGCAGCAACTTGCATTCTGGTCGGGTAAAGGTCACTTACAGAGTTTGTTTTTTTTGCTTTTAAAAAAGGCACTGTAAAAAAAATTAAAATAAACGCTGTTGTAATAGTCATCCATAGAGCAGAATTTGTAAAAGAGATATCAAAACCTAGGAAATTAATGTCAACAATGGGTTGTATTTCAAACTGTTTGAGAGGACTCTCACCCTTAGCCATGAGGTAATAAAACAGATTTATTTAGAGTTTTCTATGCGACGTATAAGCCTGTAAATATTCAATAAACCTGCAAAAAAACCAAGTATTATCAACGTTATTAAACCAATAGGTTTGCTATCAAACACCTTATCAATCAACAATCCAATAACAACAGAAACAATTAAAGCGCCTAATAATTCAGTTGAGATTCTATAAGCAAAGCTAAGACCTTGCATACTTGGCTTTTTATTATCATTTTCTTCATCATTTGCCATTATTCAGCGTACTTTACGGCTTCTTCTAATTCAACAGAGACTATTTGAGAAATTCCCTCCTCGGGCATTGTAACACCATAGAGTCTGTCTACTCTAGACATTGTCATTCGATTATGAGTAACAATAATAAATTTGGTTTGAACTTTTTCTGAAATTTCTTCAACCATACTACAAAATCTATCCACATTATTGTCATCTAGAGGAGCATCAACCTCATCTAATATACAAAAAGGTGATGGGTTCGCTATAAATACAGCAAATAATAATGAAATTGCAGTTAAAGCCTGCTCACCTCCAGATAATAAAGTTATATTTTGCATTTTCTTACCTGGAGGACTGGCAAATATCTCCAAACCAGAGTTTAAAGGATCTTCATCATTTTGGATAAGTTTTAGATATGCTTTACCTCCACCAAATAACTTAGTGAATAGTCTCTCGAAATTTTCATTAACAATTTTAAAAGCTTCTTTTAGTCTCAATACACCTTCTTTATTAATTTTATTAATTGCCTGATGTAATTTTTCTATAGATTCTTGAATTTCATTTTTATCTTTAATTGTTTCATCAACTTTTTCTCTTAATTTTACATATTCATCTTCAGCAAGTAAGTTTACAGCACCAATTCTCTCCCTTTCAGCGTTTAATCTTAATACTCTTTTCTCTGCGGTCTCTAAATCATCATCTCTTTTGAATTTATCTACCTCATTTTCTAAATTTAATAAATCAACATTAATTTTTTCTCTACATGATTGAGCGAGCTGAGTTAGATTATTTGAATAATTTGAAATTTCTGACTCCTTTCGTATTAGCTCCTCTTTTACAACAGAGTAATTTTGTTCTTTATTTCTCAGCTCTTTTGAGAGGTTTTCTAAAAGATTTTCTTGCTCTTGTAATTTATTGTCAAAAAGTTTTTTTTCGTCATCTAGTTGCTTAATTTTATTAAGTAAAAATTGTCTTTTGCTATCAATATCTCCTGGATTGTTTTCAGAAATTTCTAATTCTTCTTTAGCAGTTTTTATTCTTTGATTTAAGTCCTCGGTTTTTTGAACAGTGACCTCTAAAATTCTTTCCCACTCAAGAACTTGCTTTTTAAGATCGTTTAGCCTCTTTTCTTTTAATTCTGACAGTATTGTTGAGATATTAGCCTCATAACTACTGGAAATAAAAAGCCCATCCCAACGCCACAAATTACCCTCTAGATCGACTATAGCTTGTCCAATATTTATTTTTGTATGATTTTCTATACCTTCTTTTTTTGAAGATACAATGGCAACATTATTAAGCTTATTTATTATTTGGTTTGGAGCTTTAATAACTTTAGAAGCTGGTTCACAATTAAAACTAAACTCTTTATTGGCCTGCTCACCTGAGTGCTCACTCCAATAATAAATATCATCAGGTTCCAATGATGCTAAAAGTTCTTTACCAAAAATAGCAGCTACTGCATTTTCATATTTTTTATCAAAGGAAATATTGTTTAATAAACTTCTATCTGATTGATTGACGTTACTGTCTCGATTTTCAGCTTCAAATTCCTTAGAGGATAAATCTTCAATATCTTTTCTAATAGTTTTGATTTTACTGGTCGTTTCTTCGAATTGTGTTTGCTCAATTTGTAAGTCTTGATTAAGTTGTTTTACACGATGCTCGAGGTTTATTTTGTGCTCTTCAAAACGTAATTCTTCCTGTTTAAGATTTTCTACAGTCATATTCAACCTATCAAGTTCACTATTCAATGAGTATGATTTCTCTCTCATTGGTGGAATTTTAAGTTTCAAATCCTCATAAGCTTGATCTTGAATTGATACATCTCCCTGAAAATCAGCGAGTTTTACTTTTATTTTATCTTTTTCTTCATTAAGTCTTTCAAGAATAAGTTGAAGTTCATTTCTTTTTACGAAAAATACAGACGCTTCCGCATTCTTGATTAATGTTGATATATTTCTAAATCTTTCAGCTTCTTTAGCTTGTTTTTTAAGAATAGCTAATTGTTCTTCGTATGTTTGAATAACATCCTCTACCCTCAATAGATTATTATTGGCACCTTTCAACCTCAACTCTGCATCATGCCTTCTGGATTGCAGGCCGAGTATTCCCGCAGCTTCCTCTAAAACCATTTTTCTATCTTCTGGTTTCGCTTGCGTGATTGCTCCAATACGACCTTGACTAACTATCGAAGTTGATCTAGCTGATGTAGAGGCGTCAGCAAATAGCAATTGAATATCTTTCAATCTTACCTCTTTACCATTTATGAATGAATTCGTTCCTTCTCCTCTCCATATCTTTCTTGCAATTTCTAATTGTTTGGATTGAAATTTATTTTCTAAATCACTTCCATCAATATTTACAAACAAACCTACTTCAGCGATATTCCATGAGGGCCGATTATCAGTTCCATTGAAAATTAAATCATCAATCTCTTTGCCACGAAGTTGTTTGGCAGAGACCTCCCCTAAACCAAACCTTATTGCTTCAACTATGTTTGATTTTCCACAACCATTGGGGCCAACTATACCAGTAAGACCATTTTTGATTTCAAAATCTGTTGGCTCTACAAAAGATTTAAAACCTTTAATTGAGAGTTTATCTAAAGATAACAAATTAATTATTCAATTTTTTATTTATTATTTTTATAAATTCTGATGCAGGTCGATTACCCTGAACTTTCTCACCATTAATTAAAAATGTAGGCGTGCTCTCAACACCAAAAATGTTTTGAGCATCAACTTGAAGGGATAAAAGTTCATTATGAGAATTCTCATCTTTTAAGCAAGATTGTAACTCTTCATCCCCAAGACCATGTTGCAATCCGTAGCTATTAAGTAATTCAATAATTTCTTCTCCAGAACTTGCTTTTGTCCAAACATCATAGTTTTCATAGACAGAGTCAACATAGCTTGTACGAACATTTTCACTACAATTTGCAATAATAGCTCCATAAAAAGCAGCTTGATTTAAAGGAAAATCAATTAAGTAAAAATTAATATTTTTATAAACGCTACTTTCTTTTAATTCTTTAAGTGTTTCATTGTGAAATGCAGCACAGTGTGAGCAACTGAATGATGAAAACTCAATAATATCAACTGAATTTTCTTCAGACGATATAACAAGAGGTTGAATGTTGTTGTCCTCTAAATAGTTTTTGTATTCATAAATTTTTGATATTGCAGGATTTGCTGATAGTGCAACCAAAAAAAATATCAGACTAATTTTTTTCATATAACTTTTTATTAATATTTTCAAAAATAGATCTTACTTCTTCGTCTTTTATATCATTAAATTTTTGATTATTAAGAGTTTTTCCTTCTGCTTTCATTGATAAATTTGAAATATTACTATTTTCTAAATTCTTATCAGAAAGATCTTGAAAAAATAGGATTTTATTTACTTTCACTCCAGTTACTTCCTCAATTTTTATGACTATTTCATTTGTACTTGAATGCATTTCGAAAGATTTTTCTGGGCTAACACTTAATTCAAGAATTACAGATTCTGTTTTATTATTTATTATAGTTTTTTTTAATTGAACAAATTTATTGTTATTGCCAAAAATATACTCCCAGTTTTTTAGAATAAGAGTATTTATTTTTAGCTTTTTTTTATTTACCTTATTTACAAGATGAAAAGCAATATCATTGAGCTTGGAGAACTTTTTCATAAAAACAAATTTATCCCTTTAATCCTACATTGGTTTAAAAAAAATCAAAGAAACTTATATTGGAGAAGGAATAGAAATTTATACTTAACTTATTTATCAGAAATTATGCTACAACAAACAACTGTTAAAACAGTAGAAAATAAAATATTAGAAATTATAAATATTTTTCCAAGTTTTAATTCCTTTAAGAATAAAAGATTAGAACATTTATTAAAAGTTTGGTCAGGATTAGGTTATTACAAGAGGGCAGAGAATTTATTCAAAGCAGTAACAATTATTAACAATAGCTATAATGGTAAATTACCAGATGATAGAGATAGTCTTATCTCTTTGCCTGGTGTTGGGAAATATACTTCAAGCGCGATATTAGCTATCGGCCATAATAAAAAATCATTCCCAGTTGATATCAATGTTAAAAGATTAATACAGAGAGTATCTGGTTTCAAACTCAATGATGATGAGATCGAAGAAATAATTAGTTTAGCTTGTAAAAAAAAGATTTCTTATAGGAGTTTAGCTGAGTCGATGATGGATTATAGCTCTATTATTTGCAAAAAAAATAGCCCCGAATGCTCCAAATGCATATTTTCTAGTTTTTGTAAATCAGCTTTCCAATCATTTAAAAATAATAAAAATGTAAAAAAAAATAATAAGGAAATAGATTTCTATTTAATAAACTCTCCTTTACATATTTGTTTTATAAAAAAACCAAAATTTCAATTTTACAAAAACTTTATCCATTTGCCCTCAAATTTGGACAAAGAATTTATAGCAAATTTAAATTTAAAAAATAAAGAAAAAATCAAAAGTTTTAAATTTACAATTACAAATAATCTCTTCCAAATAAATGTTTATAAACTTAATCTGAAAAAATTAAAAATTAACAATTCAGTATGGATAGAAAAATCAAAAACTAACCAGATTGCATTACCAACACTCTTTAAAAGAATATTAAATTAACTCCTCATCTTCTTTCTAATTTCATCGATACATATTAAATTCTTTTTTTTATCCTCATAATGCCAATAATCCCATCCATTGAAACTCGATGTCTTATTTACTTTTGCAGCAATTTTATGAATTGATCCTCTCTCATTTTTATATGAAATACTTCCATCTGGTAAAATTGTAGCTTTATAGCTTTTCTTATTGTTATATAGTTTAGCACCTGGCTTTAAATGCCCATTGTCAATTAAACTTGCAAAGGGTATTTTTTGTATAGGTTTATCTTTTTCATTAATCTCTAATAAATCATTTTTTAAAGATTTAATTTTTTTTAATCTTTTAATTGCTAAATTAAAATAACCATCATCTTTTTCAAAACCTATGTAATTTCTACCCAAATATTTTGCTTCAGCACAGAAACTTGCTGTGCCTGCAAAAGGTTCTAGTACTAGATCTCCTTGTATCGATGACTGAATAATAATTTTTTTCATCAAAGCTAAGGGTTTTTGAGTTGGGTGAGCTGTTTGGTTTTTATTGTTTTTCAACCTTTCTTTACCTGAACAAATTGGGAAGTTCCAAATACTTCTCTCTTGTCTGTCTTCATTTGCAACCTTTAAAGTATGATAATTAAATTGATACTTAGATTTAGGTTTTTTTGAACACCAAATAAGAGTTTCATGCGCATTAGTAAGTCTAGTTGCCCTAAAATTTGGTAACGGGTTAGATTTGGCCCAAATCACATCATTTAAAATCCAAAAGTTTAAATCTTGGAGAATTTTTCCAATTCTAAAAATATTATGATACGAACCAATAATCCATAATCCCCCATCAGGTTTAAGAACTCTTTTACATTCAGTTAAATATGAAAAGGTAAAATCATCATAACTCGAGTAACTATCAAATTTATCCCAATCCTGATTGACACCATTGACAATGGAATGATTTGGTCTAGTTAAAACTTTGTTTAATTGTAAATTATAAGGAGGGTCTAAGAAAATTAAATCAATTGTCTGATCTTCAATTTTAGCTAATAGATCAAGACAATCACCTAAATATAGGTTATTTGATTTCAACACGTATGAATCTTAATATTTATAAAGAATCTTGTGTAAAAAAAACATACTCTACTGTTGATAACTAAGTAGATAACTTTTTGATAAGTTTACTTATAGGTTGATAAGTGGTCCTGTGATATTTGCTGACCCCGTGTGTATAAATAGCGCTTAAGTGAGACTTTGTACCGTACCCAGCATTTTTATTCCATTGATAATTACCATCTAATGAGTGGAGTTTCAGAAGTAATTTGTCTCTGAAGACTTTTGCTATAATTGAAGCTGCTGACACCTGATTAATTTTATCATCTGCTTTAATTAAAGACTTCACTTTATAACCTTTCATTTCGCTTGGAATAAATTTTCCATCTATGATGATTGTATCTGACTTTTTTGACAACAAAATTATCGATTGTTTCATGCTTTGCAAAACTACATTGTGAATATTAAATCTTTCAATAAATTTTTTTTTTCCAAAAATAATTTGATAATTATATTCGAAACCTTTATTTAATCTAAAATATTCATATATTTCCTCTCTTTTTTTTTTATTTATTTTTTTTGAATCAGAGACACTAAATGGAAGTTTATCAAATAAGGAATTTTGTGATCTGAAAGCACAAATTATTGCACTTCCAACAAGAGATCCTCTGCCAACCTCGTCGACTCCAACAACATATTCACTCATCAAGTCTAGGTATTAGTTCGACAAAATTACATGGCTTGTGTCTTATGTCTAATTGATGAAAAAGAATATCATTCCAAGCATCTCTAACAGCAGAAGTAGATCCAGGTAAACAAAAGATGTAAGTTTGATTTAATAAAAATGCACTCGCTCGAGATTGTATAGTTGAGGTTCCAATTTTTTTATAGCTTAATTGTCTAAACAATTCTCCAAATCCTGGAATTTCAACTTGAGATATTTTTTTTAAGGCATCAATAGTATTATCTCTTCCCGTCAGACCAGTCCCACCTGAAGTGATTATTACATCGTGTTCGACAGATGCTGTTAATTTCTGAATAATAGGAATAAAGAGTTTAGGTTCATCTTCAATAATCTGATAATGGGAAACAGAATGTCCTTTTTTTTGTATAAGTTCTTTTAATGTATTACCTGATTTATCATCACTTTCTTTTCTTGTATCCGACAAAGTGATTACAGCAATATTTATTTGTTTAAATGTTATTTTTTCATCAATCATTAATCAAGATAGTATTAGTGGCTATGAGTTCATCAGCATAATTGAATGAATTATGATTTATTAATTCATAAATAACAAGATTAGTTAGAACTCTCTCAACAAACATTCTTGTTTCTCTTGATGGTATAGACTCAATTAAAAGAAAACTATCATCATTAAATGTAGTTTTTTTCATCCATTTTGAAAGATTTCCTGGCCCTGCATTATATGAGATTAAAGCCTTTAGCAAATCTCCATTGATATAATTTATAGATAATAAATTTTGAAGGTAGAGGCTACCTGTTTCAACATTAATTTCAGGATCATATAATATTCTTGGATTAGACTTAAATTTATGTTTTTTATTTACCATACGAGCAGTTGATGGAAGAATTTGCATCAATCCATATGCACTTTTACCACTTTTTGCAAAAGCACTAAACTGCGACTCTTGTCTAATCATGCTAATAATAATAGTTGGGTCAATATTATTGAAATTATAATCTTGGATCCATTTTGGTGTTGGATATAAAAAATCTATCGGGGCGTCATCTTTAAACAAGTATTTTGCTGTTTTAATTTGCAAGGAACTCAGATCATTTTTAATAGAAAAATTTAGGATTAGTCTTTTAAATCTGTCATTTGTAATGTTTTGAAGTCTATTTAATTCTATCTCTGCAATTGGAAGTTCATCGATTTCAATTAAGGCCTGAATTCTCTCACCTAATTTGGTATTTAAAAATGACTCAAGATCTGAGCTCATTAATGAGGTATTAAATTCAAAGTCTTGAATGGTTTTATCTAAAATTCTACAAGATAAAATTGAGTACATATTAAAACTTGGTTTGCAAGATTTATTTAGAGCTTCTAAAGATGCTTTGAAAGTAATTTCATCATTAGCGTCTTTTGTTGAGGATAAAAATGACCAATAAGCACCAGCATCCCTTAACCATTTGTTATCTGAAATTTTTGAGAGTATTAAAAATTGTCTCGAGGCTTTTTGGTATTTCCCTTTTCTATAATATGAAAGACCTTTAATCCATAAGCCCTCATCGTATGGTTGACTCAAGAAAGCCTCATCATTTAAAACATTTATCGCCTTATCATCTAAATCTGCAAGGTAGTAGCCATTGGCAATTTTGGAAAGTAGAAAAGATTTTTCTTTTTGATTAAAATATTTTATGTGGTGGTTTAAATACTCTAATGCTCCAGTAGGCCATCCTCTTCCAACTCTTGATCTTACAGTATTATAAATACTAATTTTTTTTGAGTAATTTTTATTTGAAAATATTTTATTTGATTTAGTGGAGACAGTTTCTTGTGACTTATCTTTTTGAAAGATCTCATCAAAAAGTGGGTATGAATTTTTTTTTGGTTTTTTTGCCCCATCCGGCATTCTTCTTACTCCCAATTTATAAATCCTTCTAGCTTCGTAATGATCACTATATTCACTCAACCAATCTCGGAGCTCTAAAAAACTAGAGCGATGTGCTGTTGGATGAAGAAGTTTTAAAGCTTGTACATGACCCAAAAGAATTAAATCATCTAGTTTTGCTATATCTTTATCACCTTTATCAAAATTTCCATTTCTGTAATCATTAAAAATACTTTTATAAAGGCCAATATCTTTAGAGCTAAGGGCAAAGATACTCTGTGAGTAAAAAAACGTTACAATTAATAAAACGATAATTCTCATTCTATCCACCAAGCTGCCTTTTAATTTCCTTTAAATCTTCCCAAGCATCTTTCTTAAGTTCTGGATTGTTTATTAATAAAGATGGCTCATAAAGCACACGGCATTTTTTGGGTACTACGTCATTCGGGGTGTTGAAATCAAACCACTTTCCACGAAGAGACATGGAAGACAAGTCTGCAGCCAATAACATTTTGATGCAATAATTTGACATAATTATTAGATATTTTGGGTTAATCAATTCAATTAACCGATAATTGATAAGTTGTAAAATTGAATTCATTTTGTGTTTATTATCAAACTCACTGAGTCCCCTTGGTATATAAGACACTAAGCTTATTTGTTTCCTATCTAATTTTATGGAGGAAAGCATTTTATCGAATAACTCACCATTTGCTTTATCTATTATCTTTTCATCAGTAATATCGCATTTACCGTAAAAAAATAAAATCTTCGAATTTTTATCACCTTCTACTAGATTGACTGGTTGATTAATATTGAACTTTAATAATTCATTTTTTAAAAAATCCTCTATTTGATCAATACTGGTGGCTTTGCTTGGACTATTGATAATATCTCTATTTATTTGGTTATCGGAATCATTTTGAGATTTTTTTACTTGAAATTCCTCCAGATTCATCAATTCCAAAAGAATATTTTTTTGGTAGTCTTGGTTATTCATGATTAAAAAATTATCTTTTAGTTTATATTTTATATGTTTTTTTGGATTTATTGTATATGCATATGGGTCTCAATTAAAAAATACTTTCGAAAATCAACTTCTAAGTTCAATTTATTCTGAATACAATAATGATTATTTAATTTGGGAAAAATTACCAGCTTATGATTTTTCAAATGACCAGACTTCAACCTTACTAAGTAATATTATTATAGGGAATTATACTTTTGATAATATTAGTGAAATTGAAAGTGGATTTATTCATGAAATTATTCTTTTTCTCAAGAATCTAGGTGATGACAAATGCTTAAATATTCCTGACAAAAAACAAATTTATATTTTTGAAGAGGCCATACTAAAAAGCATAAATTTTTGGATGAATTATTGTAATAAAAACAATTTTCAAAATAATTTAGAAAATTTGAATGAAATTGATAGTCGCTTTACAAATTTAAGATATATCAATACTATTTATTTCTATCATCGCCAAAAAGACCTCAACAGTTTAAAAAAAATTAATGAAGAAGTAACATCAAATATAGAAACACTCTCTATCTTTAATTCTAAAGAATTAAATGTAATGGACAGTATTTTCAATTATCATAACATCAATTTTCCACTGGCAGATTTTATTCAGTCATCAACTACTTTTAATAATTTGTCTATTGAATTAGATCAAAATTACGTAGTTAAGGATTATGAAGACATAATATATCTTCAACTATTTCAAACTAGCACTTATTATTTTTATGCGCGTGAGTATAAAAAAGCACTTGCTTTATTATCTTATTTAATCGAAATAAATCCAGATAATAGGGATTATTATCTTTATAAAAAAATTTCATTTTTAGCAGAATTAAATCCAAGTAAAGAAATACTAAAATTAATTAAAAATTTTAACCCAACTGACAAAAATTTTAATTTTTTTAAAAACTACCTTTATATCTCAACATCATTTGAATTAGACACTGATATGAGTGACTTAGTGTATTTTATAAATAATAGCGATCATCAAACTGATTGGATAAATCTAGAGTTATCATTTCTTGTTGCGATGGAAATGTATTTTTTAAATGATAATAGTGGTGCTTTAGATTTTATAAACGAGTGTTGCATGAGTATTTTAGAGAATTCTGATGATGCAATTCATCTTTTTAAATATGGTATTTTGTTAGAGAGAAATAATGAAATTAAAAAAGCTGAAGAAATTATCCAAAAAAGTATTGATATATCTAAAAGTTCATATCCTTACATATTAAATTATCTTGCATATTTATGGGTTGAGAATGATAGAAAATTAGATCTTGCAGAAAGTATGCTTCAAAAGGCAGTAAAAGACTCAAATTATAATGATGGGGCTATACTTGATAGTTTGGGATGGCTTTATTTTAAGAAAGATAACTTAGATTTGGCAGAAAAATGGATTTATGATGCTTATCAACTTGAACCCTCAGAGCCAGAAATAATAGATCATTTATCTCAAATATATTATGAATTAGGCAGATACAAAGAATCAAAATTTTTAGATAATAAAATTATACTATTTCATAAAGATTATTTTAAATACGAGGAAGTTTTAGGTAGAAATGAAAATAAGTAAATTAACAAGCTATGCTAAAATAAATCTTGATTTAAAAATTAAATATTATGACAAAATTATCAAAAAACATAAGATTTCTTCTAAAGTCGTTCTTTTAAAATTAAATGATTTAATTAAGGTATCTAATTCTACAAAGTTACAAATTACTTATTACGATCAAAATAAAAAAATAATCAAATTGAAAAATGATATTATAAAAAAATCAATTCTATTTTTTGATAGAAAATACAAAACTAAAACAAAATTAAAATTTTTAGTTTACAAAAAAATACCAGTTGGTTATGGATTAGGAGGCGGATCCTCAAATGCAGCCTCAATTTTAAAATTTCTATATAAATATCATCAAATTACTTCAAAAAACTTTGAAAAAGATGCACCTTTAATTGGTTCAGATGTAATTATTTTTAAAGATAAATATCCAAAAATAATTGATGGATTAAGTCAGTATAAATACCTCAAGGCAAAAAAATATTATTGGAGGAAAGTTTACTTAATTTTTCCTTCACAAAAAAATTTAACTAAAAAAATTTATAATTATTTTAAAAACCATAAGATGGGAGCAAAAAAACAACTAATATCTCAAAATAACTTAACTAGTTCATCCATGTTACTAAATAAAGAGTTTAAAGAATTATTTATGTTCCTTTTGGATTATAGGAGAGATTTCTTAAAATTTGGCATGAGTGGTAGTGGATCTTCAATTTTTGTATCTTTCAAGAAAATCGCAAAAGAAAGGTCGATTTTTAGGGAGATTAATAAATTTTATCCTTCAGTTAGAATTGAAAAATCCTTTTATTTCGGATAAGTTCTTTAAATCCTGATGGGGCGTAGCCAAGCGGTAAGGCACCGGTTTTTGGTATCGGCATGCGTAGGTTCGAATCCTACCGCCCCAGCCATATCTAAGCTATAAATTGAAATAATATGAAACAACTTTTATTTTCACTTAAAGAGGGATCAGTTAGTTATCATAAAAAAGAAATTTTAAAGGAACTTGATATAAATATTCATCGAAAAGATTTTATTGCGCTTGTTGGTAAAAATGGGGCAGGGAAATCAACCCTAATGAATGTCATATCAGGTCAACATGATATTGATGCTGGTGAAAAATGGAGTATTGATAATTTTGCTGTAAATTATTTCAACCAAAATTTTGTATTAAATGATGATAATAACACCGTTGAGCAAGAAATTTTATCTGTAATCAAAAATCAAGATAATAATTATGAGATAGATATATTTTGCAATAATTTAAGTATTGATAAAAACAGTTTAATTAAACATTTATCTGGTGGGCAAAAAAGGAGAGTAGGGCTAATCAAAAATTTAATCAAACCATCTGATCTTTTGCTATTAGATGAA